>NZ_CP075185.1:3985000-4302137 GCF_020510685.1 Dechloromonas denitrificans
AACCAACGACCCCCGCCTTATCAAGACGGTGCTCTAACCGACTGAGCTACAGACCCTCGTCTGTTTGCGCTACGTTTGAACAATCGATAGGTTGTGGGTGCCACTGATGCTTTTCTCTAGAAAGGAGGTGATCCAGCCGCAGGTTCCCCTACGGCTACCTTGTTACGACTTCACCCCAGTCACGAACCCCGCCGTGGTAAGCGCCCTCCTTGCGGTTAGGCTACCTACTTCTGGCGGAACCCGCTCCCATGGTGTGACGGGCGGTGTGTACAAGACCCGGGAACGTATTCACCGTGACATGCTGATCCACGATTACTAGCGATTCCGACTTCATGCAGGCGAGTTGCAGCCTGCAATCCGGACTACGATCGGCTTTCTGGGATTGGCTCCCCCTCGCGGGTTGGCGACCCTTTGTACCGACCATTGTATGACGTGTGAAGCCCTACCCATAAGGGCCATGAGGACTTGACGTCATCCCCACCTTCCTCCGGTTTGTCACCGGCAGTCTCGCTAAAGTGCCCAACTAAATGATGGCAATTAACGACAAGGGTTGCGCTCGTTGCGGGACTTAACCCAACATCTCACGACACGAGCTGACGACAGCCATGCAGCACCTGTGTTCAGGTTCCCTTTCGGGCACATCTCAATCTCTCAAGACTTCCTGACATGTCAAGGGTAGGTAAGGTTTTTCGCGTTGCATCGAATTAATCCACATCATCCACCGCTTGTGCGGGTCCCCGTCAATTCCTTTGAGTTTTAACCTTGCGGCCGTACTCCCCAGGCGGTCAACTTCACGCGTTAGCTCCGGTACTAAAAGGTTTTACCCTCCCAACACCTAGTTGACATCGTTTAGGGCGTGGACTACCAGGGTATCTAATCCTGTTTGCTACCCACGCTTTCGTGCATGAGCGTCAGTATCGACCCAGGGGGCTGCCTTCGCCATTGGTGTTCCTCCACATCTCTACGCATTTCACTGCTACACGTGGAATTCCACCCCCCTCTGCCGTACTCTAGCCTTGCAGTCACAAGCGCAGTTCCCAGGTTGAGCCCGGGGATTTCACGCCTGTCTTACAAAACCGCCTGCGCACGCTTTACGCCCAGTAATTCCGATTAACGCTCGCACCCTACGTATTACCGCGGCTGCTGGCACGTAGTTAGCCGGTGCTTCTTATTCCGGTACCGTCATCCACACCAGGTATTAACCAATGCGATTTCTTCCCGGCCGAAAGAGCTTTACAACCCGAAGGCCTTCTTCACTCACGCGGCATGGCTGGATCAGGCTTGCGCCCATTGTCCAAAATTCCCCACTGCTGCCTCCCGTAGGAGTCTGGACCGTGTCTCAGTTCCAGTGTGGCGGATCATCCTCTCAGACCCGCTACAGATCGTCGCCTTGGTGAGCTTTTACCCCACCAACTAGCTAATCTGATATCGGCCGCTCTAACAGCGCAAGGCCCGAAGGTCCCCTGCTTTCCTCCTCAGAGAATATGCGGTATTAGCGTAACTTTCGCTACGTTATCCCCCACTGAAAGGTACGTTCCGATACATTACTCACCCGTTCGCCACTCGCCACCAGGATTGCTCCCGTGCTGCCGTTCGACTTGCATGTGTAAGGCATGCCGCCAGCGTTCAATCTGAGCCAGGATCAAACTCTTCAGTTCAATCCAACTAATTACTCACAATTCACTGACGGTAGAATTTGACTTCTACCTCGATGGATCTCTCCATCCGTGTGATTGCCTTTAATACTTTTTGCGACTTGCGCCGCTTTCGCATCAAGGCACCCACACCTATCGATTGTCCAAATTGTTAAAGATCACTTCCTGCACTGCGCCGTCGCTTTCGCTTCGTCTGCAGCAGAGAGGCCGAATTATGAACCTCTTCTCTACTCCCGTCAAGCTTTTCAGCTCAACTTCTTCTTTCTGCTTCCTCTTCTCCAACCGCCGAAAACACCCGCCGCTGCAGAAGAGCTGCGCATTATATAGATCTCAAACCGAAGGTCAAGGCGCCAGTGAAAATAACTTGATACTTTCGCTTTTGCACTGCCGAAGAGACCCAAGAAGAGGCGTCAGACGTTGCTCATCAATCAAGCGGCCAGTGCTTTTCTTAGTAGACGCATTAACAGGCCGATAACCGGCAGCTTCATATATAACTCCTCCGCCGTATCCCAATAGTCGCGGTGGTAATTCACTTTGCCGTCGGCGTCGAATTTCAGATGCGAGACGCCGCGCATGATCTGCGTTTCGCCTTTGCCCCATGAGCCGAAGCAGTAGCTGAGTTCCCAGACCAACATCGCGCCATTGGCGTCGGCGACCTGCCCGGTAATGGTGAAGCGTGGTTCGACGACCTGCGTATACATATGGGTGAAGATGCGCTGGATGGCGACGAGGCCGTGCACCTCGTTGAACGGATCCTTGAAATAGGCGTTCTCGCTATAGAACTCCGGAAAGCGGGCAACGCTGTCCGGGGAAAGATCTTGGTAGAAGCGAATCAGTTCGGGCAACGTCATGTCAGCCTCCGGTGAATCGACGAACCAGCGGGAAATACCAGGCGTAGGGCAGCAGCGCCAGCAGCTTCATGACCCAGGTAAATCGCTTCGGGTAGTGAATCTCGAATTTGCCGCGACGGAAACCATCGAGCGTCGCAACCGCCGCCTGCTCCGGCGTCAGCAGCGCCGGCATGTTGAAATCGTTCTTGGCCGTCAGCCGGGTGGCGACAAAGCCCGGGTTGATGACCCAGACACCAATCCCCTTGGGCGCCAGCTCGAGATGCAGACATTCGGCAAAGTGGATCAGTGCCGCCTTGCCCGGTCCGTAGGCCAGTGCCTTCGGCAAGCCACGGTAGCCGGCGACGCTGGCGCAGAAGGCAATTCCGCCGCCCGCGCCAAGCAGATCGGGGAGGACCGTTGCAGCCAGGCGCATCGCGCCGGTGAAATTGACGGCGACGACCTTTTCCGCCAACTCAAGGTCAAACCCGGCGGCCTGCATCGGCACGTAGTCGCCGGCCAGGTAAAGCACCAGATCGACGCCGCCCATTGTCGTGACGAGCACCTGATGCGCCGCGCCCAGGCTGGCGGTGTCGGTCGCATCGCAAGGGAGCACCAAGGCGTTGGCGATTTCCAGCGCCTGCAGTTTGCCGCCATCGCGCCCGGAGAGGGCCAGCCGCGCACCGCGTCCGGCCAGGTCGCGGGCCAGCGCGGCGCCAATGCCGCTCGAGGCGCCGACCAGCCAGACACGCCTGCCTTGCCACTCGGTGATTTTCGGGTTCATCGCCGGCTCAGCGCTTGACGAAGGTCAGCGTCACTTCGCCCAGGTTGAAGCCCCACTTGCTCATATAGGAGCGGTTCATCATCACCTTGTCGTCCATCAGGTACATCCAGTCGTCGAAATTGACGTGATAAACCTTGCCGTCGACCGGCAGGGCCAGCACATAGCGCCAGCGCAGCGCATTGCCGGCGACTTCGCCGATTGCCTCGCCGACCACATCGTCGGCCCGCCCCCGGAATGTGCCATCCGCCTGCTTGGTCAGCGTCCACACCCGGCGCGAAGTGGTGCCGTCGGACCACTTGAAGTTCTCGTCGAGGATGCCGGTATCGCCCGTCCATTGCGCATCGATGACGACATGGAAGCGCTTTTTCACCTCGCCGGAGCGGCCCTGGAACATGCCCCAGGCGTCGAGTGTGCCATTCAGATAGGTCTTCATATCGAGGGGCGGTTGTTCGCTGCGGTATTGCTCGACTCCGGGCGACGCACAGCCGGCCAGGCCAAGCGTGAAGGCGGCAGCCATAACGAGTTTCATGTCAGATCTCCAGATAATGACGCCAGCGCCAGAGCAGCACGCCGGCTAGCAACTTGAAGCCGAGCGGCAACAAGGCATAGGCAAAAGTAAGGGCGCCCAGCCCCTGCGTGCCACCCGGCACATAACCGAGCAAGGCGAGCAGCGGCAAGGCCAGCCCGGCGGCCAGCGCCAGATTGAGCTTGGCGACGAAATTCCAGACCCCGAAACAGGCGCCGGCCTGCCCCTGACGTTCGCCCAGGTCGGCAGCGATCGCTGCCGGCAGTGCCAGATCGGCACCAAGCGCCAGGCCCGAGGCGATACAGATGGCCGCGAAGGCCCACAGATCGCCGCTGGCGAGCAGGCTGGCACCGGCAAACGCGGCAATCGAAAGGCCGATGGCCCCCAGCCAGGCGTAGACACGGCCGAAACGCCCGGCAAGTTTCACCCATAGCGGCAACGAGGCGGCGCCGGCAATGAAGTAGAGGGCCAGCAAGGGGCCGCTCGCCGTTTCGAGTTGCAGCACGTCGGCGACGAAGAACAGGAAAAGCGTGGCCGGCAGCGCGGCGGCGATGCCATTGGCGACGAAGACGCCGAGCAGCCGGCGAAAAGCCGGATCGGCGAAGACCCGGCGCAGGCTGGGCAATAAGGGCTGCGCCAGCCGCCCACCGGCAAAGGGCGGCGCCGAAGGCAGCGTGCCGCCCGCCCGACTGAAGGTGGCGAGTGCGGCGATCAACAGCAGCGGCGGCAGGATCCACGAGAGGCGTGCGATGCCGTCGCTCAGATTGCTCGCCAAGACTGCCGGCAAGGCAGCTGCCAGCACCACGCCGAGCAGGCCGAAGCCTTCGCGGGCGGCGGTCAGCTTGGTGCGCAGCCCGGAGTCGATACCGATATCCGCGCCCCAGGCCTGATAGGCGACCGAGGCAGCCGAGAAGCCGACGTAGGTCAAGGCCAGCGAACCGGCCAGCCAGATGGCCGCATGCTCGGCCGGCGGATTGAGCAGCGCGACGAAGCCGATGGCAAAAGGCAGCAGCGCAATCGCCACCATGCCAGGGCGCGCCACGCGATCGGCCAGCCAGCCGAGCCACGGGTCGATGCCGGCGTCGAGCAGGCGCGTGCCGAGCAGGATGGCGCCGAGCAGCGCCAGTTCCATGCCGAAGGTTTCGGCGTAGAAACGCGGCACATGGACATAGATTGGCAGCGCGGCAAAGGCCAGCGGCAGGCCGAGCAGACCGTAGGCAAGAATGCGGCCGTTGGTCATCTCACGCCGCCGGACGCTTGAGCAGTGCGCTGCGCAAAGCCGGGGCGCTGGTTCGGGCATCGAGCCAGATGGCGAAGAAGGCGTTGGCGAAGGCCGGATCGCCGAGCGCGCCGATCAGACGGTCGTTGTAGAAAAAGCGGGCGCCAGTCGGCAGATGCAAGCCGGTGATCTGGTCGCCAGGCCCGACGTCGGGAAAGATGCGCGCCATCTGCTCGCCCCACAGCCTGAGCTGGGTCTCGTCGGCCATCCCGAGCGCACGGATTTCCTTGACGCTGGCCTCGGCGATGTCCTTGCCGGCGATACTGCGCCGGTAGGTCAGTTTCAAGGCCAGCGGCGGGCGGGCCGGGTCGTCGCCGGCAGCCCACAGCGTCGCTTCATAGATCAGGAAGCCGAAGCGCCGGAATTCGCCGCTGCCCCAGCGGCTGAAGCCGGCCAGCGGGTTCTCGGCGGCCCCGCCGAGCAGCGGCCAGGCGGCGAGCAGGCCGAGCAGCCGGCGCCTAGTGATGGCGGAGTTCAAAATGGACGACATCGACATTGCCGGCCAGGAAACCGGCCTCGCAATAGCAGAGATAGAGACGCCACAGGCGACGGAAGTGCTCGTCGAAACCGAGTGCCGCGATTTCCGGCCATTTCCGCTCGAAAGTGTGGCGCCACTCGGCCAGCGTCCGGGCGTAGTCGGCGCCAAAGGCGTACTCGGCATGCACGGTCAGGCCCTGCCTGGCGGCCGCCGCGCGGAAGGCGGCGCGCGAGGGCAGCATGCCGCCGGGAAAAATGTATTGCTGGATGAAGTCGGTGCCCTTGCGATAGCTGGCGAACAGGTCGTCGCGGATGGTGATGCTCTGGATCACCATCCGACCGCCCGGCTTCAGCGCCCGCGCCACGCTCTTGAAATAGCTCGGCCACCAGCGCTCGCCAACCGCTTCGAACATTTCGATCGAAACGACGTGGTCGAATCGCTCGGTCGTGTCGCGATAGTCCTGCAAGCGAAGGTCGGCCGCCGGCACACGCCGTTGGGCCCATGCCAGCTGGGCCGGCGACAAGGTCAGGCCGGTTACCTGCAAGCCCTCGGCGACGGCCATTTCGGCAAAGCCGCCCCAGCCGCAGCCGATTTCCAGCACGCGGTCGCCCGGCGCCGCCTTCAGCCGGCGCAGGATGCGGCGGTATTTGGCACTTTGGGCTTTTTCCAGGCTGCCGTCATCGACCGCCCGATAGAGGGCGCTCGAATAGCTCATGCCGGGATCCAGCCAGAGCTTGTAGAAATCGTTGCCGAGGTCGTAATGGGCCATGATGTTGCGCTTGCTGCCGGCCCGGCTGTTGCCGTTGAGCCAGTGCCGGACGCGGGCTACCAGCAGCTTGCGCCACGAGCCGTAGACCGCGGAACGCAGCGCCGCGCGGTTTTTCGCGAGCAGCGTCAGCAGCCCGGTGACATCGGGCGAATCCCAGTAACCGTCGAGATAGGCCTCAGCCAGCCCGATATCGCCCTTGGCCAGCACCTGGCCGAACATCGCTTCGTCGTGCACCTGCAGCGTCACGCCATGCTCGCCATCGCCAAAGAGCTGGCTTGAACCGTCGGGCAGGCGGACTTCGAGCATGCCGCCCCGCAATCTGTCGAGCAGCGCAAAAACCAGTCGGGTGTCGCGGGCGAGATGGTCGGCGCCGCGCAGGGTCAGGGTGTTATTCATTTGGTCGATTCCCGGAGAGGGTGAGATGCGGCCGGCGGATGGGCGCCGACGAAGGGCACGCCCTTCAGCCAGAGCCGGAATGCCTGCCAGTGGATGCGAAACATCACGCCGACGGTCAACCAGGGCATGCGCAACAAGGCGCCGAGCAGCGCCCGCGAAGACCAGGCCGCGGGCTTGCCGGAGATCGAAGTCAGCAATAGTTGGCCCTCGGCATCGGCGTAATCGATCCGGACCTGCGGGTACTTGCGCTGCAGATCGAAGCGGAAGCGATAGCCGCCTTCGACCTGACAAAACGGCGAGACATGAAAATCCTTGGTCGCCGTCAATTCCTCGCCATCGCGCAGCGGTGCGCCGTCCGGATGGTGCAGCAGATAACTGTGGCGACCGCCGAAGGTGTTGCTGACCTCGGCCAGCACGGCGATCAGCTCGCCACCCCCGTCATGGCAGAACCAGAAGCTGACCGGATTGAAGACGTAACCGAGGACGCGCGGAAAACACTGGAGAACGATCTCGCCATCGACCGGCAAACCATGCTCGCGGAGCTTCGCCTGAATCCACGGCAAGAGCGGACTGCCGTCGCGCGGACCATGATCTTTCCGGCGAAAACTGAGCAAGCGGCGGCGGTCGACGCCGAACAACCAGCGATTGGCCGAGGCCAGATCGGCGAGCGGCAACTGCACGAAAAAGACCGGATAGACGAAGGCATGAACCACCGGGCGCAGTCGGCGGTGCATCACGTGACCGACGAGCAGGCGCGGCGGTGCGGCCAGCTTGCGCTCAGACATGGGCCAACTCGCGACCGAGCGGTGCCGCGGCGGCCTGCCACGGCGCCAGCACCCCAAGGCCGTTGCTGACACGCAGCGCCGACTTCAGTCCATCTTCATGAAAACCGTAGCTGCCCCAGGCACCGGCCAGCCAGATGCCGTTATCGCCCTGGACTTCGGCCAGTCGTTGCTGGGCGGCAATCGCCGGGCCGTCGAAGATCGGATGGGCGTAGTCGAATTCGGCAATCACCTTGGCCGAGTCCGGCTGACGCGCCGGATTCAGCGTGACGACGACCGGCGTGGTGAATGGCAGGGGCTGCAGCCGGTTGATCAGATAGGAGACGGCGACCGGCTGACGGCCCGGCTCGCCACTGCCGGCGAAGTAATTCCATGCCGACCAGAGCTTTTCGTCGCGCGGCAACAGACGCGGATCACTGTGCAGCACGGCGCGATTCGGCTGGTAGCGGATCGCCGCCAGCACGTCGCGCTGCGCCTCGGTTGCCGCGCCGCCGAGAATGGCCAGCGCCTGATCGCTGTGGCAGGCCATCACCACCCGGTCGAACAGCTCGCTGCCCGCCGCATGGGTCAGGCGCAGCCCGGCGGCCTCGCGGCTGACCGAAAAAACCGGGCAGGCAAGACGGATGTCGCTCAGTTGGGCAGCGATCTTGCGCACGTATTGGCGCCCGCCGCCCTTCACCGTTCGCCACATCGGCCGGTCGAAAATCTGCAGCAGGCCATGGTTCTGGCAGAAGCGGATGAATGTGGCGAGCGGCGTATCGAGCATCTCGCCGGTCGGGCAGGACCAGATCGCCGCCGCCATCGGCAGCAGATACCACTCGGCAAAGGCGCTCGAATAGCGCCCGTCGTTGAGGAAAGCCCGCAGACTGAGCGTGCTCTCCGGGTGCCTGGCCAGCCAGCGGCGACTGTCGCGGTTGAAGCGCAGGATGTCGGACAGCATCGACCAGAAGCGCCGACGCAGCAGATTGCGTTTCTGGCCGAAGACAGTGGCCAGACTGCTGCCGGCCCATTCGAGATCGGGATTTTCGAGGCTGACCGCAAAAGACATCTCGGTTTCGACGCTGGCGACGCCAAGCTCGGCAAACAAGGCGATCAGGTTCGGGTAGGTCTGCTCGTTGAAGACCAGGAAGCCGGTATCGACCGGATGCGTCTTGCCTTCGAGATGCACGTCCACCGTATTGGTGTGGCCGCCGAGATAAGGCGCGGCCTCGAACAAGGTGACCCGATGTTGCTTGCCGAGCAGCCAGGCGCTGGCCAGGCCGGAGATGCCGGCGCCGACCACGGCGATCCGTTGCGGTCGGTCAATGAAGGGGTGCGGGGCGTTCATCGTTGGCTCCTGTTGGGCGGACGGCGTTTACTTGAGGAACTCATCGATTTTCTTCAGCAGATCCTTGTCGTCCGGCTTGGTCATGCTGCCGAACGCCACCACCTGCGTCGCATCGCGGTTGATCAGGTATTTGTGGAAGTTCCATTTGGGCCGGCTGTCGGTGATCTCGGCCAGCCGCATATAGAAAGGATTGGCCGCCTTGCCGCGGACCACCGTCTTGCCGAGCATCGGAAACTCGACGCCGTAGGTCAGCCGGCAGAAATCGGCGATCTCCTTGCTGCTCCCCGGTTCCTGCTCGCCAAAATCGTTGGACGGAAAGCCGAGCACCACCAGCCCCTGCCCCTTGAGGCGGGCATAGAGCTTTTCCAGGCCGTCGTACTGCGAGGTAAAACCGCAGTAACTGGCGGTATTGACCACCAGGATGACCTTGCCGCTGTACTGGCACAACGACTGCGGCTGGCCATCGAGCAGCCCGGGAAAACTGTAATTGAGCAGAGGTGGACAGTCGGCGGCAGCCGCAGCAAGCGGCAGCGTGCCGAATGACAGCACACCGGCAATGGCTAGCCAAGATTTGAGGTTTCCGAACATGTCCAACTCCTTGATTGTTTGTCCTAGACAAATAGAACATTTGTTCGTAAGATAAGCATCAAAGTTTGAATTGTCAACGGTTTGTCTAACATTTGTTCAGGACAAAATGAATACACCCTGTTTTAACATTGCGGCAGTCGAACGCGACACCGGGCTCTCCAAGGATGTCCTGCGGATGTGGGAGCGGCGCTACGGTTTCCCGATCCCGCATCGCGACGCGAACGGCGAGCGCAGCTACCCGACCGAGCAGGTGGACCGCCTGCGCCTGATCAAACGCTTGATGGACTTGGGCCACCGGCCGGGCAAGCTGATGGCGATGCCGAGCGAAGAACTGAGCTGCCTGGCACCGCGCCGTGCAACAGCACGTCCAGCCGCCGCAGCAGTGGCCGGCGAGGACCTCGCGCCCCTGCTCGCGCTGATCAAGCAACACGACAGCGCCGGCTATCAGCAGGCCATGCAGCAGTGCCTGGCCCGCCAGGGCCTGCAAGGTTTTGTCCAGGACACCATCGCGCCGCTCACCCAGCTAGTTGGCGAAGCCTGGGAAGATGGCCGTTTTGCCGTCTTCGAGGAGCACCTATTCACCGAACTGACCAAGCGCGTGTTGCGCCAGGCCATCGCGGCGCTGCCCGATGGCAAACGCAGTCCGCGCATCCTGCTGACCAGCGTGCCCGACGAACCGCACGTCCTCGGCCTGCTGATGGTTGAAGCCTTGTTCTCGCTGGAAGGAGCCGAATGCGTGCCGCTCGGCACCCAGATGCCACTGCTCGAAATCGGCCGGGCGGCCACGGCCCATCAGGCCGACATCGTCGCCTTGTCGTTCTCGACGGCCTTTGCGCAGCGACAGATTCCCGGCCTGCTCCAGCAACTGCGCCAGGTGTTGCCACCGGCCGTCGCGCTGTGGGTCGGCGGTCAAGGCGTTCAGCGCCTGGCTGGAATCGACGGGGTGGTTCTGCTGACGAGCTTCGCGAGCGCCAACACGGCACTCAATGAATGGCGGCTGACGCACGCCTGAAAACCGGTACCCGCGGACGGCACGGGCAATAGCGGTAGCGCCGGAAATTTTCCGGCGGGCCGGGCTGTGGCGCCGGCGAACCTGGGGACTTCAGGCTGCGGTCAGTGCCTTGGCGATCAATTCGGCGACGAAGACGTTGATCCCGCCTTCGTGGGCCATGCCGCGTTCCTGCAATTGCTTGACCAGCTCGGCCGGCAGCTTGCAGGCGAAGGGAATCTGGCCGGACGCCCGGTCCTGCCGGCGCTGCTCGCGCTTGTCCACGGCGCTTGCCGCGCCGCCGGCAAAGCGGCCGGGAATGGCGGTGGCGCCCACCTTGCCATTGATTTTGATTCCGCGGTTCTTTTCCAGATCGGTCTTCGACATGCTCATCGGGGTTTCCTTGCCTGCAGTTTGGTCGCGAAAGCGCGACCGGCCCGGATTATCACCGAAAGGCGCCGGCCCCATCGGGAATTCGGCGGCCGGCCTTAAACGCCGGCGACGCGGCTGGCCGGAAACTTCGCGGCAAACCGGCTACCGACGCCCGGCGTGCTCTTGATCTCCAGCTGGGCCTGATGGCGACTCAGCGAATGCTTGACGATGGCCAGCCCGAGGCCGGTCCCGCCGGCATCGCGCGAGCGGCCCCGGTCGACGCGATAGAAGCGTTCGGTCAGCCGGGGAATATGTTTGGCTTCGATACCGATGCCGGTATCTTCGACGGCGAATTCCGCCCCCTGCGGACTGGCCTGCCAGCTGATGCGCACGGTGCCGCCAGCCGGGGTGTAGCGCACGGCGTTGGCCACCAGATTGCCGAAGGCACTGACCAGCTCCGGCTCGGCGCCGCGCAGGTCACCCCGCCCGTCGCTTTCGACGACGATGGTGTGACGGCCGGCCGATAGCGCTTCGGCATCGCGGCGCAGCTTGTCGATCAGGTTGGCCATGTCGACCAGTTCGCTTTCCGGCGGCGGGGCGGATTCGATCGACGACAGAGTGAGCAGATCCTGCACGATCGACTCCATGCGCATCGATTGTTCGGACATCATCGCCAGGAAACGCTGCTGTTCATCGCGATCGAGCTCGATTTCCTGCAGGGTTTCGAGAAAGCCGGCGAGCACCGTCAGCGGCGTGCGCAATTCATGCGAAACATTGGCGACGAAATCGCGCCGCATGCGGTCCAGACGATCGGCTTGCGTCACGTCCTTGATTTGCATCAGCCGGCGGTCACCGGCATAGGGAATGAGGTGGATGGAAAGGACCCGCTCTTCCTTGCGGTCGAAGCGCAGGGTCAGTGGCCGGGAGAAATCCTCGGCTTCCAGATAGGCGACGAATTCGGGGCGACGCACCAGATTGACGATCGGCTGGCCGAAATCGGTTCGTAGCATCAAGCCCAGTTGTGTCTCGGCCGTCGTGTTGCAGAAGACGATCTGGTTGTTCAGGTCGAGCAGGACGACGCCGTCGGTCAGCGCCTGGGCGGCGGCAATGATCCGGGCAATCTCCTCCTCGCGTTGGGCGATCTGCTGCCGCAGGTCTTTCTCGTGCCGATACAGACGACCGAAAATGCCGTCCCAGGCGCCCTCGCCTTCCAGACTGCTATCGACGACCGGAGCCTGCGACCAGCGATCAAGGCGGGAAAAGTTGCGAAAATGGAACGCCATCTGCAGCCCGAGACCGGCACAGAAGATCGTCCAGCCGGCCCATTCGGCGAAAAAGATGCCAACCGGCAAGGCCGCCACACCGGTCAACAGGGCGAGAACTAGCGCCCGAATTACTTGTGCCGACACCCGCTTCAGGCTCCCCGGAAGCGATAACCGGTGCCGCGCACCGTCTCGACCCGCTCATGGTGGCCGGAGGTTTCCAGCGCGGCGCGCAGCCGGCGGATATGGACATCGACCGTACGCTCCTCGATGAAGACGTGATCACCCCACACTTCATCGAGCAACTGGGCGCGGGTGTACACCCGTTCGGCATGGGTCATGAAGAAGAAGAGCAGACGGAATTCGGTCGGCCCCAGTTCGATCGGTTGGCCGCCAGCCAGCACCCGATGGGTCGCCGGATTGAGCGCGAGATTGCCGACCTCGACGGCTTCGCCGGCCAGATGCGGCGCCCGCCGGCGCAGCACGGCGCGGACGCGGGCGACCAGTTCCTTGGGCGAGAAGGGTTTAGTGACGTAATCGTCGGCCCCGGCCTCCAGCCCCTGCACCTTGTCTTCTTCATGGACACGGGCAGTGAGCATGATGATCGGCAGTTCGCGGGTCCGTTCGTCGCCGCGGATTTTCTTGGCCAGCGCCACCCCGGACTGGCCGGGCAGCATCCAATCGAGCACGACGAGGTCCGGCAGGGCAGCACGAATCGCCGACTCGGCCTCCTCGGCGCTGCTTGAGCGCACGACGAGAAAGCCGGCGTGCTTGAGGTTGATCACGACAAGCTCCTGGATCGCCGGTTCGTCTTCGACAACCAGAATCGTCGGTGTCACTTGACGCTCTCCTTGCCGGTATGGCGGACATCCCGCCCTTCGACCACGTAGATCACCTGCTCCGAGACATTCTTCGCGTGATCGCCGATGCGCTCGATGGCGCGGGCGATGGTGATGATGTCGATCGAGGTGGTAATGGTCCGCGGGTCTTCCATCATGTGGGTGATCAACTGGCGGATGATCGACTTGAATTCGGTATCGACATCGGAATCGGCCCGGATGACTTCCCTGGCCTGCGCCGTATCGAGGCGGGCAAAGGCGTCGAGGGCCTGGCGCACCATGATCAGCGCCGCTTCGGCCAGATGGCGGATGCCGACGCCGTACTGCGACGGCGTATGGCCGTTTTCGTAGATGCGGCGGACGCCCTTGGCGATCTTCTTGGCTTCGTCGCCGGCCCGTTCGAGGTCGGTGACAATCTTGCTGATGCCAAGCACCAAACGCAGATCGGAAGCCGTCGGCTGACGCTTGGCGATGACGTGGGCGCAATCGTCGTCGATGGCCTTTTCGAGTTCATTGACCTTGCGGTCGGTCTCGACGATGGTCTTGACGCTCGCCACTTCGCCCGTCGTGTAGGCATCGATGGCTGCGGAAACCTGGGTTTCGACCAGACCGCCCATCTGCAGCACATGGGTGCGCAGACGGCTGAGTTCTTCGTCGAACTGGCTGGAAAGGTGTTGGCTTTCGTTCATGTCGCTATCCTCGTTAACCCATACGGCCGGTGATGTAGTCTTCAGTGCGCTTGTCCTGCGGCTTGATGAAGATTTCGTCGGTCTTGCCGAATTCGATCATTTCACCCAGGTACATGTAGGCGGTGTAGTCGGAAACGCGCGCCGCCTGCTGCATGTTGTGGGTGACGATGAGAATCGTCACGCGCTTTTTCAGCTCGTGCACCAGTTCTTCGATGGCGCCGGTGGCAATCGGGTCGAGCGCCGAAGTCGGCTCGTCGAACAGCAGCAGTTCGGGATCGGTCGCCAGGGCGCGGGCGATGCACAGACGCTGCTGCTGACCGCCGGAAAGATTGGGCGCCAGATCCTGCAGGCGGTCCTTCACTTCGTCCCAGATCGCGGCGCCGCGCAGGGCCTGTTCGACCTTGTCGTCGAGCGCCCGCTTGTTGTTCTCGCCGCGGACGCGCAGGCCGTAGGCGACGTTCTCGAAAATCGTCTTGGGGAACGGGTTCGGCTTCTGGAAAACCATGCCGATGCGCATCCGCACTTCGATCGGATCGACATCCGGCGACAGCAGGTTGGTGTTGTCCGGGAAGAAGCGGATCTCGCCCTCGTAGCGGTTGCCCGGGTAGAGGTCATGCATGCGGTTGAAGCTACGCAGGTAGGTCGATTTGCCGCAACCGGAAGGCCCGATCAGCGCGGTCACCTTCTTGTCGTAGATCGGCATGTTGATGTTCTTCAGCGCCTTGGCTTCACCGTAAAAGAAGTTCAGGTTACGGGCTTCCGCCTTGAGCGTGGGGTGATCGTGAATCTGCATTTGAGCGTCCATTTCAGTATTCATTTATGCTGGTTTGTCCGACGTTGACCTAAGGATTTACCACTTGATGTTCTTGCGCATCTTGTAGCGCAGGTAGATGGCGACGGCGTTCATCGACAGCACCATGGCCATCAGCACGAAGCCGGCGGCGGCGGCGTTCACTTCGAAGGCCGGGTCGGGACGCGAGGTCCAGTTGAAGATCTGGATCGGCATCACCGTGAAGGGCGACATCACCCAGTCGAACAGGCCGGCAGCCGGCTCGCCGGTAAAGGGCACCGGCGGCAGGAAGGCGATGAAGGTCAGCGCGCCGATGGTGATGATCGGCGCCGTTTCCCCGATGGCGCGGGCCAGGCCGATGATCACGCCGGTCAGGATGCCGGGCATGGCGTAGGGGATGATGTGGTAACGGCAGGTCTGCCAGCGGGTCGCACCGACCGCCATCGAGCCTTCGCGGATCATTGCCGGAATGGCGCGGATCGCTTCGCGGGTCGACACGATGACGATCGGCAGGATGAGCAGAGCCAGCGTCAGACCGGCCGACAGGATGCTCTGGCCGAAGCCGAAGGTATAGACGAAGATGCCGAGCGCCAGCAGGCCATAGACGATCGACGGCACCGCCGCCAGATTGGTGATGTTGATCTCGATGATGTCGGTCACCCAGTTGCGCTTGGAGTATTCCTCGAGATAGACCCCGGCGGCGACGCCGAGCGGCACGGCGGCGAGCGCGGTGACGAACATCACCAGGATGGTGCCGACCCAGGCCGACAGGATGCCGGACTGGCCGGCCCGGCGCGAGGCGAAGTTGGTGAAGAAGTCGAGGCTGAGCCGTTCCATGCCGCGGTTCAGCATGTCGCCGACCAGCAGGAAAATGACCAGCAGACCGATTCCCAGGCAGATGATGCCGAGCGCCTGGAACAGCGTGTCTTTCATTTTGCCGCGCGCAATCAGCGTGCGGATTTGTTCAGTCGTCAGTGCTTGTTGCATGTTAGTAAGCCTCCCGGAAGCGACGGCGCAGCCACTGGCCAAAGATATTGAAGGCCAGCGTGATCAGCAGCAGGGTCAGGCCCGCGGCAAAAATGGTTTGATAGCCGATCGAGCCGTGCGGCAGGTCACCCAGCGCGACCTGAACGATGTAGGAAGTGATGGTCGCCGCCGGCTCCATCGGGTTCCAGGTCAGGTTGGGCTGCATGCCGGCGGCGACGGCGAGAATCATCGTTTCGCCGACCGCCCGGGAAATGGCCAGGATGTAGGAAGCGGCCAGGCCCGAAACGGCGGCCGGAACGACGACGTGGATCGCCGTATACAACTTGGTCGCGCCCATCGCGTAGGAACCTTCGCGCATGCTCATCGGCACGGCGCGCATGGCATCCTCGGACAGCGAGGCGATGTACGGCACGATCATGATGCCCATCACCAGGCCGGCGGAGAGCAGCGAGAAGCCCGGCAGTTCGGGCAGGACCTTCTGCAGCAGCGGGGTCACGATGAGCAGCGCAAAGTAGCCGAAGACGATGGTCGGAATGCCGCCGAGCAGTTCAAGGACCGGCTTGGCGATTTCACGCACTTTTGAATTGGCGAATTCGGAGAGGTAGATGGCGATGATCGTGCCCATCGGAATGGCGACGAGAAGGGCCACACCGGAAGAAACCAGGGTACCGGAAATGAGCACCATGATGCCGTAGTGGGCATCATCGAACAGCGGAGTCCATTGGTTGTCGGTCAGAAAGTCGACGATGCTGACGGTCTGAAAGAAATGGAAGGACTCGGAAACGAGGACATAGACGATGCCGACGGTGGTCAGCACGGAGACCGCGGCGGCAGCGAACAGCAGCATCTCGATGAGACGCTCGCTGGCGTGGCGCATGGCGTTCTTGGCCAGGCGATCGCTGACCTGATGCAGGTCGGAAACATTGTTTGCAGACATGGCGTGATTCACTTGAAGAACCTTTTTGGATGAAAGTCCGCCCCCGGAGGGGCGGATTTTCGGCGGCGGGCACCGTAATGCCCGTACGCAGTTTACATCTTGGCTTCGCGCTTCATGATTTCTTCAACGGTAATACCGATTTCATTGTGGCCGCCAAACACGGTGCCGACCTTCTTTTCCTTGGCGTGCTTGATGTTGCCTTCATAGATCGACTTCGGCAGCGGCACGTACTTGACTTCGCGCACCAGCTTTTCGGCGTTCTTCATGTAGAACTCGACGAACTCACGCACTTCCGGCTTTTCCAGCGACTTGGCCTTGACGTACACGAAGATCGGACGCGACAGCGGCGCATAGGTGCCGTTCTCGACGTTGGCGCCGGACGGCTCGACGGCCTTGCCGGTCTTCGGATTGACGATCGGCAGACCCTTCAGGCGGGACATGTTCTCGGCGTAGTAGGCATAACCGAAGTAACCGATGGCGTTGACGTCGCGGGAAACACCCTGGACCAGCACATTGTCGTCTTCCGATGCGGTGTAGTCGCCGCGCGAGGATTTGGCCTTGCCGACCATCGCTTCGGTGAAGTATTCGAAGGTGCCGGAATCGGCGCCGGCGCCGAACAGCTTGACCGGGGCATCAGGCCAGGCCGGATTGACCTGGTTCCACTTCATGATCTTGCCCTGGGCGGCCGGCTCCCACAGGGTCTTCATTTCTTCGACCGTTGCCTGCTTGAGGAAGGTGTTCTTCGGGTTGATCACGACGGTCAGCGCATCGTAGGCGACCGGCATTTCGATGTAATCGACGCCAGCGGCCTTGCAGTCGACCATTTCCTTCGACGTGATCGGCCGCGAAGCGTTGGAGATATCGGTCTCGTCGCGACAGAATTTCTTGAAACCGCCGCCGGTACCGGAAATGCCAACCGTCACCTTGATGGCGTTCTTCTTGGCTTTCTGGAAATCTTCGGCAACCGCTTCGGTGATCGGGTAAACCGTGGAAGAACCGTCAATCTTGACGATCTGCTGAGCATTGGCGGCTTGGGCGCCAAACAGGGCCACACCGGCCGCTGCCATAAATGAAACCAAAGTGGATCGTTTGATCATGAGTAACTCCTGCATTAAGTTGAGTTGAACAACGCATTGCAGGTTACTCGCGCTTTGTTACAGTTCAATGACAGGCTGTAACAAAGCGGCCCGAGACTACTCCGGTGGGCTTATTTGGCCGGCCGACCGGTCTTGATGCGCTCGACGCGCCCCATCACCGCCTTCAGTTCGGCATCGCCGAGGGCAGCCAGCAGCGCAATGCCGCCGCGCAGCAGTTCACTCTTCTTGACCTCGTGGCCAAGCGCGGCCAGCCGCTTCTTGAGTTCGCCGATCCGGGCGAACTCGGCTTCCGGCATCGCGTAGCCGTCGCGGACCAGTTTCGGCTTCTTCGCCTTGGCCGGTTTTTCATGCTTGGCGGCCTTCTTGCCGAGCGGTGCCGGCTGCTTCATCACCTTCGGCTGGTCGTAGTTGATGGCCTGCGCCTTGACCAGCGCATCGGCCAGCACCTTCTGGTGGCGGGCGACCGTTTCATCTTCCCGCGACGGCTTGCGCGGCGGGCGGGCCCGGGCGGTTGCTGCCGCCGTCGCCGGCAAGGTCGCCGTCGGGGCGGCAACGGGAGGAATCTCGTCCACCGGCGCCGCCACGGCTCGCTCCGGCGCCGGGCGCGGCACCAGTTTTTTTGGCGGTTTGGGTGTACTGACTGGCTTGGCGGCGGGTGCCGCCTTTTTTGCATTGGTCATTATTCTCTCCCATTAAACGGTATGCGGAGTTTAGCGATTTCGCCCGGCAGCAAAGTTAAACTTTTTTGACAGGTTAAAATGGTCGCCACCCCATTCAGGAGCAGTTCCATGACTCAGGACGAACTCAAGCAGGCCGTCGCCCAGGCTGCCGCCGACTATGTCGCGCAACACGCCCCGGCCGGCAGCATCATCGGCGTCGGCACCGGCTCGACGGCCAATTTCTTCATCGATGCGCTGGCCCCGCTCAAGGACCGCTACAAAGGCGCCGTCGCCAGTTCCGAAGCGACCCGCAAGCGCCTCGAAGGGCATGGCTTCGCCGTGCTCGATCTGAACGATGTCGATGACATCCCGGTGTATGTCGATGGCGCCGATGAAATCGACGCCGGCCTGAACATGATCAAGGGCGGCGGCGGCGCACTGACCCGCGAAAAGATCGTCGCGGCCGTGGCCAGGACCTTCGTCTGCATCGCCGATGGTTCCAAGCTGGTCGACACCATGGGCAACTTCCCGCTGCCGGTCGAGGTCATCCCCATGGCCTGCGCCCATGTCGCCCGCCAGTTGGCCAAGCTGGGCGGCACGCCGGTGCTGCGCGAAGGCTTCGTCACCGACAACGGCAACCTGATCCTCGACGTCAAGGGACTGGCGATCACCGACCCGAAGGGCCTGGAAGCCGAGATCAACCAGATCACCGGCGTCGTCACCAACGGCCTGTTCGCGCTGCGCCCGGCCAATGTGCTGCTGCTCGGAACCAGTGCCGGAGTAAAAACGATCCAGTAGTCCGGCCGCCCGCAGCCATGGCCGGTCGGCTCTGACCGATGCGATCCCGCCCGGCACTGCCGGGCGTTTTTCCTTGTGCCGCCGCGGCGAGCGGCCCGCCCAGCCCCGCTTTCGCCATGGCCGAACCAGACATCTGTTCAGCGTGGCCGTGGCCGGCCTACAATGAGTCCGCCGTTTTACCCGTTCGAGGATGCCTCCGCCTTTCGCCGGGCCTTGCAAAGCACATGACAACAACTGCCCCGTCACCTTGCCGCTCCGGTTTTCCGCTGTTGCTGGGAAAGTTGTGTCTGGCCCTCGGCCTGCTGGCCGGCAGTGCGGTACAGGCCGAGCCGCGCGAGGTACGGGTCGGCGTATACGCCAACGCCCCGAAAATCCTGCTCGATGAGCAGGGCGAGCCGAGCGGCATCCTCGGCGACCTGTTGAAGGAGATCGCCCAACGCGAGGGGTGGACGCTGAAAGCGGTCAGCTGCGTCTGGCAGGAATGCCTGAGCGCGCTGAGCGCCGGGCAGATCGACCTGATGCCGGATATCGCCTACAGCAAACAGCGCGCCCAGCTCTTCGACTTTCACCGGACGCCGGCCCTGCACAACTGGTCGAATATTTACCAGCCGAACGGCGCCCACATCAATTCCGTCCTCGATCTGCGGGGCAAGCGGCTGGCCGTGCTCGCCGGGTCGAGCCAGCAGGTCTATCTGCGCGAACTGCTCGATGAATTCGGCGTATCGGCCGAACTGGTCGAAGTCGACTCGCTGGATGCCGGCTTTGCCAAGGCCGAGCGCGGCGAGGTCGATGCGGCGGCGGCCAATCGCTTTTTCGGCGACCTGGCGGCCCCGCGCTACAAACTGCGCGAGTCGTCCCTGATCTTCCAGCCATCCCAGCTGTTCTACGGCACCAGCAAAGGCCGCAACGCCGACCTGCTGACCGCCATCGACCGCCATCTCGGACCCTGGCTGGACGAACCGAAATCGCCTTATTTCGCGATCACTGAACGCTGGCTGAACCAGCCGCCCGACGACGCACCGCCCTATGTCCTGTGGGGCGTCGGCACGCTGTTCGCCGTCCTGGCTTTCGTGCTGGCCGGCAATGCCCTGCTCCGCCGGCAAGTTGCCGAGAAGGTCGGCGAAGTACACGCCAGGGAAGCCGAACTGATCCGCAGCGAAGCCCGCTACCGCGCCCTGTTCAACAATAGCCACACGACGATGCTGATCATCGATCCGCAGGATGGCGCGATTGTCGATGCCAATGCGGCGGCCAGCGCCTATTACGGCTGGTCGCATGAAGAACTGCTCGGCATGAAAATTTCCCAGATCAATACCCTGAGCCTGGACAAGATCAATGCCGAAATGGCGCGGGCAAAAATCGCCGAGACCAATCATTTCCATTTTCAGCACCGCCTGGCGAATGGCGAGATCCGCGACGTCGAAACTTTCAGCTGTCCGATCCTGATCGACGAGCGCGAATTCCTCTATTCGATCGTCCACGACATTACCGGCCGCAAACAGGCCGACGAACAGTTGCGCAAACTGTCGCAGGCCGTCAAGCAGAGCCCGGCGAGCATTGTGATCACCAACCTCGAGGGCGAAATCGAGTATGTGAACGACGCCTTCGAGCAGGCCACCGGTTATACCCGGGAGGAAGCGCTCGGCCACAATCCGCGGCTGTTGCAGTCGGGCAAGACGCCGCTGACGCATTATCAGGCGATGTGGAATTCGCTGGCCGAAGGGCACACCTGGAAGGGCGAATTCATCAACAAGCGCAAGGATGGCAGCGAATATCCCGAACTGGCCATCGTCGCCCCGATCCTCCAGGCCGATGGAACGATCAGCCATTACGTCGCGATCAAGCAGGACATTACCGAACAGAAGCGCCTGGAGCAGGAACTCGAAGGCTACAGCCAGCATCTCGAACGGCTGGTCGAGCAACGCACCGCCGAATTGTCCCTGGCCACCGCCGAGGCTGAGGCGGCCAATCAGGCCAAGAGCGCTTTCCTGGCCAACATGAGCCACGAGATCCGGACGCCGATGAATGCCATTCTCGGCATCACCCATCTGCTCCGCAACGAAGACCCGACGCCCCATCAGGCTGGACGCCTGGGCAAGATCGAGGCGGCCGGCCGGCATCTGCTTTCGGTCATCAACGACATTCTCGACCTGACCAAGATCGAATCCGGGCGGTTGCAACTCGAACAAACCGACTTTCTGCTCAGCGACGTCCTTAACCACATCGGCACCTTGAGCGGCGAATCGGCCAGCAACAAGGGCCTGCGGATCGCCGTCGACAGCGGCGATATACCGCTCTGGCTGAACGGCGACCCGACCCGGTTGCGTCAGGCGCTGCTCAACTACACCAGCAACGCGATCAAGTTCACCGAGCACGGCAGCATCCAGTTGCGTGCCCGGGTGCTGGCCGAAAACGACGCCGAACTGACGCTACGCTTCGAAGTCCAGGACACCGGAATCGGCATCCACCCGCAAATGACCGCCAAGCTGTTTCAGGCCTTCGAACAGGCCGACGTGTCGACCACCCGCAAATACGGCGGCACCGGTCTCGGTCTGGCCATCACCCGCCGCCTGGCGGCCCTGATGGGCGGCCAGGCCGGCGTCGACAGCGTGCCGGGCAAGGGCAGCACCTTCTGGTTCACCGCCCGCTTGCGGCGCGGCACCGGCGTCATCCCGGAAAGCAGCGCGCCGCCGTTCCGGAATGCCGCCGACGAATTGCGCCACCACCATGCCGGGGCGCGCGTTCTGCTCGTCGAAGACAACGAAATCAACCAGGAAGTCGGCTTGGAGCTCCTGCGCAATGTCGGCCTCCGCGCCGAGATCGCCGGAAACGGCCGGCAGGCCGTCGAGCGGGCCAAGGCGGCAGGCTACGACCTGGTGCTGATGGACATCCAGATGCCCGACATGGACGGACTGGAAGCCACCCGGGTGATTCGCCGGCTACCTGACTGGCAGGCCACCCCCATCGTGGCGATGACCGCCAGCGCCTTCGATGAAGACCGCGTCGACTGCATCGCCGCGGGGATGAACGATTTCGTCGGGAAACCGGTCGATCCCGATGTCCTCTACGCCTGCCTGCTCAAATGGCTGTCCGAACCGGGCCAGGCCCCGGCGCTGGCGGAGCCCGTCGCGCCGGATGTCTCGCCCGCCGCGGTGATCGACCGGGTCCGCCTGATCCCCGGTTTCGACGTCGACGCCGGCCTGCACGTGGTGCGGGGAAAATTCGCCGCCTATCTTCATCTGCTGCAGATGTTCGGCACCCTGCACGGCAACGACGCGACCCGCCTCGGCCAGGCACTGGCCGCCGACGACCAGGAAGGCGCCCGCCTGATCGCCCACTCGCTGAAAGGCGTGGCGGCCAATGTCGGCGCCGTCGACGTCCGGCAACAGGCGGCCGACCTCGAAGCAGCGATCAGGAGCGGCAGCGCGACGCCCGGCCTGACGCCGCTGATCGAACAGCTCGAAAGCACGCTGCAGGCGGTGATCGGGCAATTGCAGGCGAGCCTGCCGGCGGCAACGCAACATGCCAGGGAGCCGGCCGACTGGGCCATGCTGCGGCAACTCATCGACGAGCTCGAAGCCCTGCTGCTGACTGCCGACATGGGCGCCTACCAATGCTGCAGCAGACATGCCGGGCAACTGCGCGACGGGCTGGGGCCAACCGGCAAGGAACTGGTGGACAACGTCGAGGCCTTCGCCTTCCCGGAAGCACTGGAAAATATCACCCAGGCCCGCCACGAGTACCCGCAACTGCGCAGCGCGGCAAGACGCGCCTAGCCACCGGCCAACTGACCGCGCCTTTCCGATTTTTCGCCATACCCGAGATCAACCATGCCCGCCCGACCAAGCCCAAGCACTCCGCTCAACCTCGCCCTGCAGGGCGGCGGCGCCCATGGCGCCTTTACCTGGGGGGTGCTCGACGCACTGCTCGAAGACGGCCGTTTCGACTTTGAAGGTGTCAGCGGCACCAGCGCCGGCGCGATGAATGCCGTCTGTCTCGCCCAGGGGCTGATGGCCGGTGGCCGGGAAGGGGCGCGCCGGGCGCTCGATCGTTTCTGGACGGCGGTGGCACAGAGCTCGCCATTCGACCAGGGCGGCGATGGGGCGGCGCTGGCGCCGGGCCTCAAGGCGATGCTGCAATGGACTGACTACCTGTCGCCGGAGCAGCTCAACCCGTTCGATCTCAATCCGCTGCGCGACATCATCCTCGAACAGATCGACTTCACCGCGCTGCGCCAGCACAGTTCGGTCAAGCTGTTCATTGCCGCGACGCACGCCAACTCCGGCAAGCTGCGCATCTTCCAGAACGCCGAGCTGTCGATCGACAGCCTGCTCGCCTCGGCCTGCCTGCCGACCATCCACCGCAGCATCGTAATCGATGGCGAACCGTACTGGGATGGCGGCTACAGCGCCAACCCGGCGGTTTTTCCGCTGTTCTACCAATGCACCGCCGCCGACATCCTGCTCGTCCTGCTCACCCCGCTGCATTACGAGGAAACGCCGGAGTCGGCCCAGGACATCAAATTGCGCCTGCGCGAACTGGCTTTCAATTCGACCTTCCTGCGCGAAATGCGGATGTTCGCCCACCTGCGCGACCAATTGACCCTGGCCGAGCGCCCGCGCTGGTTGCCGCGCTGGCTGCCGCGCAGCCGCTTCGAACAGCGGGCGAACGATATCCGCTTTCACGCCATCACCGCCGATGCGCTGCTGAAAACCCTGCCGCCCGAGAGCAAGCTGGCCGTCAATTTGCCTTTTTTCACCCGCCTGCGCGACAGTGGGCGTGAACATGGCCAAGCCTGGCTGAAGGCCCACCAGGCGGCGGTCGGCCAGCGCTCGACGCTGGATCTGGCGGCGCTGTTCTACTGAACTACCCGGCCGGCGGATCAGTTCAGGACGTGTGACACCTGCTGGCAGATCCCGTCCGCCGGGCCCGGGCGCCGCCGGTCGACGAAGACGCTGCCGCCGAAGTCTTCACCAAGCGGGCTCCTGGCTTTTTTCTTCGCCTGCTTTTTGGCCATCGAGGCAGCCGCCGCCACTTCGCGGTGCGACTCGCATTCGCCCGGGCCGACCCGCACGGCGCCGATCGACAGCGTCGGCAAGGCCTGAAAGCTCAGTTCGCCGCGCCGGTTTTCGGCCATGTAGCCGCCCTGCGCCTGCTCTTCCGGCGTCAGCAAGCCGTTCATCGCCTCGGCGAAGGCACTGACCAGTTGCCAGCTGCGCATTTCCCAGTCGCTGCTCTGGAAAATAATGAAAAAATCGTCGCCGCCGATATGGCCGACGAAATCCAGGCGCTCATCGGCAATCTCGCCGACCAGCCGGCCCAGCGTCTGGATCACGTCGTCGCCCCGGCGGTAGCCGAAAGCGTCGTTGTACGGCTTGAAATTGTCGATATCGACATAGGCGGCGACAAAGCTGCTGCCGGCCACCAGCATGCGGTCGATGTGCTCGTTGATCGGCACGTTGCCCGGCAGCTGGGTCAGCGGATTGGCATAGCGGGCGGCGCTGATCTGCATTTCGGTGATGGTCGCCATCAGGTCGTGGCTGCTGCCGACGCCGAGATAGCTGCCATGGCCGGTGACGATGAAGCCGTCGTACAGGTAATGCTTGGGGGCCAGCGCCAGCATCAGCGCCAATTCCTGAATGGTAGCGTGCTCGTCGACGACGAGCGGCGCGTGATCCATGAACATTTCGCAGCTCTTGCGGCCGAACAGCTCGCGGCGGAAGGGGCGGGCAAAACGGTCGATCATGCTGTGCCGGTTGATCATGCCGATCGGCTGGCCGTCATGGACGACCGGCAGGACGTCAAGTTCCGGGTCGGCTTCGAAACGGTCGATGACCAACCCGTTGGTCGCATCCTGCGGCACCGGCTCGATCGGGCGCAGCAAGGTCCGCGCCGTCGGCATCTTGCCCGGGCCGCCCATCATCGGCGACAGCGACAGGCGTTGCTGGCCGAGCGCGCTGACCACCTCGCCCGGCAACAGCCGAACCGGGTGCGTCTCCGGCCGGGCGATGAAATAGCCCTGGCCGCAGGCGATGCCCATGTCGCGGATGCAAGTGAAATCGACCGCCCGCTCGATGCCTTCGGCGACCAGCGAGGCATTGCAGATTTCGGCGAGATCCTGCATGGCGCGAACGAAATGGAACTTGATCCGGTCGTCGGCGATGCCGTGCACGAAATGCTTGTCGATCTTGACGAACTCCGGCCGCAGCTCCGACCACATGCGCAGATTGGCGAAACCTTCGCCGAGATCGTCGATGGCGATCTGGAAGCCGCGCCCGCGATAGTGCAGCAGCGCCTCCTGAATGCCCGGCATGTCGGTGATCTGCTGGTTTTCGGTCAGTTCGATGACGACCCGGTTGGCGGCGATGCCCAGTTCGGCGAGCAGCTCGCGGGTGTAGCCGTTCATCAACTTGTTGTTGAGCAGGCAACCCGGCGTGACATTGAGAAACAGCCGGCCGGCCAGGCGCTGGGCGGCGAAGGCCCGCAAGCTGGCTTCCCGGCAGGCATGTTCGAGATCGAGCGACAAGCCGGCCCGGCTGGCGGCGGCAAACAGCTGATCGGGAAATTGCAGCGGGCTGTCCTGCGGGCCGCGTATCAGCGCTTCGTAGCCGAGGACGGCGCGCACGCGGAAATCGATGATCGGCTGGAAAACCGGATTGAGCAGCCCCTCGGCCATGATCCGGCGTAGTTCGGCGGCTTCTTCATCCAGCAGGACAATCATCGTGGTGCTCTCAGGTAAACAAGGCCCGCAGTCTAGGAAGCAAATATTTCAGTTCCGTGAATTTCGCCAAACGGTTTCCCTTATTTAGGCCGGGCAGGCCATTTCACAATACTGTAATGATCGCGCGGCAAGCTGGCCGGCCCGTTTCTCGTCAGGCTGTCATGAAAACCCTGCTGGCTGCGCTCTTTGGAAAATACCGGGATCTGGTCCTGGCCATCGGCCTGTTCCTGCTTATCGATGCCGGCGTCTCGGCCATCAATATCTACACCTCCCGGCAGATCGAGGCCGACACCCGCCTGATCAATACGGCCGGCCTGCTCCGCACCTATTCGCAGCAACTGACCAAGGGCCTGCTCAGCCTCGATGCCGATCTGCGCAACGAACAGCTGAGCCAGTCGAGCCTGGCCGAAATCTCCGAGGCCCGCCTCGGCTTCGACGATGCCCGCCGGACGCTGGAAAGCCGGCTGGCCGAACATCCGACGCTCGGCCTGATCGAACCGGAAAGCCTGCGGACCGAGGCGGCCGAGCATCTGGCCCAGGTCGTCCACACCTGGGAACCGATCGAGCGCGAAGTCGGGCCGCTGCTGGTCAATGCCGACCCGGACCAGGAGGCGGCCAGTGCCGCCGTGCAAAAGGCGGTGACCCGCAACAACCGGCTGTCGCGACAGGCCAACGACCTGACCGAAAGCCTCGAGGAAATGGCCCGGCAAAAGACCGTCACCGTCCGCCTGATCCAGGCGATCGCCATCTCGCTGGCCTTCCTCAACTTCATCTTCATCGTCTTCAAGTTCATCGGCAAACTGGCCGCCAGCGACCGCCAGACCGCCGCCGCCCGCGAAGAAACCGGGCGCATCCTGGGCAGCGTGCGCGAAGGCTTGTTCCTGCTCACCGACCAGCGGCTGGTCGGCCACCAGCATTCGGCTTCGCTGGAGCGCCTGTTCGGTCGGCAACTGCTGGCCGGCGCCGACTTTCACGCCTTCCTCGGCCACCTTACTTCGCCGGAAAATGCTGCAGCGGCCAAGGACTACATCGACCTGCTGTTCAACCCGAAAATGAAGCAGAACCTGCTCGAACAGTTGAACCCGCTGCAGGAAATCGAACTGTTGAGCGAGCAGCGCCAGCGCAAGGGGCCGAGCCACCTGAGCTTCGCCTTCGACCAGATTCGCGAGAACAGCCAGGTGGTCGCGCTGCTGGTCAGCGTCTTCGACGTCTCGCAGAAAATCCGCCTGGAACGCGAACTGGCCGGCGCCAAGGAGCGGGCCGATAACGAGATCGCGCTGCTGCTCGGTGTCCTCGACCACAATCCGGACGACGTTGGCGCCTTCCTCGGCCGGGCCGGCGCCATGCTGCAACTGATCAATGGCGAACTGCAGGGCATCCAGCCGAGCGCCCAGGCCTACCCGCAATTGATCAACCGCATCGCCCGCAACGTGCATGCCTTCAAGGGCGAGGCGGCAACCCTCGGCTGCGCCAGCATCGCCCGCGAAGCGCATGCTTTCGAGGAGCTGTTGCAGCCGCTGCGCCGGCGTAACAATCTCGCCGGCGACGACCTGATCCCGGTGGCCGTCGGCCTGAGCGGCCTGCTCGGCGAAATCACCAAGGTCGAAGCGGTGGTCCGCCGCGTCCGCCAATTCGCCCGCGGCACGCCCGGCGACTTGCCCGGCGACTTGCCCGGCGACTTGCCCGGCGACTTGCCCGACGACCGGCTCGGCGACAGCCTGCGGCGCCTCGAACACTATGCCAAAAAGGTGGCGGACGATCTGAACAAGGAGATCCGCTTCGAGACGGCCGTGCCGCACCTCGACCGCCTGCCGCCCGCCCTCGCCGGCCTGCTCCAGGAAGCGGTGCCGCAACTGATCCGCAATGCCATCGCGCATGGCATCGAAACGCCGGCCGAACGGCAACGGCTCGGCAAGCCGGCGAGCGGCCTGGTCCGCCTCGAACTGGCCAGCGCGCCGGACGGCACGCTGAACATGAGCATCCATGACGACGGCCGCGGCATCTCGGCCGAGCACCTGCGGGGCGTGCTGCTCGCCCGCCAGTTGTTCACCGCCGGACAACTCGCCGCAATGAGCGACGAGCAGGTGATCTCCACGCTGTTCGAGCCGGGCTTCAGTTCGCTCGACAGCGCCCATCCGCACGCCGGCCGCGGCGACGGCCTGAGCGTCGTCAAGGAGGCGCTGCGTCAGCTCGGCGGGCGCCTGCGCATCAGCTCCCGCCCCAACTCCCACACCCGCTTCATCCTGCAGATCAAGGCCGCATGAACACCCCACGCCCCGCTCACCGGATGCTGATCGTCGACGACTCGACGATCATTCGTCAGCGCATCGCCCGCCTGGTCAACAGTCCGCAATTGCCGCACATCACCATTGCCGGCCTGGCCGGCAATGGTGCGATGGCGGTCGAACTGGCGCGCGAAAACAAGCCGAGCCTGATCACCATGGACCTGACCATGCCGCTGCTCGACGGCGAAGCCTGCATCGAACAGATCATCGGCTTTCTGCCGGACACCCGCATCCTCGTCGTCTCGGCGCTGGCCGACAAGGCCACCGCCCTGCGGGCCATCAAGAAAGGGGCGTGCGGCTTCCTGCACAAGCCTTTCTCCGATAGCGAACTGCTCGAATCACTGCTCGAATTGATGGACTAAGCGATGCACGTCAAATTACGCCCGGAAGACATCGAAGTCTTTTCCGAAGCCATTACCCATTTCTTCATCACCTGTACCGGCGAAACGGCCAGCGTCCGCTCGGCTTTCCTGATCGAGCGCGATACGCCGGCGGTCTGGAACGATTTCAACGGCCTGATCGAAATCAGCGGCGACTACACCGGCAGCATCTGCTTCTCGGCACCGCGCGCCCTGCTCTCGCATGTCCTGCTGAAAATGGGCGAATCGGTATTTACCGACGACCGCCATGGCGACATCGTCGGCGAAATTGCCAACACGCTGTCCGGCCAGGCCCGCCGCCACTTTGGCGAAGGCCTGGGGATTGCCCCGCCGCGCGTCCTCGACGGCGCCGCCAAGGCATTCGTCGCCCGCGCCAGTTCGCTGCCCTACGCCATCCCGCTGCGCTGGCATGGCTACGAAGCGCATCTGGTGGTGCAGCTCGACAGCCGCGAATGAATAGCGTCATCGTCCGGAAACATTGAGCTATCATGCTTAGAGCTACTACCGGTAGTTCAACTTGCCACGAGGTTGCGATGACTGAAATGCTGTTTTGCTACTGCTGCCGGGTCCATCATCCAAAATCCCAGATGCGCCCGTTCAAGACCAAACTGGGCGAACGCTGGCGCTGCATTCGCAGCATCGAAGCGGCGGCATGCAGCCGGCGCGAACGCGACGCTTTCGGCCAGCAACAAACCGCCAACAACCGCGAAGACTCGCGCCTGGTCGCCGAACGCCATTCGCTGCTCCGCCACGACGGCCCCTGAGTCTGGCCGGCCGCCGATGGGCAAGCTGCGGATCGACACGCTGGACGCGAGCAGCCCGGCGCTGCTCGAATCCTGCACCACGCTGATCGTCAATGCCTTTGCCGACCCGGTGCGCTATAGCGCCGAGCGGGTCGGCCACGAACTGCGCAGCAACGACAAGGTTTTCTACCGCCAATTCTTCATCGCCGTCCAGGATGGCGAAATCCGCGCGGTCGGCGGCGTCAAGGCCGCCGACTGGGCGGCCAAAACCCACCTGCTCTACCTCTCCGCCGTCGCCCCGGAAAGCCGCGGCCAGGGCATCGGCCGCGCCCTGATCAAGGCGCGCATCGAATGGCTGGAAAAGAACTTCCCGAGCGGCCGGATCATCGTCTCGACCAGCCATTGCAAACGCTTTCGCAGCCTCGGCTTCGTCGATATCCGCAAAGGCACGGTGGACGGCCGCCACCTCATGCTGCGACGGTTCTAGCCGCGAAGACCGGGTAGCCGGGCCGCCCGGCCGCGGCCACCGGCGCCGCGCCGCCGAGGCGGAACTGGCCGATCGCCTGGCGCAGGTCGCCGGCCAGACCTTCCAGCTGATGCGCCGAATCGGCGGCGCTCGCCAGGCTCTTGCCATTTTCCAGCGACAACCGGGCAATGCCGGCAACCAGCGTCTCGATCCGTTCGGCTTCCCGCCGGTGCGTCGCCAGCGCACTGCTGATCCGGGTGCTGGCCGCGCCGACCTGACGCGCCTGGCCGCGGACCCGGCTCATCGCTTCGGTTGCCTCGCCGGCTCGTTCGTTGCTGCTCGCCACATGGGTCGCCGCCGTCCGTACTGCGGCGGCCGTTTCGCTGGCGATGCCCTGCATGCGCTGAATCATCTGGCCGATTTCCTTGGTGCTGAGCGCCGTCCGTTCGGCCAGCTTGCGCACTTCGTCGGCCACCACGGCAAAGCCCCGGCCGCTCTCGCCAGCCCGCGCCGCCTCGATCGCCGCATTCAGGGCGAGCAGGTTGGTCTGCTCGGCGATACCGGCGATCACCGCGACCACCGACGACACCTGCTGCGTCTCGCTCTCCATGCGGTCAAGCGAGGCCGTCGCGAGGACGATGTCGGCGCTCATTTCTTCCAGCGAACTCTTGGCCAGACTGACCGAAGCCATGCCGGAGGTCGCCAGATCGTCCGAGCTGCGCGCCACCGCATCGCTCTCGCCGGCGGCCAGGGCGATTTCGGCAACCTGCCGGCCGGCTTCCTCGACCGCCTGGACGACATGCAGCGTGTCCTGCTCCTGCTGCCGGGCCCGCTCGGCGGAAGCCCCGGCCGTCTGGGCGAAGGACAGCGAGCCGCTGGTCATCGCCTGGGCGCTGTTGACCACCTCGCCGACCAGCTTGCACATACCGTCACGCACTTCGCGCAGCGATGCGGCAATGCGCTGCAGCTCGTCCTGCCCGGCCAGTTCGATGACCACCGACAGATCGCCGGTCGCCAGTTGCTTGGCGCCGCGCGCCAGTTCCTCGATGCTCGAGGCCAGGCGGGCATAGGCGAGATACAGGCCACCACAGGACAGCAGCATGCTGCCGACAATGACCAGCACGGTAACCAGCAGATGGCGCTGGGCCAGGATCAATTCATCGCCCAGCGCATCGAGCATGGCCCGCTCGCTCTGCCGGAGCATGTCATCGGCCCGGGCCAGCGGCTGGCTGATCGCCCGGTCGATTTCATCGATGGCATAAGCCGTATCGCTCAGCGCCAGGCCATAAGCCACGGTACGGGTCAGCTCCAGCTGGGCGTCGAGGAGCGCAACCTGGGCATTGAGTTCGCCGAGGGTCGGACTGGCCCCGGCCAGCGGCTCGAGATCGCGGCGCAACTTGACCAGGGCATGCGAGGCCACGGCGACCGAGGCTGACAGTTCGGAGCGCAGGCGCTCCGCGACCATGCCTTCGCGCACCGAGACGCCGGCCAACACTTCGAGCCGGGCCAGCGCTTCGCTGAGCAATGGCAGGTCGTTGAGCCAGAGATCGGCGAGGGCCGGCAGGTTGCTGCCGGCCGGCATGCTGCCGGCGCCGCCGAACTGCTCGACGATATGCTGTTGCAGCTCGGCAATGACCGCGCCGAAACTGGTGAAGATCGGCAAGCGCTTGCGGCCGCTGCTCTCGTCCGGCGTAATCGCCAGCAGGTTCGCCGCCTTTTCGGCAAAGGCCGGGGGCACGGCGGTGGCCGGCATTTTTCCCGACAACCCGGCGGCCGCCTTGGCATCGCCGGCGCCGGCCAGGAACAGCCGGGTCCGCTGCTGGCGCAAGTCAAGCAATAGCTGGCGCGGTGCCGCAAGCTGCTGCAGCGAGGCGAGGCGCGCTTCGACCTCCTGCATGGCTTCCCAGCGCAAGAGCAGATGCGGCAAGGCGACAAGAAGAAAGGCAACCGTAAATACCAGGGCGATCGCCATGAAAAATCCGCGAAAGCCGAGTCTGCCGAGTAGAACACCCGATCCAATTTTCAACACTAAAAAACCCCGAGATGACGATGTACGGCCGACACCGTAGGGCGACTTTGTTAAGGTATTGTGACACTGGTTCCGGCGTCACGACCCTGCAATATTGCATGGTAATAGTTGATGACATTGCCTACCCGGAAAGACGCCATGCCAAACGCTTGCTTCGCTGTCGCCCACCTCGCCCAGCCCTTGGCCGACCGCCTGGCGGGCTGGCCGATCGCCTCTCTCCCCAGCCGAGGAAGCCGTGATGGAAAAGAATGACCGTAGCGACATCGCCAGCTTTCCCGAATTGTTCGACGGCATGGAACAGTTCATCGAGGAATTTGCCGGCGGCATCCGGCGCACCGGCTTTCGTCTAGCGATTGCCGCCATTCCGGGCTGCGCGTTGCTGCTGTTCGCGCTGAACAAGCTCCCCTGAAACGAAAAATCCCGCCGGGGCGGGATTTTCTGCTGGGCGCTGCCGGATCAGGACTTCGGCGGAACGTAGCCTTGAATCTGGTCGGCGCCTTCGCCGAAGAAGTGCTTCTCGAGCTGTTCGGCCAGATACTTGCGATGCTTGGCATCGACCAGGTTGAGACGATTCTCGTTGATCAGCATGGTCTGCATCTTGATCCATTGCTGCCAGGCCTCTTTCGAGACCGATTCGAAAATGCGCTGGCCGAGGGCGCCCGGGTAGGGCGGCTGGTCCAGACCTTCAGCCTCGCGGCCGAGTTTGATGCAATTGACGGTACGTGCCATGTGAAACTCCGTGGGGGGTGATGCGACGAATTATAAAGTCTTGAAGAGCACCTTAGAACGCCGCTGATAGTTGTACATATCGCGTTTCTTGGCCGGCAGGTCATCGACCGTACCCAGCTTGAAGCCGCGCTCGACGAACCAGTGCTCGGTCCGCGTCGTCAGCACGCACAGGCGCTTGACGCCCATCTTGCGGGCCCGCTGCTCGATGCGCTTCATCAGCAACTCGCCATAGCCCCATTCGCGGTGCTCGTGGCTGACCGCCAGGCAGGCCAGCTCGGCTTCTTCCTCCGAATGCGGGTAGAGCGCGGCACAGCCGACCATGATGCCGTCGTGCAGCATGACCGAGAAATGGTCGATTTCGCGTTCGAGCAGTTCGCGCGGCCGATGCACCAGGATGCCTTCCTGCTCCATCGGTTCGATCAGCGCGATCAGTGCGGCGATGTCGTCGGGCTTCGCTTCGCGGACGTTTTCCAGCGATTCGCGGGTGACCACGGTGCCGACTCCGTCATGGGTGAACAACTCGCGGAGCAGCGCGCCGTCCTGTTCGTAGCTGATCAGATGGACCCGGCCGACGCCGGTGCGGGTGGCCCGGACGGCGCACGGCAGGTAGCGCCTGATATCGGGCGACAACCATTCGCCGCCGCTCAGCAGCTCGGCCACTTCGTCGGCGGTCATCGCATCGAGCAGTTCGCCGGCCTCGCTGGTAACCCCCTGGCTATCGGTCAGATAGACCAGCTTGTCGGCGCGGATGGCGACGGCCACCGCTTCGGCCGCCTCTTCCATCTGCAGGTTGAAGATCTCGCCGGTCGGCGACGGCCCTTCGCAGTTGAGCAGCACGATGTTGCCGAGGCCGAGCTGGGCGTTGATGCCCTCGCTATCGACCTTGCGCACCTTGCCGGCGTACTGCATGTCGATGCCGTCGAGGACGCCGATCGGCTGGCCGGTGATGAAGTTGCCGCCGATGACGCGAATCCGGCTGTTGGCCATCGGCGTGTTGGGCAGCCCTTGCGACAGCATCGCCTCGATTTCGAGATAGACGCTGCCCACCGCGTCGAGCACGCAATCGAGCGCCTCGGCATCGGTCACCCGGTAGCCGCGGTGATAGATCGACTCGAGATTCTTTTCGCGCAGCTCTTCCTCGATCTGCGGTCGCGCGCCATGCACCATGACCAGCCGGATACCCAGGCTGACCAGCAGGTTGACGTCGTAAGCCAGGGTCTTGGCGAACTCGCTGGCCACCGCCTTGCCGCCGAAGGCGATGACGAAAGTCTTGCCGCGAAAAGCGTTGATATAGGGCGTGACGGCCCGGAACCAGGAAACGAAGTGCTCGTCGTAAGGGGTGTCGCTCATTGCTGTGTATATTTTCCGTTGTCGTCTTTCAGCGCATTTTCCAGGCGCTCGCAAACCGTTTTCAGTACTTTAACCCGGGCGTAGTTCTTGTCGTTGGCCTCGACCAGCGTCCACGGTGCCAAGCCGGTCGAGGTGCGGTCAACCATGTCGCACACGGCGGCGACATATTCATCCCACTTCTCGCGATTGCGCCAGTCCTCGTCGGTGATCTTGAAACGCTTGAACTCGGTGTCCTGGCGCTCCTTGAAGCGGCGCAGCTGCTCGTCGGCACTGATCTGCAGCCAGAACTTGACGACGATCACCCCGGCTTCGACCATCTGATGCTCGAAATCGTTGATCTCGGCATAGGCCCGCAACCAGTCGGGCTCGGTACAGAAACCCTCGACCCGCTCAACCAGCACCCGGCCGTACCACGACCGGTCGAAAATCGCCGCCCGGCCGATCCGCGGCAGGTGCCGCCAGAAACGCCAGAGATAGGGCTTGGCCCGCTCTTCCTCGGTTGGGGCGGCAATCGGGATGATCTGGTATTGCCGGGCATCCATTGCCGCGCCGATCCGCCGGATGCTGCCGCCCTTGCCGGCCGCATCCGAACCTTCGAAGACGACCACCAGCGAACGCTTGCCGACAAAACGCGGATCGCGCACCAGTTCCGACAGCCGGGCCTGGTATTTGGCCAGTTGGCTCTCGTAATCCTTCTTGTCCAGTTTCAGCTTCAAATCCAGCGCGCTGAGCACATTCTTCTGGTCGATCGGATGCACGATCGGCGGCGCCACCGGCACCATCTGCCGGCCTTCCTGGCGCAGCCGGCGCTGCATCGAATCGAGGACGATCCGCCCGACGGTCAGCGAACGGTATTCGTCATCGGTGCCTTCGACGATGATCCACGGCGCATGCGCCGTGTTGGTGACGCGCAGCACGTGGCCGGCCACTTCCTGCAGCTTGCCGTAGGTTTTCAGGCGATCGTAGCTTTCCTTGGTCACCCGCCAGGCGGTGTGCGGATCTTTCTCCAGCGCTTTCAGGCGCTGTTTCTGGCCGTCCTTGGAGAGATGGAACCAGAACTTGAGGACCAGCGCCCCTTCGTTGACCAGCATCGCCTCGAAGCGGTTGATGTCGTCCAGCCGCTCGTCCATTTCCGAGCGCCGCATCTTGCCGGTGATGCGATCAGTGATCGGCTGCGAATACCACGAACCGGCGAAAATGCCGACCTTGCCCTTGGGCGGCAAAGCCTGCCAGTAACGCCACATGTAGGGCCGCGAAACCTCCTCGTCGCTCGGTGCCGAGAAAGCCAGCGTCGAGATATGCCGCGGGTCCATCCACGAGTAGAGCAGGTTGATGGTTTCCCCCTTGCCGCTGCCGTCCACGCCGCTGATCAGGATGACGACCGGAAACTCCTTTTTCTCGAGCATGTCGTACTGCGCATCGAGCAAGGCGGCGCGCAGTTTCGGCACCTCTTTCTTGAAGGTTTCCTTGTCGATCCTGTGGCCCAGCTCTGCTGATTCGAACATCCCCTAACCCTCCCTGAAATCGCCCCACAAGGCCTGCATCGCCGCCAGCGCGGCCAGCCCTGCCGTTTCCGTGCGGAGGACGCGCGGCCCGAGGCGAACCGCCTGAAAACCTGCCTGTCTGGCCGCGATCATTTCCTGCGGATCGAGTCCCCCCTCGGAACCGATCAGCAGTTGAATTTCCGTCGCCGGCGGCAAGGCCACCAGCGCCTGTTCGGCATCCGGCGCCAGCATCAGGCGCAAACCGGCCGGGGCCGGCCGGGCCAGCCAGTTTTCGAGTTTTTCCAGCGGCGCGACCAGCGGCACCTGATTGCGGCCGCATTGCTCGCAGGCCGATGCGACCACGCCCTGCCAATGGGCCACCCGCTTGCCGGCCCGTTCGCCGGCCAGACGCATGACGCTGCGCCGGCTTTCAACCGGCACGATGTGACGGACGCCCAGCTCGACGGCCTTCTGGATCGTGTAATCCATCTTCTCGCCGGCCTGCAGGGCCTGCACTAGCGTGATCGCCAGCGGCGACTCGCGCTCGACGTCACGCCAGGCACCCAGCTCGGCCAGCACGCGGTCGCGCTCGATGCGTTCGATGTGCGCCGGGTATTCGCCGCCGCGGCCGTCAAAGAGCACCATCGGCGCCCCCGGCGGCAGGCGCAGGACGCGAACGGCATGGCGCGCCACGGGTTCGGGAAGTTCAACGTGCGCCCCCGGCGAGAGCGCTTCACGACAGTAAAATCGGGGCATATTCATCAATGCTATTATGGGTGAAATGAGTTTTGGAGTGGAGAAACATGGTCGCCTTGAACCCACCATTATGCAATTTTGGCCAACCGGCCATCGACTTCGACCTCCCCGGCACCGACGGCAAGCGCCATACGCTGGCCAGTTGCCGCGGCCCGAACGGCGTGCTGGTGATGTTTATCTGCAATCATTGCCCTTACGTCAAGGCGATCATCGACCGTCTGATTCGCGACTGCCGCGAACTGGCCGGGCACGGCATCGGCTGCGTCGCCATCATGAGCAACGATGTCGCCGCCTACCCCGAGGATGCGCCGGAAGAGATGCGCCGCTGGGCAACCGAACTGGCCTTTCCCTTTCCTTATCTCTACGACGAAAGCCAGGACGTCGCCCGCGCCTACGGCGCCGTATGCACGCCCGATTTCTTCGGTTACAACGCCAACCTGGAACTGCAGTATCGCGGCCGGCTCGATGCCTCCGGCCGCAATCCCGCACCACCCGAGGCTCACCGCGAACTGTTCGCGGCGATGGCGGAAATTGCCCGCAGCGGGCGCGGACCAAGCGAGCAGACGGCGTCCATCGGCTGCTCGATCAAGTGGAAGACGGCCTAGGGCGCGGCTCGGGAAACAGTCAAAAAACCTGAGCCAGCTCATGTCTGGCCCCTTGGGCTTGGGCTATCATTGAAAATTGTGCAAATTATTAAATTGCCGATTTGGAATCCTTGGACGCATCTTCGTCGACTACCGCTGAATCCCGGCGCAAACACCTCTACCTGCAGGCGGTCATGTCGAGCATGCCGCAGGGCATCAGTGTGTTTGACGAGAACCTGCGCCTGCGGGTCTGGAACCAGGGATTTATCGATGTCCTCAACCTGCCGGCCGAGGCGGTATACGAAGGCGTTCCGTTCGCCGATCTGATCCGCATTCCGGCCATGCGCGGCGAATACGGTCCGGGCGACGTCGAGGAACACATTCAGCGGAAGACCGCGCAGGCCCTTCAATTCGAAGGCCATCGCTTCGAACGCACCCGGCCGAGCGGCCGGACCCATCTGGTGCAGGGCGAACCGCTGTTCATCGACGGCCAGCTGACCGGGTTCATCACCACCTACACCGACATCACCGAACGCAAGACTGCCGAGCAGGACTTGCTGGCCCAGCACGATTTGCTGCAGACGGTCATCGAGAGCATTCCGAGCGCGGTCAGCCTGTTCGACCGGGAGCAGAAGCTGATTCTGCACAATCGGGAATTCATCGACCTGCTCGGCTTCCCCCCGTCGCTATTCGAGCAGGCCCCGGTTACGCTGGAAAAAATATTCCGCTTCAACGCCGAACGCGGCGAATACGGCCCGGGCGACCCCGAAACCATCGTCGAGAACCTGCTGGCCCGCGCCAGCCCGCCGACCGCCCATCGTATGGAGCGCACCCGGCCGAACGGCAAAACCCTCGATATCCGCGGCGTGCCGCTGGCCGACGGCAGTTTCGTCACCGTCTATACCGACATCACCGAGCAGCGGCACAGCGCCGAGCGCGACCATCTGGCCCAGAAGGTTTTCACCCACACGCCGGCCGGCATCATCTTTACCGACGAGGCGCATCGGATTTTGTCGATCAACCCGGCCACCACCCAGATGACCGGTTACCAGCTCGACGAACTGCGGGGCCGGACGGTATTCGGGCTGATCAGCCCGAACCATGACGAAACGCCGGAGAGCTTCCGGGAGAATATTTCCCTGCGCGGTTCATGGAACGGCGAACTGGAAATCACCCCGAAGTGCGGCGACGATTTTCCGGCAGGCATCCGCATCACCCGCGTCGACGATCAGCACAGCGGCGATGCCGCGCACTACATCTGGATTATTGCCGATATTACCGAGCGCAAGCAGGCCGAGGAAAGGATGCGCCATATCGCCCAGCACGATGCGCTGACCGGCCTGCCCAACCGCCTCGCCCTGCTCATGCGCCTCGCCCAGCTGCTGCCGGAGGCCAGGCGCCACAAGTGGAGCATCGCGATCATGTTCATCGATCTCGATCGCTTCAAGATCATCAATGACACCCTCGGCCATCAGGTCGGCGACGAACTGTTGCGCGAGGTCGCCAGCCGGCTGGCCGGCGTCGTCCGCGAAACCGACTTCGTGGCCCGCCTGGGCGGCGACGAATTCGTCGTCATCCTGTCCGCCATCACCATGCCGGCCGATGCGGCGATTGTCGCCAGCAAGATCGTCGCCGCACTGTCCACGCCGATCGAGGCCGAGGGGCACGAACTGCACACCAGTCCGTCGATCGGCATCAGCATCTTCCCCGACGACGGCCCGGATGGCGACACGATCCTGAAGAACGCCGACACCGCGATGTACCACGCCAAGGCGGCCGGCCGGAACAACTACCAGTTCTTCGCAGCCGAGATGAACCGCGTCACCGCCGAACGCCTCGACATCGAGCGCAAGCTGCGCCACGCCATCGCCCGCAACGAACTGGCCCTGTGCTTCCAGCCGCAGTTTAGGGCCGACAGTTCGCAGGCCACCGGCGTCGAAGCGCTGGTCCGCTGGCACCACCCGACCGACGGCATGATCGCCCCGGACCGTTTCATCCCGGTCGCCGAAGAAACCGGCATCATCGTCGAGATCGGCGAATGGGTGCTGCTCACCGCCTGCCGCGAGATGAAGCACTGGATCGACGCCGGCCTGAAGCCGATCCGCATCGCCGTCAACGTCTCGGCCAGACAGCTGCGGCGCCGCGACTTCTGCGAAACGGTGGCCGGCGCGCTGGCCGAGTCCGGACTGCCGGCCGAACTGCTGGAACTCGAAATCACCGAAAGCTCGGTGATGGAAAACCCGGAAGAAGCCGTGCTGATCCTCCAGCGCCTCGGCCGCATGGGCATTTCGCTGGCCATCGACGATTTCGGCACCGGCTATTCCTCGCTCGCCTACCTCAAGCTGTTCCCGATCGACCACCTGAAGATCGACCGCTCCTTCGTCGCCGATATCGAACACGACCTGAATGACCGGGCGATTGCCTTCGGCACCATCGCCCTGGCCCATTCGCTCGGCCTCAATGTCATTGCCGAAGGCGTCGAAACCGAAGACCAGCTCGAACTGCTGCGCACCAACGGCTGCGACGAAGTACAGGGCTACCTGTTCAGCAAGCCGCTGAACAGCGCTGCGGCGTTCGCCTTTCTGCACGCCCGCGACCTCGCAGGGTAAAATCCGCCCCTTTCGTCATTTCAGGGGGCCGTCATGGCACAAGGCACGCTGGCACGCTATCTCACCGAGGAACAACGCGACAAGGGCGTCATCACCGCCGACCTCAAGTTCCTGATCGAAATCGTTTCCCGGGCCTGTCAGGCCATCTCCGTCGCCATCGGCAAGGGCGGCCTCGGCGGCGTGCTCGGCGAAGCCGGCAGCGACAACATCCAGGGCGAGGCGCAGAAGAAACTCGACGTGCTGTCGAACGACATCCTGCTCGAAGCCAACGAATGGGGCGGCCATCTGGCGGCCATGGCCTCCGAGGAAATGGACCTGCCGCACCTGGTGCCGCACCGCTTTCCCAAGGGCGAATACCTGCTGACCTTCGACCCGCTCGACGGCTCGTCGAACATCGACGTCAATGTCTCGATCGGCACCATCTTCTCGGTGCTGAAATGCCCGGAAGGCGCCGACCTGTCCACCCCGGCCGCCGCCGAAGCCGCTTTCCTGCAACCGGGCACCGCCCAGGTCGCCGCCGGCTATGCCGTCTATGGCCCGACCACCTTGCTGGTGCTGACCGTCGGCGATGGCGTCGCGGTATTCACGCTCGACCGCGAGCAAGGCAGTTTCGTGCTGACCCAGGACAAGGTGCAGATCCCGGCCGACACCCAGGAATTCGCCATCAACATGGCCAACCAGCGCTTCTGGGAAGCCCCGGTGCAACGCTACGTCGCCGAAATGCAGGCCGGCAAGGAAGGCCCGCTCGGCAAGGACTACAACATGCGCTGGGTCGCCTCGATGGTCGCCGACGTGCATCGCATCATGACGCGCGGCGGCATCTTCATGTACCCGCTCGACAGCAAGATCAAAGCCCAGGGCGGCAAGCTGCGCCTGATGTATGAAGCCAACCCGATGGCGCTGTTGGTTGAGCAGGCCGGCGGGGCTGCCACCACCGGCCGCCAGCGCATCCTCGACATCCAGCCGGATAAACTCCATCAGCGCGTGCCGGTCATCCTCGGCTCGAAAAATGAGGTCGCGCGCGTCACCGGCTATCACGGCAGCTGATTTGAGGTAAATTGCCTCGTCGCCCAACAGAAGGAACTCTCCCATGCACGCCCGCACCCTCGCCCTGATCATTGCCGCCGCCGTTATCGGCACCGGCTGCGCCAGCAAGGAAAGCAAGCCCGAGCCGGCCGCCACGCCAACCGCCGCTTCGACCCCGGCTCCGGCGGCAACGGCCGTCGCCAGCAAGCCGGAATGTCCACCCGAGCCGACCGCCAAGAAAAAGACGACGGCCAAAACCAAGACCAGCAAAAAAGCCGCGACGCCAGCGGTCGATTGCGAACCGGCCAAGAGCAAGGCCGGCGCGACGACCGCCAAGACTGCCGAACCGGTAGCCGCCGCCCCGGCCCCGGCCGCCAAGGAAGCCGCCAAACCGGCCGAAGCGGGCAAGCCGCGCGTCGTCAAGTCGCGCGACGGCACCTTCGAAGGCGAGGTGTACGGCAACATTCCGGCCAACAGCAAATGGGCCAAACTGCAGATCGGCATGGACCAAGGCGAAGTCGAACGCATCCTCGGAACCAGCCACGAGGTCCGCGCCCACCCGACCGCCAAGGCCTTCATCCCCTTCTACTTCGGCAGCGACAGCACGCGTTATGAAATCGTCTATCGCGGCCAGGGCAGCGTTTCCTACACCGGCGGCGGGATCGGTGGCGGCCGCGGCGTTCTGATGATGATCAACTACGATCCGAATATCTAAACCGGCCTTCCGGCAGGTGCAATACCTGCCGGAAACGCAGACAACCCTACCCAAATGAGGCCATTTCCCGGATAATTTCACCTTTTCAGCAGGCTGGAATTCCGGATCATGAGCGTCAGCACCCCCCGCAAGTTTTCTCCCCTGACCGGTGCCATCCGCGCCCTGGCCATGGATGCCGTGCAGCAGGCCAATTCCGGCCACCCCGGCGCGCCGATGGGCATGGCCGAAATTGCTGAAGTGCTCTGGCGCCGCCAGCTGCGCCACAACCCGGCCAACCCGCACTGGCCGGACCGCGACCGTTTCGTGATGTCGAACGGACACGGCTCGATGCTGGTCTATGCGCTGCTCCACCTGACCGGCTACGACCTGTCGATCGACGACCTGAAGAATTTCCGCCAGCTGCACGCAAAGACCCCGGGCCACCCGGAATTCGGCTACACCGCCGGGATCGAAACGACGACCGGGCCGCTCGGCCAGGGCATCACCAACGCCGTCGGCTTCGCGCTCGCCGAACACGTTCTCGCCGCCGAGTTCAACAAGCCCGGCCACGAGATCGTCAATCACCACACCTATGTCTTCCTCGGCGACGGCTGCCTGATGGAAGGCGTTTCGCACGAAGCCTGCTCGCTGGCCGGCACGCTCGGCCTCGGCAAGCTGATCGCCTTCTGGGACGATAACGGCATCTCGATCGACGGCCATGTCGAAGGCTGGTTCACCGACAACACGCCGGGCCGCTTCGCCGCCTACGGCTGGCACGTCATCGCCGACGTCGACGGCCATGACAGCGACGCCATCGAACGCGCCCTGCTCGCCGCCAAGGCTGTGACCGACAAGCCCAGCCTGATCTGCTGCAAGACGACCATCGGCATGGGTGCCCCGAACAAGCAGGGCAGCCACGACTGCCATGGCGCCCCGCTCGGCAAGGACGAAATCGCCGCGGCCCGCGCCTACATCGGCTGGAACCACGCCCCCTTCGAAATCCCGGGCGACGTCTACGCAGCCTGGAACGGCAAGCCGCGCGGCGCCATCTTCGAAGAGAACTGGACGACCCGCTTCGCGGCCTACCAGGCTGCCTTCCCGGCCGAAGCCGCCGAGTTCGAACGGCGCGTCATCAAGCGCCAACTGCCGGCCAGCTGGGAAGCCACCAAGACCGACTACATCGCCAGCTGCCGCGCCAAGGCCGAGAACATCGCGACCCGCAAGGCTTCGCAGAACGCCATCACCGCGCTGGTCCCGGCCGTGCCGGAAATCTTCGGCGGCTCGGCCGACCTGGCCGGTTCCAACCTGACTTTCGTCAAGGGCAGCAAGGGCGTCACCAAGACGGAAGGCGGCAACTACTGCTACTACGGCGTCCGCGAATTCGGCATGACGGCGATCGCCAACGGCCTGGCGCTGCACGGCGGCCTGGTGCCCTACACCGCGACCTTCCTGGTCTTCTCCGACTATGCCCGTAACGCCATCCGCATGGCGGCGCTGATGAAACAACGGCAGATCATGGTGTACACCCATGACTCCATCGGCCTCGGCGAAGACGGCCCGACGCACCAGCCGGTCGAGCACATCCCCAGCCTGCGCATCATCCCGAACCTGGATGTCTGGCGTCCGGCCGACGCGACCGAAACGGCGATTGCCTGGACGGCCGCCATCGACCGCGCCGACGGCCCGAGCGTTCTGGCCCTGTCGCGCCAGAACCTGCCAACCGTTACCGCCGCCGTCTCCGACGAGAACATCCGCAAGGGCGGCTACGTGCTCTCCGAGGCCGACGGCGAAGCCCAGATCACGCTGATCGCCACCGGCTCCGAAATCAAGCTGGCCCTCGATGCCCAGGCTGCGCTGGCCGGCGAAGGCATCGCCGCCCGCGTCGTCTCGATGCCCTGTACCAATGTCTTCGATCGCCAGAGCGCCGACTACAAGACTGCCGTCCTCGGCGGTTGCAAGAAGCGCATCGCCATCGAAGCGGCCCACCCCGATTTCTGGCGCAAGTATGTCGGCCTGCACGGCGCCGTGATCGGCATCGACCGCTTCGGCGAATCCGCCCCGGCCAACCAGTTGTTCGAGATGTTCGGCTTTACGGTCGGCAACGTGGTGAACACGGCCAAGGCGCTGCTGTCCTGATTTTTAACGGTTTCATTTAGAGGAGAGGTTTCATGGCTATCAAGGTCGGTATCAACGGGTATGGTCGGATCGGTCGCTGCACGCTGCGCGCCATTTACGAACTGGGTCTGGAGAACGAATTCGAAATCGTCGCGATCAATGCTTCCGGCGACCTTCAGACCAATGCCCACCTGACCAAGTACGATACGACGCACGGTCGTTTCCGCACCCCGGTCGAAACGGATGGCGAAAACACCATCATCATCAACGGCAAGCGCATCCCCTTCTATTCCACCAAGAATCCGAAGGACATCAACTGGGCCGAGCACGGCGTCGACGTGCTGCTCGAATGCACCGGCTCCTACACCTCGAAGGCCAAGGCCCAGGCGCTGCTCGACCAGGGCGCCAAGCGCGTGCTGATTTCCGCCCCGGGCGGCGACGACGTCGATGCAACCATCGTTTATGGCGTCAACGACAACCTGCTGACCCAGCAGATGACCGTCGTTTCCAACGCCTCGTGCACGACCAACTGCCTGGCTCCGGTGGCCAAGGTGCTGCAGGACAACATCGGCATCAAGAAGGGTTTGATGACGACGATCCACGCCTACACCAACGACCAGGTGCTGGTCGACGTGCGCCACAAGGATCTGCGCCGGGCCCGCGCCGGTGCGCAGAACATCATCCCGACCAAGACCGGCGCCGCCAAGGCTGTCGGCCTCGTGCTGCCGGCCCTGAAAGGCCGGGTCGATGGTTTCGCGCTGCGCGTTCCGACGATCAACGTTTCGCTGGTCGACCTGACCTTCACCGCCGAACGGCCGACCACCAAGGAAGAAATCAACGAGCTGATGACCGCCGCTTCGCAAGGCGCGCTGAAGGGCGTGCTGGCTGTCAACAACGACCCGCTGGTCTCCTCCGACTTCAACCACGACCCGGCTTCGTCGACCTTCGATGCCACCCAGACCCGCGTCATGGACGGCAACCTGGTCAAGGTGCTGGCCTGGTACGACAACGAGTGGGGCTATTCCTGCCGCATGCTCGATGCCGCCCGCGCCTGGATGAACGCCAAGTAATTCCGGCTGTTCGGATGACGCTGTCTTGCCCCGCTCCGGCGGGGCAAGTCGTATTGGCGCCGCGAAACGCGCGGTGCCCGATACGTAAAAGTGGAACGAAGGGCCGCCCTTGAATTCCGCGCGCCGCTTCTCCTTACCGTCGGCCGCTCGCCGCGGAGCCCTGGCCGGCTCGGGAAATTCCCGCCCCTCAGCTCTTGCCGGCAAATAGCGACGCGACAAACGCGCCGGCCGCACCCGAGGTGGCCGTTGCCGCGGCTGTAGCCGCCGCAGCGACGGTACCGATCACCGTACTGGCCGACAATTGCCGGTCCGCCTCGGCATCCGGGCTTTCATCGCGGCCTACCATTCTTTCCTGAATCCGCTTGCTGATCTCAGCCTCGACCGCCGCCTGCTTCTCCGGCGGCATGGCTTTCAGATCTTCTTCCGTTATGCCCAATTCAGCCATGATTGCATCGCGCATGTGTTCGGCCGGCGTCTTCTTCAGATAGTCGTCGAGATCGGCCAGCAGCTTGTCCCGCGCGCTGACCGCAACCGTCGTTTGCGCCGCATCTGCGCTGCTGCTACCAGTAGCACTCGCCGTAGAAGCGGCCACCTGCACCGACTGGCCGGCGCTGCCGGCTTCGATGGCTCGCCCGAATATCGCGGAAAAATCGCCGGCCGACGACTTCTGGCTGACGTTGCGCAAATGGGCGGTCAATTCGCTATTCAGTCCCAAAACGACTTTCATGATTTACTCCAGAGCAAATATCTAAAGCACTGCAAATTCCGCACCAAGTTGCTAATTCGCCTTCCCACGCCGCGAACCGGCAAAATTGCCATTTCCATCCGGCATCTCCTGCCGGCCCTACCGGCAGTCTTTTGCCGCCCCGACAAAAATCGAATTTCCGCTCGCAACCCTGTAAAATCTCTCGCTTCAATTACTTCTCACTGGCATGCGTGACCGGCCTCAATCGACCCCTTCGCCTCGCGATCAATGGTTACGGTCGTATCGGCCGCTGTTTCCTGAGAGCCCTGCTCGAATCTCCGGAAAAAAACAATTTCCTGATCGTCGCCATCAACGAACCAGCCAACCTGGAGAGCATGGCCTATCTGACTCGCTTCGATTCGACGCACGGCCGCTTTACCGGCCAAGTGGAAACGGGTGAAAACTGCCTGCTGATCAACGGCCAAACGATTACCGTTGATCACGCCCGGAGGCCGGAAGATGTCGATTGGTACGGTCACGAAATCGACCTGCTGATTGAATGCTCCGGCGCCTACGGCCAACGCGCCGACCTGTCGCGCTTTCTTGCCGCCGGCTGTCCGCGCCTGCTGCTGTCCCACCCCGGCTTCAGCGCCGACGATGTCGATGCGACGATCGTCAACGGCATCAACCAGAACAGCCTGAACGGCAGCGAGCGCCTGGTCTCGGCCGCCTCCTGCACGACCAACGCCATCGTCCCGGTGCTCGACCTGCTCGACCGCGAAGTCGGCATCGACCAGGTGCTGCTGAGCACGCTGCATTCGGCGATGAACGATCAGCCGCTGATCGACGGTTACCACCACGACGATCTGCGCCGCACCCGCTCCGCCATGCAGTCGATCATTCCGGTGTCCACCGGCCTGGCCCGCGGCGTCGAGCGCCTGCTGCCGCAACTGACCGGCCGCGTCCAGGCCAAGGCGATCCGCGTCCCGACCCTGAACGTCTCGGCCATCGACCTGACGGTCAGCACCCAGCGCCCGGTTTCCGCCCACAGCATCAACCTGCTGCTGGCCGAGGCGGCGCGTGGCCCGCTGAAGCGGCTGGTGGCCTATTCCGAGGCCGCCCACGCTTCGATCGACTTCAATCACGACCCGCATTCGGCTATTGTCGATGGCAGTCAGACGCGCACCGCCGGGACGCACCTGGTCAACCTGTTCGTCTGGTTCGACAACGAATGGGGTTTCGCCAACCGGATGCTGGAAGTCGCCAAGCACTGGTCGCGCCACTGGCCCAAACCCGAATAACTAAACTCAAACTCTGGAGATAACCATGAACGTCATCAAACTCACCGACCTCGATGTTTCCGGCAAGCGCGTGTTCATCCGCGCCGACTTGAACGTACCGCAGGACGAAGCCGGCAACATCACCGAGGACACCCGCATCCGCGCCTCGCTGCCGTCGATCAAGTATTGCCTGGAAAAGGGCGCCGCCGTCATGGTCACCTCCCACCTCGGCCGGCCGACCGAAGGCGAACTGCGCCATGAAGACAGCCTGACCCCGGTCGCCGTGCGCCTCGGCCAGATGCTGCACGTCCCGGTGCGCCTGATCGCCGACTGGGTCGATGGCGGCTTCGAGGTCAAGCCGGGCGAAGTCGTGCTGCTCGAAAACTGCCGCGTCAACAAGGGCGAAAAGAAGAACAACGAAGAACTGGCCCAGAAAATGGCCAAGCTGTGCGACATCTACGTCAATGATGCCTTCGGCACCGCCCACCGTGCCGAAGCGACCACCCACGGCATCGCCAGGTTCGCCCCGGTGGCCTGCGCCGGCATGCTGATGGGCGCCGAAATCGACGCCCTGACCAAGGCCCTGACCAACCCGAAGCGCCCGCTCGTGGCCATCGTCGGCGGCTCCAAGGTGTCCTCCAAGCTGACCATTCTCAAGTCGCTGGCCAGCAAGGTCGACCAGCTGATCGTCGGCGGCGGCATCGCCAACACCTTCCTGCTCGCCGACGGCAAGCGCATCGGCCACTCGCTGGCCGAACCCGACCTGGTCAAGGAAGCCCACGTCATCATGGACATCATGAAGGAACGCGGCGCCGAAGTGCCGCTGCCGACCGATGTCGTGGTCGCCGACGAAGTCTCGGCTCTGGCCCGCGCCAACAAGATCCCGGTCGACGACGTGCACGCCAACGACCGCATTCTCGACATCGGCCCGAAGAGTGCCGCCAAACTGTCGGAAATCATCGCCAATGCCGGCACCATCGTCTGGAACGGCCCGGTCGGCGTCTTCGAGCTGCCGCAGTTCGCCGGCGGCACCAAAATGCTGGCTTCCGCCATCGCCCACTCCGAAGCCTTCTCGATCGCCGGAGGCGGCGACACGCTGGCCGCCATCGCCAAGTTCAACATCGCCGACGACGTCGGCTACATCTCGACCGGCGGCGGCGCCTTCCTGGAATTCCTCGAAGGCAAGACACTACCGGCCATCGCCGTACTCGAAGAACGCGCCGCAAAATAAGTTGAAATAATGGGCTGCGGCAATGCCGTGGCCCGCACTGCAATACCCGTTCACAATTAGAAACAGGGAAGAGACATCATGCTGCGCCATACAAAAATCGTTGCCACCCTCGGCCCCGCCTCGTCGACACCGGAGGTTCTGGAACGCATGGTGCAGGCCGGCGTCGATGTCGTCCGGATGAATTTTTCGCACGGCACGGCCGAAGACCACCAGGCGCGCGCCGCCGGCATTCGCGCCGCGGCCGCCAAGCTCGGCCGGACGATCGGCATCCTCGGCGATCTGCAAGGCCCGAAGATTCGCGTCGGCAAGTTTGCCGACAACAAGATCACGCTGGTCGTCGGCGAAAGCTTCATCCTCGACGCCCTATGCCCGCTCGGCAGCCAGGAGCGCGTCGGTCTCGACTACAAGGATCTGCCGAAAGACGTGGTGAACGGCGACATCCTGCTGCTCGACGATGGCCGCCTGAAACTGGAAGTGACCGCCGTGCGCGGCCACGAGATCCACACCCGCGTGCTGGTCGGCGGCGTGCTCTCCAACAACAAGGGCATCAACCGCCAGGGCGGCGGCCTGACCGCGCCGGCGCTGACTGCCAAGGACATGGACGACATCAAGACGGCAGCGCTGATCGGCGTCGATTTCGTCGCCGTCTCCTTCCCGAAAAGCGCTTCCGACATGTACATGGCCCGCCAGTTGCTGCGCGCCGCCGGCAGCAGCGCCGTGCTAATCGCCAAGATCGAGCGGGTCGAAGCGATCACCAATCTGGCGGAAATCCTCGATGCCTCGGACGGCATCATGGTGGCGCGCGGCGATCTGGCGGTCGAAGTCGGCGATGCCACGGTACCGGCGCTGCAAAAGAAGATGATCCGCATGGCGCGCGACAAGAACAAGCTGACCATCACCGCCACCCAGATGATGGAATCGATGATCCTCTCGCCGGTGCCGACCCGTGCCGAAGTCTCCGACGTGGCCAATGCCGTACTCGACGGCACCGATGCCGTGATGCTCTCGGCCGAGACCGCCGCCGGCCAGTACCCGGTCGAAACCGTCGAGTCGATGGCGCGCATCTGCGTCGAGGCCGAACGCTCGGCCGAAGTGACGCTCGACCGCGAATTCCTCGATCGGGTGTTCACCCGCATCGACCAGTCGATTGCCATGGCCGCCATCTGGACGGCGCATCACCTCAAGGTCAAGGCCATCGCGGCGCTGACCCAGTCCGGCTCGACCGCGTTGTGGATGAGCCGCCTGAACTGCGGCGTGCCGATTTACGCGCTCACCCCGGACGCCGAATCGGTCGGCCACATGGTGCTCTACCGCGGCGTCTGCCCGCTGCCGATGATGCAGCAGCATACCGACCGCGACCTGTTGCTGGCCGAAGCCGAGCAACTCCTGATCGATCGCGGTGTCGTAGCCAAGGGCGACCTGATCGCCCTGACCATCGGCGAGCCGATCGGTTCGACCGGCGGCACCAATACCCTGAAGATTGTCCGCGTCGGCGAGCATCAGGCCGGCTAGCCGTATAGAATAAGAAGTTAAACCAACACGTTATCGAACAGGAGTTCCCATGCCACTCGTATCCATGCGCCAACTACTCGACCATGCCGCCGAAAATGGCTACGGTCTACCCGCTTTCAACGTCAATAACATGGAACAGGTCTGGGCCATCTGCGAAGCCGCCAGCCAGATCGACGCACCGGTCATCATGCAGGCCTCGGCCGGTGCCCGCAAATACGCCGGCGAGCCCTTCCTGCGCCATCAGATCCTGGCCGCGCTGGAAGCCTACCCGCACCTGCCCATCGTCATGCACCAGGACCACGGACAAAGCCCGGCCGTCTGCATGGGCGCCATCCGCTCCGGCTTCACCTCGGTGATGATGGACGGCTCGCTGGAAGCCGACGGCAAGACCACTTCCTCCTACGAATACAACGTCGCCGTCTCCCGTGAAACGGTCAAGTTCGCCCACGCCATCGGCGTCTCGGTCGAAGCCGAACTGGGTGTGCTCGGTTCGCTGGAAACCATGAAGGGCGACAAGGAAGACGGCCACGGCGCCGACGGTCACATGACCCGCGAACAGCTGCTGACCGACCCGGACCAGGCCGCCGACTTCGTCAAGCAGACCAACTGCGACGCGCTGGCCATCGCCATCGGCACCAGCCACGGCGCCTACAAGTTCACCAAGCGGCCGACCGGCGACATCCTGGCTATCGACCGCATCAAGGAAATCCACGCCCGCATCCCGAACACCCACCTGGTCATGCACGGCTCCTCCAGCGTGCCGCAGGAACTGCTCGCCGAGATCCGCGAATTCGGCGGCGACATGAAGGAAACCTATGGCGTGCCGGTCGAGGAAATCGTCAAGGGCATCGCCCACGGCGTCCGCAAGGTCAATATCGACACCGACATCCGCCTGGCAATGACCGGCGCCGTGCGCCGCTACCTGGTCGAGAACCCGACCAAGTTCGATCCGCGCGACTACCTCAAGCCGGCCCGCGAAGCGGCCAAGAAAATCTGTCTGGCCCGCTTCGAAGCCTTCGGCTGCGCCGGCCGCGCCAGCCAGATCAAGGTCATCCCGCTGGAAAAGATGGCCGAGCGTTACGCCAAGGGCGAACTCAACCAGATCGTCAAATAAGCCTCCGCCAACGCCGAATGACGCCAGCCGCCCACGGGCGGCTTTCGCTTTTTGGCGCCGAACATCCCGAAAACACGTAGAAATCACTTCATCCAGGCCCCCAATGACCAACACTGGCAAACCGAAGCCCTTTTCAATGATTCGCGAATTCCATCTGGCCGACTGGTTCACGCTCGGCAACGCCATCAGCGGCATCGGCGCGCTGTTTTCGACGATGAGCTACCTGCAGCTCGGCGATATCCGGCACATCTACTTTGCCTGCGGCCTGCTGCTGGCGGCCCTGATCTTCGATGTGCTGGATGGCCGGATCGCCCGCTGGCGGCAAAAAACCTCGGCGATGGGCCGGGAACTCGACTCCCTGGCCGACGTCATCTCCTTCGGCGTCGCCCCGGCCATCATGGGCTACGCATTGGGCATGAACGGCCTGTACGACCGCATCATCCTGTGCTATTTCGTCGCCTGCGGCGTCTCGCGGCTGGCCCGCTACAACGTCACGGCAGAAGAGCTTTCCGGGGGCGGCGACAAGGTCAAGTACTTCGAAGGCACGCCGATACCGACATCGCTGCTGATCGTCGGCCTGCTGTTCGTTGCCGCCTCGACCGGCGCCGTCCGGGACGCCCTGTGGTTCGGCGAACTGAAGCTGGCCGGCTTCACCTTGCATCCCTTCGTCCTGACCTTCGCGCTCTCCGGCTCGCTGATGATCAGCCGGCTGCGAATTCCCAAGCCGTGAACGTCGGCCGGGCGAAGGCGAGTCTCGATTGAATAAGGCCGGCGGGGGGCCCTTCGATCCAGGCAAGGGCAAGCCCCCGAAGCGCTTCAAGATTGCGACCTAGCGCCCCCAAACCAGCCGCCAACCTGAGTTCACCGATGCAAGACCTCCCCCACCTGCTCGCCATCCTCGCCGCACTTACCGTCGGCATTGTCAGTCCCGGTCCGAGCTTTGTCATGGTCGCCCGGACGGCGCTCAGCACGTCCCGGCGGGAGGGCGTGGCGGCGGCCTTCGGCATGGGCGCGGGCGGCGTGGTGTTTGCCGTGGCGGCACTGCTCGGCCTGCATGCCCTGCTGCTCGCGGTGCCGTCCCTGTACCTGGGGCTCAAGCTGGTCGGCGGTCTCTATCTGGCTTTTCTCGGCTACCGCATCTGGCGCGCCGCACAGCGTCCGCTGCGCCTCGGCAACCTGGCCGAACACCCGGCGACCCGGACCAGGCTGGCGCTGGCCCTGGGCTTCACGACGCAGATCAGCAATCCGAAGACGGCGATCGTCTACGCCAGCGTCTTCGCCGCCTTCCTGCCGGCCGAGCAGTCGCTGACCTTCGACCTCGCACTGGTCACGCTGATCTTCCTCATCGAAGTCGGCTGGTACTCGCTGGTGGCACTGGCCCTGGCATCCGAGCGCCCGCGCAGCGCCTATCTCCGCTACAAATCCTGGATCGACCGGCTGGCCGGCGGGGTGATGATCGCCCTCGGACTCAAGCTCCTGTCAGCGGCCCATTTCTGAGCACTGGCCCGGCGCAAAAAAACGGCCCCTGACTGCGGGGCCGCAAACGCAAGGTACTGCAGCGTGGAACTTGCCGGATCAGCGATAGGCAGCGGCCATTTTTTCCAGTGACAGCGGCTTGATGCGGCTGGCCTGGCCGGCGCTGCCGAAGGCCTCGAAACGCGCCAGGCAGATGCCGCGGGCCGCCGCGACAGCGGCCTTGAGGAAGGCCCGCGGATCGAATTCGCCGGGCTTCTCGGCCATCGCCTGACGCATCGCACCGGTCATCGCCAGCCGGATGTCGGTGTCGATATTGACCTTGCGCACGCCATGCCTGATGCCCTGGACGATCTCCTCGACCGGCACGCCATAGGTTTCCTTGATCTGCCCACCATGGCGGCGGATCACCTCCAGCCATTCCTGCGGCACTGACGATGAGCCGTGCATCACCAGATGGGTGCCCGGAATGCGGGCGTGGATGGCCTTGATCCGGTCGATGGCGAGGATGTCGCCGGTCGGCGGCCGGCTGAACTTGTAGGCGCCGTGGCTGGTGCCGATGGCGATGGCCAGCGCGTCGACGCCGGTCCGGGCGACGAAGTCGGCGGCCTCGTCGGGGTCGGTCAGCAGCTGCGCGTGGGCTAGCTTGCCGGCCGCGCCGATGCCGTCTTCCTCGCCCGCTTCGCCGGTTTCCAGCGAACCGAGGCAACCCAGTTCGCCCTCCACCGAGACACCGATGACATGGGCCATGTCGACGACGCGGGCGGTGACCTCGACGTTGTAGGCATAGCTGGTCGGCGTCTTACCATCGGTCCCCAGCGAGCCGTCCATCATCACGCTGGAAAAGCCGCTGCGCATCGACTGCTGGCAGACGGCCGGCGAAGTGCCATGGTCCTGGTGCAGACAGACCGGAATATCCGGATATTGCTCGATGGCGGCCTCGACCAGCTTGCGCAGGAAGGGCTCGCCGGCGTACTTGCGGGCCCCGGCCGAGGCCTGCAGGATGACCGGGCTGGCGCAGGCCTCGGCGGCCTGCATGATGGCCTGGATCTGCTCCATGTTGTTGACATTGAAGGCGGGCAGGCCGTAGCCGTGTTCGGCGGCGTGATCGAGCAGTTGCCGCAGGGAAATCAGTGCCATCGGAAGAACCTTTCAGAAAATCAGGCGTGCAGCCGCCCCCCGCCTGAATCGGCGAAACGGCCAGCCAGCGATAAACAAGGGGAAAGCGGCAGCGTCCCCAGCCAGCCAAGCGGCCGGGGAAACTATTGCCTAGCGGGCGGCGTACTGCAGGAAACGCAGCATGTTGCAGGTGTAGCCGTACTCGTTGTCGTACCAGGCGACCACCTTGACGAAGGTCGGGTCGAGCGCGATACCGGCACCGGCATCGAAGATCGACGGCGTGCGGCAGCCGCGAAAATCGGTCGATACCACTTTCTCGTCGGTATAGCCGAGAACGCCCTTGAGCGGCCCGGCCGTCGCGGCCGCCCGCATGGCCTGGCAGATTTCCTCGTAGGAGGCCGGCTTTTCCAGCTCGACGGTCAGGTCGACCACCGAAACGTCGGAAGTCGGCACGCGGAAGGCCATGCCGGTCAGCTTCTTGTCGAGTTCCGGGATCACCTTGCCGACCGCCTTGGCGGCCCCGGTCGAGGACGGAATGATGTTTTCGAGAATGCCGCGGCCACCGCGCCAGTCCTTGGCGGATGGGCCATCGACCGTTTTCTGGGTAGCCGTCGCGGCATGCACGGTGCTCATCAGGCCGCGCTTGATGCCGAAATTGTCGTGCAGCACCTTGGCCACTGGCGCCAGGCAGTTGGTGGTGCAGGAAGCGGCCGAGACGATGGCCTGGCCGGCATACTTTTGATGATTGACGCCGTACACGAACATCGGCGTGTCGTCCTTGCCGGGCGCCGACTGGATGACCTTTTTCGCCCCCGCCGCAAGGTGCTTGGCGCAGGTCTCCTGGGTCAGGAACAGGCCGGTCGCTTCGATCACCAGATCGGCCCCGATCTCGTCCCATTTCAGTTCGGCCGGATCCTTGACCGCGCTGAGCCGGATTGCGTGGCCGCTGACCTGCAGATTGCTGCCGTCGAGGCTGATCTCGCCGGGAAAATTGCCGTGTACCGAATCAAACTTCAGCAGGTAGGCCAGGTAATCCGGCGCCAGCAGGTCGTTGATGCCGACGATCTCGATGTCCGAAAACTCCGCTTCCCTGGCGACGGCGCGCAGGACCATCCTGCCGATCCGGCCAAAGCCGTTGATTGCCACGCGAATTGTCATGGGTATTCTCCTGATTCTTGATGAATAGCTGTGGATACCGCTTAAACGTCGCCGTCGTTGGCGCCGGAACTGGCAATGGTGCGCAACACAGTCTGCACCAGATTGCCCACCGTCAGACCGAAGTGTTCGTAGGCCGCCGGGGCCGGAGCGGATTCGCCGAAGCTCTCGAGACCCAGCACCTCGCCGTCGAGCCCGACGTACTTGTGCCACAGGTCGGGATGCCCGGCCTCGACGGCAACCCGACAGACGTCGCTGGGCAGCACGTGCTTCTTCCAGGTCGCTGGTTGCTGGTCGAAACGCCGCGTGCACGGCATCGAGACGACGCGGACAGCCACCCCCTGCGCCTTGAGGGCCGCCTGCGCCTGCATGGCCAGGGCCACTTCGGAGCCGGTGGCGATGATCAGCGCCTGCAGCGGGCCATCAACTTCCGAAAGGATGTAACCGCCGCGCCGGATGTCGTCGGTCGTGCCGCTGGCGGCGCTGTACTGCGGCAGGTTCTGGCGCGACAGCAGGAGTGCCGACGGGCCGTCCTGGCGCTCCAGGGCAAGCGTCCAGGCGACCGCCGTTTCCAGTTCGTCGCACGGCCGCCAGACGTCGAGGCCGGGAATCAGGCGCAGGCTGCTGGCGTGTTCGATCGGCTGATGGGTCGGACCGTCTTCGCCGAGGCCGATCGAATCGTGGGTCAGCACATGGACGACGCGCTTTTTCATCAGCGCGCTCATGCGGATCGCGTTGCGCGAATAATCCGAGAACACCGCGAAGGTGCCGCCATACGGCAGCAGGCCGCGATGCTGGGCGACGCCGTTCATGATCGCCGCCATGCCGAATTCGCGCACGCCATACGAAAGGTAGTTGGGCACCTGGTCGGCCGGCGTACTGTGCCAGGGCCGGCTAGTCTTGCCGGCGGTCAGGTTGGAACCGGTCAGGTCGGCCGAACCGCCGAGCAGTTCGGGGACCCGCTCGACCAGCAGGTCGAGACAGTTCTGCGACGACTTGCGGGTCGCCACGCTGCCTTTGCGCTCGCCGGCCTGGGCCAGCAGCTGGCGCCGGATATCGGCCCAGTTGGCCGGCAGGCCACCCTGCATGCGCCGTTCGAAATCGCCGGCCAGCTCGGGGAAGTCGGCCCGATAGCGGGCGAACAGGTCGCTCCAGCTGCCTTCGGCGACCGCGCCGGCGGCCCGGCCATCCCAGGCCTGGCGGATGCTCTCCGGCACCTCGAAGGGGCCATACGGCCAGTCCAGGGCCAGTCGGGTGGCGGCGCTTTCGGCCTCGCCGAGCGGCGCCCCGTGTACATCGTGCGACCCGGCCTTGGCCGGCGAACCCCAGCCGATGGTGGTGCGACAGATGATCAGCGTCGGCTTGCCGTTGCCGACCTTGGCTGCAACCACGGCATCCTCGACGGCGCTCGCTGCGTGTCCGTCGATCGGCCCGATGACATTCCAGCCATAGGCCCGGAAGCGGGCCGCCGTGTCGTCGCGGAACCAGCCTTCGACATGGCCGTCGATCGAGATCCCGTTGTCGTCGTAGAAGCAGACCAGCTTGTCCAGCCCCCAGACGCCGGCCAGCGAGCTGGCTTCGTGGCTGATCCCTTCCATCAGGCAGCCGTCGCCGACGAAAACCCAGGTCCGGTGGTCGACCACCGGGTAGCCGGGGCGGTTGAATTGTTGCGCCAGCAGCTTTTCGGTCAGCGCCATGCCGACCGCGTTGGCCAGACCCTGGCCGAGCGGCCCGGTGGTCGTTTCGACACCCGGCGTCAGGCCGGATTCCGGGTGGCCCGGGGTCTTGCTGCCGAGCTGCCGGAAATTCCGCAGATCATCGAGACTCAGCGCATAGCCGGTCAGGTGGAGCAGTGCATAGAGCAGCATCGAGGCGTGGCCGTTCGACAGCACGAAACGGTCGCGGTCGGCCCATTGCGGGTTGCCGGGGTTGTGTTTCAGGTGGTGCCGCCACAGCACTTCGGCGATGTCGGCCAGGCCCAGCGGGGCGCCCGGATGGCCGGACTTGGCCTTCTCGACCGCGTCCACCGCCAGGAAGCGGACGGCATTGGCCAGTTTGCGGCGGGGAATGCTTTCACTCATGGTCTCTCTCCTTGTTTTTCAGGTCAGGCACGGCGCTTCTGGTCGATCAGGCGCAACACCATCGGCGTGAAGATCATCTGCATGGCCAGGCCCATCTTGCCGCCGGGCACCACCAGCGTGTTCGGGCGGGTCAGCATCGAACCGTGCAGGATGCCCAGCAGGTACTGGAAGTCGATGCCCTTGGGGTTGGCGAAGCGGATCACCACCATGCTTTCGTCGGCCGTCGGGATGTCGCGGGCGATGAAGGGATTGGAGGTATCGACGATCGGCACCCGCTGGAAATTGACGTGGGTGCGCGAAAACTGCGGACAGAGATGGCTGACGTAATCCGGCATGCGGCGCAGGATGGTGTCGGTCACCGCCTCCTGCGTATAGCCGCGCATCTTCTGGTCGCGGTGCAGCTTCTGGATCCACTCGAGGTTGATGGTCGGCACGACGCCGACGCAGAGATCGACCTGCTTGGCGATGTCGACCTGCGCATCGGCATAGGCGCCGTGCAGACCTTCATAGAACAGCAGGTCGGTCGCTTCGCCGATCTCCTGCCAGGGTGTGAAAGTACCCGGCGGCTGGGCGAACGGCTCGGCTTCGCCGGCATCGTGCAGGTATTTACGGACCTTGCCGCCGCCGCTCTGGCCGTAGCTGACGAAAAGCCGCTGCAGATCGTCGAGCAGGTTGGCTTCCGGCCCGAAGTGGCTGAAATTGCGATTGCCCAGTTCCTCCTGCTCCTTCATCGTCGCCCGCATCGCGATGCGGTCGTAGCGATGGAAGGAATCGCCCTCGACAATCAGCGCCTTCAGGCCTTCGCGACGAAAGATGTGCTGAAAACTCTGCATCACCGTGCTGGTACCGGCCCCGGACGAGCCGGTGATGGCAATGATCGGATGCTTGACGGACATGCCTCTCTCCCTTAACTGTGAAATCAGCTACGCGTTTCGTCGCGGAACAGCGAACGTTCGGCGAACAGCGGCGAGACGAAGGGGCGGTCGCTGCCATCGTCATATTCGACGTGATAACGCGCCAAACGTTCCACTTCATTTTTCGACCCGAGGATGACCGGCACGCGTTGATGCAACGCTTCCGGTTGCACCTCGAGAATGCGCTGGCGGCCGGTACTCGCCGCGCCGCCCGCCTGCTCGATCAGCATCGCCATCGGGTTGGCTTCGTAGAGCAGGCGCAGGCGGCCGGGCTTGGCCGGGTCCTTGCTGTCCTTCGGGTACATGAAGATGCCGCCGCGGATCAGGATGCGGTGCACTTCGGCAACCATCGAGGCGATCCAGCGCATGTTGAAATCGACGCCGCGCACGCCGGTCCGGCCGGCCTTGCATTCGCTGACGTAGCGCTGCACCGGCGGCTCCCAGAAACGCTCGTTGGAGGTGTTGATGGCGAATTCGCGGGTATCTTCCGGCACCCGGATATCGGGATGGGTGAGGATGAAATTGCCGTTTTCGCGGTCCAGCGTGAAGCCGTGCGTGCCGTTGCCGAGGGTCAGCACCATCATCGTCGCCGGGCCGTAGATGGCGTAACCGGCCGCCACCTGTTGCTGGCCGGGACGCAGATAGTCGGCCAGTTCGGCATCGCCGACGGCGGGCCGGGCGAAAATCGAGAAAATGGTGCCGACCGAGACATTGACGTCGCTGTTCGACGACCCGTCGAGCGGGTCGAAAACCAGCAGGTAGCGGCCGCGCGGATATTCGACCGGGATCCGGTAGGGGTCGTCCATTTCCTCCGAAGCCATGCCGGCCAGCTGGCCGCCCCACTCGCAATGGCGCAGGATCGCCTCGTTGGTCAGCACGTCGAGCTTCTTCTGCACCTCGCCCTGGATGTTGGTGCTGTCGAGGGCGCCGTGATTGCCGCTCAGCGCGCCCTTGGCGACCATCGCCGAGATGGTTTTGACGGCGGCCGCGACGTCGATGAGCAGCGCACCGAGTTCGCCATGCTGCAGCCGCGTTTGCTCGATGACGAATTTGGAAAGCGTGGTTCGTCCGAATTGCATGATGGCTCCTGTCAGGTTTCCTTACCGCGATGCCTGCAAAGATAAGACCATAGTTAGTTAAGCAATAGTCAGTATTTTTTACTATCGCGATAAGCATTTACTTAATGCGTAATGCACTTAAGTCCGACTTAACTATTCCTGACTGGAACCGGCGCTCTTCCCTGGTTATCGTTGCTCGCCATGAACCCACTGCAAGCGATCATTTTCGACGTCGACGGGACGCTCGCCGAAACCGAGCGCGACGGCCATCGCCCGGCCTTCAACCGGGCTTTTACCGAATGCGGCCTGAACTGGCACTGGGACGAGGTGTTGTACGGCCGCCTGCTCGACATCACCGGCGGCAAGGAACGCATCCGCCACTTCGCCGAACACTGCGCCCCGGCCGTCGCCGCCCGGGCCGATTTCGACCGGCTGGTCCACCAAGTGCACGCCGCCAAGACGGCCCATTACGTCGAGTTGGTCGGCCGGGGCGGCGTGGCGCTGCGGCCCGGCATCGCCCGCCTGATCGACGAAGCCCGGCGGGCCAGCATCCGCCTGGCGATCGCCACCACCACCTCGGCCGCCAATGTCGACGCCCTGCTCCGCGCCAGCCTCGGCTCGGATGCCGCCGGCTGGTTCGCCGTGATCGGGGCCGGCGATGTCGTGCCGGCCAAGAAACCAGCCCCGGACATCTATTTGTGGGTATTGGAAAAATTGCAGTTGCCGGCCGCCGCCTGCCTGGCCATCGAGGATTCGGCCAACGGCTTGCGTGCCGCACAGGGTGCCGGGCTGGCTGCCGTGGTGACGGTCAGCGAATACACCGCCGGGCAGGATTTTGCCGGCGCCCGGCGGGTCCTGCCGCATCTCGGCGGGCTATCGCTGGCCGAGCTTGGCCAGGCCGCGCACAGCCTTTAGTTGAGGACGAAGTTCTGGTCGGGCAGCGGGGCCGGCGGCGGCGTTTCGCCGAGCATTTCGCGCAGGCTGGCATCGATGCCGGCGACGATGGCATCGAGCGCCAGGTCGTTGGGCATGCGGCCGAAGGGATCTTCGATCTCGTCGCTCAGCGCCTCCAGGGCGAAGAAGGTGTAGGAGACGAAGGTGACGATGAGCGGCGTCATCAGGCCGATCGCATCGACCAGGCCGAAGGGCAGCAGCAGGCAGTAGAGGTAGGACGACCGATGCAGGATCACCGAGTAGGTGAAGGGCAGCGGCGTATTGGCGATGCGCTCGCAGCCGCCGAGCGCCCCCGACAGGGCGTCGAGCCCCTGCTCCATGCTTTGGGCGAGGATCGGCTGGAGGTCGCCGGTTTGCCGCCTGACCCGCAGCCATTGGGCCAGCCAGAGGAGGATCAGGTTGGCCCCGCCGCGCGCCGGCACGACCTGGCCGACGACCTCCGCCGGCAACAGCCCGGCCAGTCCGCGTTCGCGGGGATCGTCGCGCAGCTGGTTGCGCAGCACGGTAGCGAAGGCGATCAGGCCGAGGATGAACGGCCGGGCCTGGTCGGCCGGACCGGCGCAGGTCAGCGCCTTGCGGGCCAGGTTGCGGACTTCGACGAGGACCGTCCCCCACTGCTTGCGGGCTTCCCAGTAGCGGTCATAGCTGGCGTTGATGCGAAAGCCGAGAAAGATCGCCAGGGCCACCCCGATCAGCGAAAACGGGCTGGCCGTCAGCGGCACTTTCCAGTGCAGCAAATGGCCGTGGGCCGCCACCACGGCACAGGCAACGGTAAAGACGAAGATTTGCTGGGCCAGGATCAGGTGGACCAGCGAACCGCGGCGCACGAAGAGCAGGTAGAACCAGTGCGGCCGCGGGCGGACGATCATCGGCTTACATTGCCCCTTGGCGCAGGTAACGCAGGTGCCAGCTCAGGGCTTCTTCGAGCAGATGCGGCGTTTGCTTGCCCGGCGAATGATCGAGGGCGCGCTTGTAGTAGTCGCTCAGCGCCGGCTTGAAGTGCGGGTGGGCGCAGTTCTCGATAATCGCCTTGGCGCGTTGCTTCGGCGAGAGGCCGCGCAGGTCGGCCAGGCCCTGTTCGGTGACCAGGATCTGGACGTCGTGTTCGGTGTGGTCGACGTGCGAAGCCATCGGCACGATGCAGGAGATTTCCCCGCCCTTGGCTTGCGACGGCGTCATGAACATCGACAGATAGGCGTTGCGGGCGAAGTCGCCGGAGCCGCCGATGCCGTTCATGATCTTGGTGCCCATGATGTGGGTCGAATTGACGTTGCCGTAGATGTCGGCCTCGATCATGCCGTTCATCGCGATGACCCCGAGCCGGCGGATGATTTCCGGGTGGTTCGAGATTTCCTGCGGGCGCAGGATGATGTTGTTCTTGTAGCGCGCCAGGTCGGTATTCAGTTCGGCCAGGGCGCCCGAGCTCAGCGAGAAGGCGGTGGCCGAGGCGCAGGTCAGCTTGCCGGACTTGATCATCTCCAGCATGCCGTCCTGCAGCACTTCGGTATAGGCCGTCAGGTTCTCGAACGGGCCCTGATTGAGGCCGGCCATCACGGCATTGGCGATGTTGCCGACACCCGACTGCAGCGGCAGCAGGTCGACCGGCAGGCGGCCTTTCTTGACCTCGTGCTCGAAGAATTCGAGGATGTGGCCGGCGATCTTGCGGGAGTTTTCATCGGGGGCCGAGAAAGCCGAATTGCGATCCGGGCTGTTGGTTTCGACGACGGCGATGACCTTGTTCGGGTCACAGCGCAGATACGGTTCGCCGATCCGGTCCTGGGTGCGGACCAGCGGAATCGGCTTGCGGTGCGGCGGCAGCTGGGTGCCGTAGTAAATGTCGTGCATCCCCTCGAGCTCGGGGTTTTGCCAGGAATTCACTTCCAGGATGATCTTGTCGGCCTGATCCAGCCAGGTCTTGTTGTTGCCGACCGACGACGAGGGAATCAGCCGCCCGTCTTCCAGAACCCCGGCCACTTCGACCACGGCAATGTCGAGCTTGCCGAGAAAGCCGGACCAGACGAACTGCGCGACATGCGACAGGTGAATGTCGATGTATTCCATCTCGCCGGCATTGATCCGTTTGCGGCAGGTCGGGTCCGACTGGTAGGGCAGCCGCATCTCGACGCCATCGACCATGGCCAGCGCGCCGTCCAGGTCGGGCGCGGTCGAGGCGCCGGTCCACACGCCGATCTTGAATTTCTTGCCATACAGATTGGCGTCCATGATGCGTTTGGCCAGGGCCGACGGCACCAACTTCGGGTAGCCGGCACCGGTAAAACCGCTCATGCCGACATTGACGCCGGACGGAATCAGGTTGGCGGCCTCTTCGGCCGACATTACCTTGCTGCGCAGTTTGGCGCACTGGATACGGGATGATCCATTCGAGGTCTGCATGGTCTGTAGTGATCCTGGGAAAGAAAGTAAAAAAAAGCCCGCACAAGGCGGGCTCAAGCCCAATACTTCAAGGGCGCATGATCGTCAGGGGGAGATTGACGCAATAAGGTAAAACGCAGGCGCTCAGCGCTGCTTCAGATCGGCTTCGGCAGCCGGCTTCGACGCATCGGCGGCGGCCGGGGCAGCCGCATCAACCGGGGCAGCTTCGCTGGCGGCAGCAGGGGCCGGGGCCGGAGCGGCTTCCGGTGCAGGGGCCGGGGCGGCCACGGGGGCGGCTTCCGGTGCCGCTACCGCTGCGTCCTTCTGGCCACAGGCGGTCAGGGCGAGAGAAAGGAGAGCGGCAGCGAACAGGGCGTGTTTCATGGTAATGCATCCTTTGGGGGGGGTGGAAAAGCTCAGGGGCGGTACGATAAAACGCCGATTGCCGGTCGGCAAACGACACTTTATGATGCGATGGATAAATAAAACTTAATCGTCACCCATGAGCTATCGACTTCCCCCTCTGCCCGCCCTGCGTGCCTTCGAAGCCGCCGCCCGCCACCTCAGTTTCAAGAAGGCGGCGGAAGAGCTGCACGTCACCCCGGCCGCCATCAGCCAGCAGATCAAGCTGCTCGAAAGCTACCTCGACCTCAGCCTGTTTCGCCGCCTGACCCGGGCCATCGAACTGACGCCGCAGGGCATGGCCATGCTGCCGAAGATACGGGAAGGTTTCGACTGCCTGGCGGCGGCCATCGAAAGTTCGCGCCAGGGCGACGATGGCCCGCTCACCGTCAATGCCCCGCCCTCCTTCGCTTCGCGCTGGCTGGTGCCGCGCCTGCCGCGCTTCGCCGCCAGCCATCCGGGCATTGCGCTCCGCCTGTCGAGCAGTGCCGACGCGGTCGATCGGCACGGCGAAACGATGCTCTTCGTCGAGCGGCAGACCGACCCGCGGACGGCGACCAGCGAAGTCGCCATCCGCTACGGCACCGGCAACTACCCCGGCCTGCGCGTTGAAAAGATTTTCGCCCCGAATTGCGTACCGGTGTGCAGCCCCCGCCTGCCGACGCCGGACAAGCCGCTCGACAGTCCGGCCGACCTCGCCCGCCATGTGCTGATCCACGACGAAACGATCGGCGAAGAAGGCCGCCAGCCCGACTGGGCGCAATGGCTGAACACGGCCGGCGTGCCCGGCGTGGACGCCCGGCGCGGCCCGCGCTTTTCGAATGCGGTGCTCGCCGTCGAAGCGGCGCTCGATGGCCAGGGCGTCGCGCTCGCCCTGTCGCCGCTGGTCGAGGCCGAGGTCGCCGCCGGGCGCTTGTTGATGCCCTTCGCGCTGACCATCCCGTCGCCCTACGCCTACTACCTGGTGATGTCGGAAGCGATGGCCAGTCGGCCCTCGGTGGCCGCCTTCAGCGACTGGCTGCAGGCCGAAGGCCGGCAGGTAAACCGGCCGGCGACGCGCCGCCCCGGGAACGCTTAGTCGGCCGCGGCGCCAGCCATCACATAGCGCCCGCGTCCCGCCTGTTTGGCCTGGTACATGGCGCGGTCGGCCAGGGACATCAAGTCGTCGGCATCGCTTCGCCCGTCGCCGAGCGCGATCCCGACCGACAGGCCGAGTGAGCATTCCTGGCCGCGCAGATGGAATGGCTGGTCGATCGCCTTGATGCATTTGGTGGCGACGGCCTTGGCCGATTCTTCGAGATAGCCCGGCTCGGCCCCGAGATCGCCGACCACGATGACGAATTCGTCGCCACCGACCCGGGCCAGCGTATCGGTCTCCCGGATGCTCGCCTGCAGGCGCTGCGCCACCTGGACCAGGGCCAGATCGCCCGCCTCGTGGCCGAGGGCGTCGTTGATCGCCTTGAAGCCGTCGAGATCGAGGAAAAGGATGGAGAACCGGGTGTCGTTGCGATGCGCGCGGCGCAACACCTGCTGAATCCGGTCGCAGAGCAGTGCCCGATTCGGCAGACCGGTCAGGGTGTCGTGATGCGCCATGCGGGCGAATTCGGCCTGGGTCGCCTGCAGTTTGACCAGCAGCCGGTTGAAGGCTTCCGTCAGATGGCCGACCTCGTCGGCCCGGGCCACCGGAAGCGGTTCGAGCGGCAACTCGCCGCGCGTCATTTTGTCGGCATGGTCGGCCGCCCGGAACAATGGCCGAAAAACGGCGAGCAGACTGCCGGTCGCCACCAGCAGGAAGAAGGCAATGGACGTGGCGGCATGCCGCAGCACGAAATTCTGAACATGCTTGACCAGGGCAAAGGCTTCGGCGGTCGGCAGGCGGGCCACCACGAACCAGCCGGTGCTGGCGACCGAAGCCATGGCCGACACTTCTTCGACGCCCCGCGCATTGGTCGTCACGCCGTGCCCTCGATAGCCGCCCATGGCCCGATCGTGCAACGGGTTAACGCCGGGCGGCGGCGTCGCCTGGAGGACCATGGCCGGATCGCTGGCGGCGACGAACAACTGGTCGCGCGGCGAGACCAGCAGGAAACCGCCGCTTTCGCCAATCCGGCCCTGCTGCAACAGGTCGAGGAAACCCGGGGCGCCAATGGCCGTGATGCCGACCAGCACGGCCTGAACTTCGCCGTTCGCCTTCCTGACAGGTACGGCGAGCGGCAGCACCGGCTCCTTGGTGATCCGGCCGACCACCGGCCGACCAACCGCTGCCTTGCCGGCCAGGGCCTCGCGCACGTAGTCGCGATCGCGATAACTCATCCCGAGCCGCTCGGGCCGCCGCGGATAATCGCCCAACACCAGGCCGCTCGGATCGACGACGAACAGGCCTTGCGAAAACAGCGGCTGCCATTCGTGGCGCTCGCCGAGCCACGCCCGGAGTTCCTCGGGGCGATGCAACAGGTGCGCCGGGAGGACCTTGGCCAGTTGCCTGAGCATCGCCTGCCGTTCGCGAATCTTGTAGTCGATATCGTGCGCGACGTAAGTGGCCAGGGCCAGCTGTTGAGCCGAAACGACCTTCTCGACATCTTCGCGCAGATAGGCGCCGAGCAGCGTATAGCGCGCCACGACACCGGCCAGAACGATGACGATGCCGAGCAGGAGCAGGCGGGTGACGATGCTGTTGGCGATACGGCGAAAATTCATGCCGCCGATGATACCGAATGCGTCGGGGAAATGCCGACCGGCCAATCAATCAGCAAAAGCTTATCGATTGGATAAAAACATCTGACTGTTGTTTATCTATTGAAGCTCCTAGCATTCAGTCCATCGCAGCACGCCTTCCGCCCCCCTAGGAGACAAGACGATGGACCAGTCAAACCGCTACGCCGACCTCAGTCTGAAGGAAGAAGACCTGATCGCCGGAGGCCGCCACATTCTCTGTGCCTACAAGATGAAGCCGAAAGCTGGCCACGGCTACCTCGAGGCCGCCGCCCACTTTGCCGCCGAATCGTCGACCGGCACCAATGTCGAGGTGTGCACCACCGACGACTTCACCAAAGGGGTCGATGCGCTGGTCTATCTGATCGACGAGGCCAGCGAGGAAATGCGCATCGCCTACCCGCTCGATCTGTTCGACCGCAACATCATCGACGGCCGGATGATGATGGTCTCCTTCCTGACGCTGACCATCGGCAACAACCAGGGCATGGGCGACATCGAGCACGCCAAGATGTACGACTTTTACGTGCCGCGCCGGGTCATCGAACTGTTCGACGGGCCCTCCGTCGACATCAGCAACCTCTGGCGCATCCTCGGCCGGCCGGTCGAGAATGGCGGCTACATCGCCGGCACCATCATCAAGCCCAAGCTCGGCCTGCGCCCCGAGCCGTTCGCCAAGGCCGCCTACCAGTTCTGGCTGGGCGGCGACTTCATCAAGAACGACGAGCCGCAGGGCAACCAGGTTTTTTCGCCGCTGCGCCAGACCATCCCGCTGGTCTATGACGCGATGAAGCGGGCGATGGACGAAACCGGCGAGGCCAAGCTGTTCTCGGCGAACATCACGGCCGACGACCACGCCGAAATGATCGCCCGCGGCGAATTCATCCTCGAAACTTTCGGCCCGGATGCCGACAAGGTGGCCTTTCTGGTCGATGGCTACGTCGGCGGCCCGGGCATGGTCACCACCGCCCGCCGCTACTTCTCGCGCCAGTACCTGCACTACCACCGGGCCGGCCACGGCGCCGTCACCTCGCCCTCGGCCAAGCGCGGCTACACCGCCTACGTGCTGGCCAAGATGAGCCGCCTGCAAGGCGCTTCCGGCATCCACGTCGGGACCATGGGCTACGGCAAGATGGAAGGCGACAAGGACGACCGCGCCATCGCCTACATCATCGAGCGCGAGGAATACCAGGGGCCGGCCTACTTCCAGAAATGGCACGGCATGCGGCCGACGACGCCGATCATCTCCGGCGGCATGAATGCGCTCCGCCTGCCCGGCTTTTTCGCCAACCTCGGCCACGGCAACGTCATCAACACGGCCGGCGGCGGCGCCTACGGTCACCTCGACAGCCCGGCGGCCGGCGCCCGCTCGCTGCGCCAGGCCTACGAATGCTGGAAAGCCGGGGCCGACCCGATCGAATGGGCCAAGGAGCATCGGGAATTCGCCCGCGCCTTCGCCTCCTTCCCACAGGACGCCGACCAGATCTACCCGGGCTGGCGCGACAAGCTGGCCGCCCACTGCCGATAACGCAAGCAACCCCGCTCCGGCGGGGTTTTTCATCGGCTCGCCCGACGTTTCCCGTCGGCCATTGCCATCCCCGGAAGCAAAGCCTAAAGTTAAACCCTGCCTTAATTAATCGACATCACTCTTAAGAAACGACCCCGGTGAATTTCATTCGCAGCCTGACGCTTCGCCAGCTCCAGATTTTCGTCGTCGCCGCCCGCCATCTGAGTTATGCCCGCGCCGCCGAGGAATTGCACCTGACCCCGCCGGCCGTCTCGATGCAGTTGAAACAGCTCGAAGACAACGTCGGCCTGCCGCTGTTCGAGCGCCTGGGACGCGGCGTCGCGCTGACCGGGGCGGGCGAAATGCTGGTCCATCACGCGCTGCGCGTGCTCGGTGAAATCAAGGATGCCGAAGCCAACCTGCAGGGCCTGCTCGGCGCCGAAACCGGCCTGCTCTCGGTCGGCCTGGTCAGCACCGCCAAATACTTCATGCCCAAACTGCTCGCCAAGTTCGCCCAGGAACATCCGGGCGTCGAAGTGCAGTTCACCGTCGGCAACCGCGAGGCCTTGCTCCAGAAACTGCAGGACAACGCCATCGATCTCGCCGTAATGGGCCGGACGCCGGTTGAAATCGACGCCCACGCCGAACCGCTGGCCAGCCACCCCTACGTCCTGATCGCCCCGGCCGAGCATCCGCTGGCCGCCGCCCGGCGTTTCGACCTGCACGAACTGCGCCACGAAACCATCCTGCTGCGCGAGGAAGGCTCCGGCTCGCGCCGGGTGGCCGAGGAAATGTTCAGGAATCACCTATTCACGCCGGCCCGAACGATCAGCCTGGGCAGCAACGAAACGATCAAGCAGGCAGTGATGGCCGGCATGGGCGTCAGCCTGCTCTCGCTGCATACGCTGCCGCTCGAACTGAAAACCGGCGAAATCTGCCTGCTCGATGTGATCGGCACGCCGATCGAACGCACCTGGTACGTCGTCCATATGAACAGCAAGCGCCTGCTGCCGGCCGGCCAGAAATTCCGCAACTTCCTGCTCGACCACGCCGCCCCGAACCTGGAGCAGGAGTTCGGCAGTTACCTGCTTCGCCTCAAGGCAAACCCAGGCGACCTGCCGAACGCCGCGCCGGACGTGGCACGGTAAACACTGCCGCTTATTGCGCTCCCTGCAAGCAGGCATTGCCTGGAGCGACAAGGGGTAGAAGGGCACGCGCCGAGACAATCAAACGTTTTTTCGTCCCGGAACCCATCTTGCGTTCAACCTCCCACATCGGGAGTCCTTTGACGACGGCCACCTGCTGAATGGCAGTGACGGCAGCCCCCAGCTTGATGCAAAGATATTCAGTGCCGCGCTCAATAGAAGTGGTCATCTTCATTCGCTTGAATCTCCTCTAGTCATCGGAAGAGCCATCCTACTTGAGGGCGGCAAAAATCCGATAGATGAAAATCCGCTAAACAGTTCGAGTAAACCGAAGGACGAGGAATAGCCCGGGCGGGACCGGCAAAACCTTGCCCGGGGCAGTCGGCCGACAGCCAACGCGGGTCGGTGCCATTGCCATTGATAAGAAAATGCGCACGGGATAACCTCAACTCACTCATTGGGTTACGAGGATTAAAGCCATGTCGCTAATATTGACAATCAGCCGGACGCTTTTGCGTCTGATTAGCCATTGGGCTACAACAGCGTGCTCGAACGCTTCGGAGGCTCTATGACTTGCCAGCTAGAATGGGTCGGACTATCCATGTGGTGGTGCAAAATGGACCCAGCAGGCCAAGCCGCTTGGTTTCAGGCAATTGGCGCAATTCTCGCTATAGCCGTCGCAATCTTTGTTCCCTGGCTCCAGCGCCGCGCCGAAGCACGAGATCGGATGTCCGAACATCGCAGGCGAGTCATGAGTGCTGCCGCGGTGCTCGATATTGAACTCGCGTATGAGTCCGTAATACTGAACTTTGCCCCTCTTGGTGATGGTGTAGTCGGGCACGAGTTCACGCTTGCACAAGCCGAGCAATTCCTGAAACTTCGACCAGAAGCGCGCTCAGCAATCCATAGCGCCGTTGAGAATGCCCACTACTTCTCGGACGATTTATGTGAGCAGATCGTTCGGCTAGGCATAGAGGCAGCCGCCTATGATCGAATTATCGAAGATGCGGCCCGTCGCAAGCCAGCGCGGGACGCGGACGAATTTTTCAGGAGCTGCGCCCCCACGACCGAAATGTTGCAGGATCGAATGGAAGCCGTCCGACATTCGCTCAAGAGCTATCTTCCGAAAGATTAGAGATGCACAGGCTATGCCGTCCAACCCATCATTCAACCGAACCGCGGTGAAAGGGCGCGCAGGCGGGCGAATTGAGACGTTGGATTTATTGAACCTCTTCGTCATGTACCGAAAAGAGATAGGCTTTGCGTCGGCCGGGGGCGCAGCCAAATATACGATCACGCCTGAACCGGCTGGCTGATCGGCAGGCAGATACGAAAGGTCGTGCCCTGGCCGGCGACGCTTGCGACGTGGATGCTGCCGTGGTGTTTCTGGATGATGCCGTAGGACAACGCGAGGCCCAGGCCCGTCCCCTTGCCGATCGGCTTGGTGGTGAAAAACGGGTCGAAGATTCGGAGCAGATTTTTCTCTTCGATGCCGCCGCCATCGTCGGCGATTTCGATGCTCACCGTTTCGGCATCGAGTTGCCGGGTGCGTACCGTGATCGTCCCGCGCTTCGTACCGTCCATCGCCTGGGCGGCATTGACCACGAGATTCATGAAGACCTGGTTGAGCTGCGACGGCAGGCACTCGATGTCCGGAATGTCGCCGTAATCCTTAAGCACATCGGCCTTGTACTTGATCTCGTTGGTCGCGATGTTGAGCGTCGAGTTCAGCCCGTGGTGAATATTGACCCAGGTGAACACCCCTTTGTCGCTATGGGAAAAGTCCTTCAGGTCATTGACGATTTTCGTGACCCGGCCGATTCCTTCCCGCGATTCGCCAAGCAGCGCCGGCAATTCCTCCTTGAGATACGGCAGGTCGATCTTTTCGCGCAGGGCCTGCAATTTCTGGCGTTGCGCCGCCGGCAACTCGGCCTCGCTGGCCTCGTAGCCGGCGAGCAGTTCGAGCAGTTCACCGACGTAAACACCGAGGGTATTGAGATTGGAGTTGATGTAGCCGACCGGGTTGTTGATTTCGTGGGCCACCCCGGCCGCCAGCTGGCCGACCGACGCCATCTTTTCCGACTGGACCAGCTGGTTCTGCGTATCCTCCAGCCGATGCGCCATCGCCGCCTGCGCATCCCGATCCCGGCGCAGGGCATCGTTGCGTTCGTTCAGTTCGCGGGACATCTCGTCGAGCGAATGGGCCAGCAGAGCGAAATCCGCATCGGCTTTGCCGTAAGCCTGGTCAATCGCCTGAATGAACTCGCTCAGGCCGTCCGGGACGTCATGCAGGCTCCCGAACTGCCGCTTCAACTGGCGGGCCAGCAAGCGATGCATGGCTAGCGCCCCCGTCTCATGACCGGCTCGCCGCGTTCGCGTTGGGCACCGTCGGATCTCCGTCCGCGTCATGGCGAATGGGCAGCGTGATGCGGAAAGTGCTGCCTTTGCCGACTTCGCTCTCCAGCTCGATGCTGCCATGGTGGTTCCTGATAATGCCGTAGGACAGCGACAACCCCAGTCCGGTGCCTTTGCCGACCGGTTTGGTCGTAAAGAACGGATCGAAGATCTTTTGCCGGATACTTTCCGGAATACCACTGCCGGTATCGGCAAATTCCAGCCAGACGCTGTCGCCGCTCACGCCGGTGGTAATCGTGATGCAGCCATGCTCCGGCCCCATGGCATGCGCCGCATTGACCAGCAGGTTGAGAAAGACCTGGTTGAGCTGGGAAGGCAGGCACTCGACTTCGGGCAGATCGCCGTAATGCTTGACGACATCGGCCTTGTACTTGATTTCGCTGGCCACGATGTTGATCGTCGAATCGATGCCCTGGTGCAGGTTGACCCGCTGCCAGGACTGGGAACTGTCCACCCGCGAGAAATCCTTCAGATCCTGAACGATTTTCTTGACCCGGGTGATCCCTTCCTTCGATTCGTCCATCAGCAGCGGAATGTCCTCTCGCAGGAAATTCAGGTCGATTTCCTGGCGCAGCGCGCCGAGCAAGGCCCCCTGCTCGGTCGTCCCATCGGGCTCGACGGCCTGGTAGGCCTGGAGAATGCGAAACAGGCTGGCGATATATTTTTCCAGGGCGCCGATGTTGGAATACACGTAGCCGATCGGGTTATTGATCTCATGGGCGACACCGGCCGCCAGTTGGCCGATCGAGGCGAGTTTTTCCGACTGGGCCAGTTGCTCCCGGGCAGTCGAAAGCTGCTCGTTGAGCCGGGTCAGTTCGCTATTGCGCCGCAGCAGTTCGGCCTCCGCTCTTTCCCGCCGGGCATTGTCCTCGGCCAGTTGGCGATTGGCCTCGCGCAACTCGGCGGTGCGCTGTTCGACCATATGTTCGAGGTGCGCCTGATGGGCACGCAAGGCTTCTTCGGCGCTATGGCGCTCGGTGACATCCTGCAGCGTCTCGATGGCCCCGACAATACGGCCGGTGGCATTGCGCAGCGGGGCGGCGGTAAAGAACAACCAGCGGCCGCTTTCCCCGAAATGCGGGAAAAATGCCTCGGCTTCGAACGCCCCGTCGATCAGCGACGAACGCCGGAATTTGCCCGGGTACAACTGTTCGAACCCACCATCCAGTGCGCCGCTGACAATCAGGTCGGCCATGATCGGCCGCTCGTTCGGATAGAAGGCCGCCCAGTGCCGGTTGCTGCCCAGCATTTCCGCCGCCGACCGGCCGGTTACCGCGGCACAGGCCTTGTTCCAGTGGGTTACCTGGTGCTCGGCGTTGATAACCAGGGTCGGCACCGGATCGCCATCGACGATCTGCGTAAGCAATTGCTGCAAGGCCCGCTGCGCGTCGAGTCCGGCCCGCTTGCGCTCCGACTCGACCAACTGGTGCTGGGTTGCCTCGACGGTCGCCAGCGCCTCCTTGAGTTTGGCCTGTTCAAGCACCAGCTCGCAATTGGCCTGGGACAACGCCTGCGTCCGCGTCTCGACGCGCTGCTCGAGCTGGCGGTTGAGATCGATCAGCGCCTGATTGCGGCCGGCAATCACCCCATACAGCGAATGCACCGCGTCGAGCAGGCTGGCCGTGGCCGGATCGGAGACCCGGGCCTGCTCGGTTTCGTAGGCCTGCTGCGGCGACATGCCGCTGCGGATACTCTGGACCTGGCGGGCCATCGCCTGGTCGGTGCCGAGGATGTGATAGGCCAGCCAGTTGGTCAGAAAACGGAGCAGGAACTCGGTGTCGGCCTGACCGGTATCGACGGCGCGCATGTTGGAGATCTGCTGCGCGAAATCCTGATGGATGCGTTTGTGCAGCGCGACATGGCGCTCGTCGCAGGCCGATTGGGCCATCAACTCTTCCTCGTGGGAAAAGTGGGTGACTGCATAGTTCACCAGATAGCCGAATACTCTTTCAACCTCATCCGCCGCGGCTTCCGCCGATTGCAGGCGGCCCACCCAGTTGATGATGCGGACCAGCTCCTGATGTTCGGCATCGACAACGGACTCGCCGGTCAGGTAGCGCTCATTCCAGACAAAAGTATCCATCGCGTTCCTCAGTGTCTCAAGCCAGGGCGGGCCGGTGGCTGACCATCAGCCGCCCACCGTGACCGGAAAAATAATCAGCAGACGGCTTTCGGCATGGCGCGGCCCCATCCGTCGATACAAGGCGCGCAACGACCCGCTGCCGGCCACCCAATCGACGACATCACCATCGTTCCCCTGCAGCAACCGGAGCAAGGGGGCCGGCAGGCAATCGCTCGCCGCGCTGCCGAGCAGCGGATTGCCGCCGCCCAGCAGGCGCTCGGCTTCGATATTGGCGAAGACCACCAGATCTTCGTCATCGACCCCGAGCACCGGGAACGGGATGCACTGCAAAGCCTCCTGCGCGATATCCAGGGTCATTTCATCGCGCTCGATGCGCCGCTCCTTCTCGCCCAGCGTCTGCAGCAGCCGGCCATTGGCCTCGGCCAGCTGGGTGTTGACCGCCTGCACTTCGCCACTGAGACGGCGGTTTTCATCGGCCATTTCCTTGTGGCGAAAAGCTTCCTCGATGTTGGCGCGGAGCAGCTCGTCGTCCCAGGGCTTGGTCAGAAACTTATAGATGGCGCCTTCGTTGATCGCGTCGGTGATCGACTGCAGTTCGGTATAGCCGGAGAGCACCATCCGCACCGTCTGCGGGTAAAGCGACTTGACGCGGCGCAGGAATTCGACGCCCATCATGCCCGGCATGCGCTGATCCGAGAGGATGATATCGACCTCGTTCACCGCCAGCAGTTCGAGGCCGGCTTCGCCGCCGGTCGCCGTCAGGATCCGGTAGCCGTTGCGGCGCAGCAGGCGGCGCAACGAAGCGAGGATATTCTCCTCGTCATCGACGATCAGGATGGTCCGCTCGCGCGGGCTGGGCGCGGCGGGCAGCGCCGGCATCGTGCAACGGTCGGCCAGGATCTTTTCAATGTCGGCGGCGGGCAGCGGGTGGCTGAAGAAATAGCCCTGGATTTCATCGCAGTGATTGGCGACCAACAGGGCCAGTTGCCCTTCCGTCTCGACGCCCTGGGCGATGACCTTGAGCTTGAGATTGTGGGCCATGCCGATCACCGCCCGGGTGATCGAGACGTCGTCGGCTTCGGCCGTGATGTCCTGGATCACCGAGCGGCCCATCTTGATGGCATCGAGGGGAAAGCGTTTGAGATACGAAACGCTGGCGTAGCCGGTACCGAAGTTCTCGATGCAAAAGCGCACGCCGAGCCGGCGCAACTCGGTCATGATCAACTTGACCCGCTCGACATTGCGCAGCAAGGCGCTTTCCGTCACCTCCAGTTCGAGGCAATCGGCCGGCAGGCCGCTGACGGCCAGCGCTTCGCGAACGCTGGCGACCAGTTCGCTGCTTTCCAGCTGATACACCGAGAGATTGACGGCGACCGACGGCCGGCCGAAACCGAGATCGTGCCAGTGCTTGAGCTGGCGACAGGCCTCCCGCAACACCCATTGGCCGACGCCGATGATGAAGCCGTTCTCCTCGAGGGCCGGCACGAAATCGTCCGGCATGACCAGGCCGCGCCCCGGGTGGCGCCAGCGCAGCAAGGCTTCGAGACCGACGATGTCACCGCTGCTGCAACTGACCTTGGGCTGGTAGAACAATTCGAACTCGTTCCCGGCCAGCGCCTGGTGCAGGTCGCTATCGAAGCTGAGGCGGGCCAGCGCCCCCTCGTTCATGCTGGCCGTGTAGTAGCGGAAGGTGTTGCATCCGGCGTCGCGCGCCCGGCGCATCGCCGTATCGGCGAAACCGAGCAGCGTTTCAACGTCGTCGGAATCGCCGGGCGCCAGCGCGATGCCGATGCTGGCGCTGACGAAAACCTTCTGTCCGTTGATCTCGAAGGGTTGTTCGAGCAAGGCCATCAGCTTGCGGGCAACCACCCCGGCATCGCTGCCCAGACCAACTTCCGCGACCATCACGGCGAATTTCTGCTGATCGAGGCGGCCCAGCGTATCGCTGTGCCGCAGGCCGTCGGCGATACGCCGGCTGACCCCCTGGAGCAGCAGCTCGCCGGCCGCCCGGCCGAGGGAATCGCTGATCACCTTGAAACGATCGACATCGATGCACAGCACCGCGACACTCTTGCGCAGGCGCTGGGCCTGGGCCAGCCCGTTGCCCAGGCGGTCGAGAAACAGCAGGCGATTCGGCAAGCCGGTCAGGGCGTCGAAATGCGCCACGTCGAACAGTTTCTGCTCGGCGAGCACCTCGTGGGTAATATCCGCGAGCATCGCCAGCGCCCCCCGTTCGCCGGCCACGGCCAAGGCGGCGAAATGGGCGCGAAACCAGCGCCGGCCATCCGGCGAATCGCTGGGATAGGCAAAGCTGCCGCCCTCCCGGCTGCCGGCAAGAATTTCCCGCAGATAGAGCGCCGCCTCGCCGGCCGGCATGCCCTCGCAGAGGGCCAGGTAATCGCTCCCCAGCACACTGCCGGCCGGGATCAGGCAATTGCCGCTGGCCGAAGCCGCCCAGCGCTGGTTGACGGCGACGATGCGACCGCCGCCATCGATATGCGCGACGCTGGCCGGAATGGCATCGAGCAGCGCCTGTTCAATGGCCGAATCGGCGTAGCCTGGCGAATCTCCCGAAGGATGCGGAGCGGCAGCGGAGTCGACCAACTTGTCAGGGACCATGAATCTCCTTCCGCAATTCTTCAGGCAGCTCGAAAAGTTTCAACCACTTTGCCCCGAACGCTGAGTTCAGACCGGCGCATTGGCCAACGGATGATCGCCGGAACAGGCCGGTCGATTGCGCAGCATACAACGCAACAGCCGCCTTTTCATCATTTCCGCCAGCCGCTGGGCAGGGCTAGTCGGCAAGCATTTGGCCAGCGGAACGCAATGCTAGAATCCGGGCAGCCGCCTTGCGCTGACCAACCTGCCCACCACCGCCCATGCACCCGCGATTCACGATTTCCGAACTGGAAGAGCATCCGCTCCGGCAGCGCCTCAACAACGAATTCCATGCCCGGCCGCCGATCCCTTTGCAGGACGCGCAACTCGTCTCGCACCTGGTATTCAAGCGCGGTCGCCACAGCATTGCCGAGGAACGCGACAACCTGACGCGGCTGACCCAGTCCCAGGTGTGCCATTCGATCGAAAGCTCCGACGCCCACCAGATGATCGACGCCGGCTCCTTCCGGCTGCGCTGGGAAATGCACACGGAGTTTTCCAGCTACACTTTTTTCCGCCCGCTGCCGGTCGGCGGCGTGCTCGACCCCGACGCGACGGCCTTCGATGCCGTCCATCCCGAATGGATGTCGGCCATTCCCGGCAAACTGATCGTCGCGACGCATGTCGAACTGCGCTCGACCGATGAAATCAGCCCGGACTCGGTCCTCGCCAAGCTCAGCCCGAGCGGTCGCCAGATGGTTGCGGCGCAGGTCGCCGACGGCAATGCCTGGGTATTCACCGACTTCAAGATCGACAACGGCTTCTCGCGCTTCCTCGTCCTCGATACCGGCATGACCCAGCGCCAGGCCGGGCGCACCGTACAACGCCTGGTCGAGATCGAGACTTACCGGATGATGGCCCTGCTCGGCCTGCCGGTCGCCAAGGAAGTGGCCGGCTGGCTCTACTCCGCCGAAAAACAGCTGGCCGACCTGATGGACCACATCGGCCAGGCCCACACGCCGGAAGACGAACGCACCGTGCTGGCCAGCCTGTCCAAGCTGGCAGCCGAAGTCGAACGCTCGGTGGCCCGCACCACTTTCCGCTTCGGCGCGGCAAACGCCTACCATGGCCTGGTGTCGCAACGCATCGCCGAACTGCGCGAGACGCGCATCCCCGGCCTGCCGACCATCGACGAATTCATGCAGCGCCGGCTGGTGCCGGCGATGGCGACCTGCGAAGCGATCAGCCGGCGCCAGGAAGAACTGTCCGGCCGCGTCGCCCGCAACAGCCAGCTGCTGCGGACCCGCGTCGATATCGAACTGGAGCGCCAGAACCAGGAACTGCTCTCGCAGATGAACCGCCGCGCCCGGCTGCAACTGCGCCTGCAGGAAACCGTCGAAGGCCTGTCGGTGGTCGTACTGACCTACTACGGTTCGCAACTGGTGCAATATCTGGCCAAGGGCACCAAGGACCTGCACCACCAGTCGACCGACGTGATCACCGCCCTCTCGATCCCGGTCATTGCCGGCCTGGTCGCCTGGGGTACCCGCCGATTGCGCAAGAAGCTGGCCGCCGAAGAAGGCGAAGCCGCGCAATAATTTATAATGCTCGTTTTGCCTTCGGGAACATTGCCGTGACCGCACCTCTCTTTCAGTCGTCCATCACCAGCCTGCCACTGCTCTCCAAGGGCAAAGTTCGCGACATCTACGCGGTCGACGCCGACAAGCTGCTGATCATCACCACCGACCGCCTGTCCGCCTTCGACGTCATCCTGCCCGACCCGATTCCGCGCAAGGGCGAAGTGCTGCAGGCCGTCGCCAACTTCTGGTTCGACAAGCTCGGTCACATCGTGCCCAACCAGCTGACCGGCATCGATCCGGAATCGGTCGTCGCCGACAACGAGCGCGACCAGGTGCGCGGCCGCGCCGTCGTCGTCAAGCGCCTGAAGCCGCTGCCGATCGAAGCCGTGGTGCGCGGTTACGTCATCGGTTCCGGCTGGAAGGATTACCAGCAAACCGGCGCGATCTGCGGCATCGCCTTGCCGGCCGGCCTGAAAATGGCCGCCAAGCTGCCCAGCCCGATCTTCACGCCGGCCACCAAGGCCGAGGTCGGCGATCACGACGAGAACGTTTCCTTCGCCCAGGCTCAGACCAACTGCGCCGCGACGCTGGCCGACGCACTGCAGGGCACCGGCAAGAACGGCGCCGACCTCTGTGCCGAAGCCCGTAGCGCGGCCATCCGCCTGTACGAGGAAGCCGCCGTCTATGCGGCGACGCGCGGCATCATCATCGCCGACACCAAGTTCGAATTCGGCATCGATGCCGCCGGTACGCTGCATCTGATCGACGAAGCGCTGACCCCGGACTCCTCCCGCTTCTGGCCGGCCGATCAGTACGCCGAAGGCAGCAACCCGCCGTCCTACGACAAGCAGTACGTCCGCGACTATCTGGAAACGCTGGACTGGGGCAAAGTCGCCCCCGGCCCGAAACTGCCGGCCGATGTCATCGCGCGGACCAGCGCCAAATATATCGAGGCGTATGAACGCCTGACCGGCAAAACCCTCTAAAACAACATCGGGCGGCTCACACCGCCCTTTTTCATTGCCCGGACCCCATGACAAACCACAATCCCCTGCTCGACTTCTCCGACCTGCCGCGCTTCGACACCGTTCTGCCGGAACACGTCAAACCAGCCATCGAATCGCTGCTGTCCACTGGACGCGACCTGATCGAACGCCTGACCGCCGACCGCACGCCGGCCACCTGGCGGGATTTCGCCGGCCCGCTGGCCGCGGGACTGGAGCCGTTCAGCCGGGCCTGGGGCATTGTCGGCCACCTGCATTCGGTCAACGACGTGCCGCCCTGGCGCGAGGCCTACAACGAGATGCTGCCCGAGGTCTCGCGCTTCTACGCCGAGCTCGGCCAGAACCTGAAACTGTTCGACAAGTACAAGGCCCTGCGCGCCAGCGCCGAGTACGCCACGCTGAGCGTCGAACAGAAGAAGGTCGTCGACAACGAAGTCCGCGATTTCCGGCTGAGCGGCGCCGAGTTGCCGGAAGACCAGAAGCCGCGCTTCCAGGCGATCATGGAAGAACTCTCCAGCCTGGCCGCCAAGTTCGCCGAGAATCTGCTCGACGCGACCAACGCCTTCGCCGAAGTCATCACCGACCCGGCGCTACTCGCCGGTCTGCCTGACGACGCCTTGGAGGCAGCCAAGTCCGCCGCCGTCAAGGCTGGCGTCGATGGCTGGCGCTTCAGCCTGCAGGCGCCGTCCTACGGCCCGGTGATGCAGTACGCCGACAATCGCGAACTGCGCGCCCGGATGTACCGCGCCTACGCCACCCGCGCCGCCGAATTCAACGACGGGACGAGCAAGCCGGAATGGGACAACACACCGATCATGCAGCGCATTCTGGAACTGCGCCGCGAGGAAGCCCGCATGCTCGGCTACGCCAATTACGCCGAGGTCTCGCTGGCGCCGAAGATGGCCGACACGCCGGAACAGGTGCTGGCCTTCCTGCGCGAACTGGCGGCCAAGGCCAAGCCGTTTGCCGCCAAGGACATCGCCGAACTGCGCGCCTTCGCCAAGGATGAACTCGGCCTGGACGACTTCCAGCCATGGGATGCGGCCTACGTTTCGGAAAAGCTGCTGCAAAAGCGCTACGCTTTTTCCGAACAGGAAGTGAAGCAGTACTTCACCGAACCGAAGGTGCTGGGCGGCCTGTTCAAGGTCATCGAGAGCCTCTTCAACGTCAAGGTCAAGCCCGATAGCGCGCCGACCTGGCATGAGGACGTCCGCTTCTACCGCCTGGAAACGCCGGCCGGCGAACTGGTCGGCCAGTTCTACCTCGACCTCTATGCCCGCGAAACCAAGCGCGGCGGCGCCTGGATGGACGAAGCCCGGTCGCGGCGGCGGACGGCCGGCGGCATCCAGAAGCCGATCGCCTACCTGAACTGCAACTTCGCCCGCCCGAACGGCGACAAGCCGGCCACCTTCACGCACGACGAAGTGACCACGCTGTTCCACGAAACCGGCCACGGTCTGCATCATCTGCTGACGCGCGGCGAGGAACTGGGCGTTTCCGGCATCCACGGCGTCGAATGGGACGCCGTCGAACTGCCGTCGCAATTCATGGAAAACTATTGCTGGGAATGGGAAGTCGTCGAAGGCATGACGGCCCACGTCGATAGCGGCGCCACCCTGCCGCGCGCCCTGTTCGACAAGATGCTGGCCGCCAAGAATTTCCAGAGCGGCATGATGGCGGTCCGCCAGATCGAGTTCTCGCTGTTCGACATGCTGCTCCATTCGAGCTTCGACCCGGCCGGCCCGCAGAGCGTCATGCAGCTGCTCAACGAGGTGCGCCGCGAAGTCGCCGTGCTGCTGCCGCCCGAATGGCATCGTTTCCCGAACAGCTTTTCGCATATTTTCGGCGGCGGTTACGGCGCCGGCTACTTCAGCTACAAGTGGGCGGAGGTTCTCTCGGCCGACGCCTATGCCGCCTTTGAAGAAGCCGGCAATCCCTTCGACGCGGCGACCGGCCAGCGCTTCCTCGACGAGATCCTGTCGGTCGGCGGTTCGCGCCCGGCCATCGAGTCGTTCAAGGCCTTCCGCGGTCGCGAGCCGAGCGTTGACGCGCTGCTCCGCCATAGCGGTATGATTGCGGCCTAAGCTGCCCAGGGGGAAAACCATGCGTCGCCTGCTCGTACTGTGTCTGGTCCTAACCAGCGTCTGCGCTTCGGCCCAGACCTATCGCTGGGTCGACCCGGCCGGTCGAACCGTCATTTCCGACACCCCGCCGCCCGGCAAGGTCAAGAGCGTCGCCAAGACCGGCGACGCCGCCGAAACCGGCGACAACCTGCCATTCGCCGTCAAGAAGGCGATGGAAGCCTTCCCGGTGACGCTCTACACCTCGGCCGACTGTGCCAGCGAATGCAAGCAGGCGCGCGATCTGCTCAATGGCCGGGGCGTGCCGTTCAGTGAAAAGATGCTGCAGTCGGCGGCCGATGCCAACGAGTTGAAACAGCTCGTCGGCGACGTCTTCGTCCCCTCGGTGAAGGTCGGTAATCAGCGCGTCCGCGGCTTCGAAGCCGGCGCCTACGACAACCTGCTGGATCTGGCCGGTTATCCGAAAACCGCCGCCTACGGTAGCAAGCCCTCGGGTGGCCTGACCCCGGCAGCGAAGCCGGCGGCGGCGCCGTAACCGCCACTGGGCGGTTAATCGACCGCATCGACGACCGCGGCACGCTGCCCGTTACCCGTTATCAAGGCGAATGGCACCGGCCATTCGTCTTGGCAGAATCGTCTGCCGACTCTCTCATTCCGAAGATATGAAAATCGCCACCTGGAACGTCAATTCGCTGAAAGTTCGCCTGCCACATCTGCTCGACTGGCTCGCCGAGCAGCAGCCGGATGCGCTGTGCCTGCAGGAACTGAAGCTGGAAGACCAGAACTTTCCGCGCGCCGAAATCGAGGCGGCCGGCTACCAGGTCGCCTTTTCCGGCCAGAAGACCTATAACGGCGTCGCCCTCCTCGCCCGTCAGCCGATCAACGATGTGCTGTGCGGCAACCCACGCTTTCCCGACGAACAGAAACGCCTGATTACCGGCACCGTCGGCGACACGCGCATCGTCTGCGCCTACATGCCGAACGGCCAGGAAGTCGGCTGCGACAAGTACGACTACAAGCTGCGCTGGCTGGATGCCCTGGCCGACTGGCTGGGCGACGAGCTGGCCAGCCACCCGCGACTGGCGCTGTGCGGCGACTACAACATCGCGCCGGACGACCGCGACGTCCATGACCCGAAACGCTGGGCCGACTGCATCCTGGTCTCCCCCCCCGAGCGCGCCGCTTTCCAGCGCCTGTGCGGCCTCGGGCTGGAAGACAGCTTCCGGCTGTTCGAGCAACCGGAAAAGACCTTCTCCTGGTGGGACTACCGGATGCTGGGTTTCCAGAAGAACCTCGGCTTGCGCATCGATCACATCCTGCTGTCGAAACCGCTCGCCGAGCAATGCACGGCGGCCGGCATCGATCGTGCCCCGCGCAAACGCGAACGCCCGTCCGATCACGCACCGGCCTGGGCGATCGTCAACTGACATGGCGCCGACTGCCGCGGTCGAACCGCAACGGCTGCTGAACCTCTACCCGGCCCTGTCCGGTTTGCCGGCCGAGCGTCTGGCCGCGCTGCTTCAACCCGGCGCCGTCATGCATCTGCCGGCCGGCGCCGCAGTTTTCGCCGAGCACCAGCCGTGCCAGGGCTTTCCGCTGCTACTCGAAGGCAGCATCAAGGTCGTCAAACTGGCCGCCAGCGGCCGCGAATTGATGCTCTACCGCGTCGGCCCCGGTGGCTCGTGCATCATCAGTTCGAGCTGCCTGCTCGGCCATACCGAGTACAACGCGCGCGGCATCGCCGAAACACCGCTCACCCTGCTTGCCCTCCCGGTAACGGCCTTCGCGGCGCTGATGCTCGAGCACGCCCCGTTCCGCGACTTCGTCTTTCACCTGTTCGCCGAGCGCATCGGAGAACTGATGCAACTGGTCGAGGAAGTCGCCTTCGCCCGCCTCGATCAGCGCCTGGCCAAGCTGCTGCTGGCCCGCAACGAAGCCGTTCTGAATGTCACGCACCAGCAACTGGCCGACGAACTGGGCAGCGTCCGTGAAATCGTCAGCCGCCTGCTCAAGGGGTTCTCCGCCCAAGGCCTGGTCACACTCGGCCGGGAGCAACTGAGCATCGTTGACCGTGCCGGCCTGCAGAAGATGGCGCTTGTGTGACTGAGGTTACATACCTGGTCATCAACCATCGTTAAAGTCCGGCCCGTACCCACTAATCGACGGAGAACACATCATGAAAACCAATGTTGGCGGCATCGACAAAATTTTGCGCATCGTCGTTGGCCTCGGCCTGATCGGCGCCACGGCAGCCGGCATGCTGCCGGTCTGGGGCTACATCGGCATCGTCCCGCTCGCCACCGGCTTGATGGGCTGGTGCCCGGCCTACTCGCTGTTCGGCATCAAGACCTGCCCGATGAAGAAGTAATTCGGCCACAGCAAATAAAAACCCCGCCGCGGCGGGGTTTTTTGTCACCTGCGAAACGCGGGCGATGGTATCCCTTGAGGTTAACTCAGATAGTTGGCAATGCGGACATAGCCTTCGACCGGAATATCTTCAGCCCGACGGGTCGGATCGATGCCGAGCTCGGCAAATCCGGCATCGCTGAGCATGCCTTTCAGCGTGTTGCGCAGCATCTTGCGGCGCTGCGAGAAGGCCGTCTGGACAACCTGCGACAGCTTGGCCTGGCTTTTCGCGGTGAGTTCTGAAACATCCTTGGGGATCAGGCGGACCACGGCCGATTGAACCTTGGGCGGCGGATCGAAGCATTCCGGCGGCACGTCGATCAGCCACTCGAGGTGAAAGCGGTATTGCAACATCACCGAAATCCGGCTGAAGTCGGTTTCGCCAGGCACCGCCACCAGCCGCTCGACAACTTCCTTCTGCAGCATGAAATGCATGTCATGGACGATGCCGACGTACTCAGCAAGATGGAAGAGCAGCGGCGTCGAGATGTTGTAGGGCAGATTGCCGACCAGCCGCAGATCCTTGCCGATAGTGGCGAAGTCGAAAGCCAGCGCGTCGCCTTCGTGGATCGTCATGCGAGCGGGTGGGTGCAGAGTCTTCAGCCGGGCGATCAGGTCGCGGTCGATTTCGACGACATGCAGATGATCGAGGCGGGCCATCAGCGGCTCGGTGATCGCCCCCAGGCCGGGGCCGATTTCGACGACGGTATCGCCACGCTGCGGATCGATGGCCGAAACGATGGCATTGATGATGCCGTGGTCGACAAGGAAATTCTGGCCGAAGCGTTTGCGAGCGACGTGGCCTTTCATGGGGTGTGTACCTTTACAGTGGCCATGCGGGCCGCCTCGGCGACCGCTTCGAACAGGCTGCCCGGATCGGCGCGGCCGGTGCCGGCGAGTTCCAGCGCGGTGCCGTGGTCGACCGACGTGCGGATGATCGGCAATCCCAGCGTGACATTGATGCCGTGGCCGAAAGTGGCGTATTTGAGAGCGGTCAGTCCCTGGTCGTGATACATGGCGAGGACGGCATCGCCCTGGGCCAGCATCGGCGGCGTGAACATCGTGTCGGCCGGTAGCGGACCGATCAGTTGCATGCCGGCGGCACGCAGTTTCTCGAGCACCGGGGTGATGATCTCGATTTCCTCGCGGCCCAGATAACCGCCTTCGCCGGCATGAGGATTGAGCCCGGCAACCAGGATGCGCGGTTGGGCCAGCGCGTATTTCTGCTGCAGATCCGCCTGCAGGATGCGCAGCGTTTGCTCCAGGACGTCGGCGGTAATCGCCGCCGGCACATCCTTCAGCGGCAGATGCGTGGTGACCAGCGCGACGCGTAGCGGACCGCGTTCGGTGCTGCCGGCCAGCATCATGACGACGAGCGGCGTCGCAGTCTTTTCCGCGAGATATTCGGTGTGGCCGGTGAACGGCACGCCGGCTTCGTTGATCACCCCCTTGTGCACCGGCGCGGTGACCATCGCGGCGAATTCGCCGGACTGACAGCCGGCCAAGGCGCGATCGAGCAGAGCGAGAACATAAGCGCCGTTGGCGGCGTTCAGCACGCCGGCCTTCGCCGGCGCGGCGAGCGGAACATGCAGGACATCGAGCACGTTCCGGTCTGCCGGATTGCTCGGGCAATAATCGCGCAGGCTGACGTCGAGCCCGAGGCTTGCCGCCCGTTCAGCCAACAGCGAGCGATCGCCCAGGATGACCGGTTGCGCATCGCCCGCGTAGCCGGCCAACCGCAGGCACAGCTCCGGGCCGATGCCGGCCGGTTCGCCGCTGGTCACGGCAATGATCGGCCGCATCAGTTTTCTTCGAGGCGGTTTTCGACGTAACTGCGGTCGCGCATCTGGCGTAGCCAGTCCTGATAGGCCTCATCAAGTTTGCGGTCGCGCAAGGCCTGGCGGGCGACGCCACGCTGGCGCTCGACCGAGACATCACGCTCGCGACGCTCCTGAACCTGGATCAGATGCATGCCGAAAGGCGACTGGACGACAGGGCTGAGGTCGCCCGGTTTCAGCGCGTCCATCGCCCTCTCGAACTCGGGTACCGTATCACCCGGGCTCAGCCAGCCGAGATCGCCGCCCTTGGCGGCGGAACCGTCTTGCGAGTAGAGGCGGGCCTGTTCGGCAAAATCGATACCGTTGACGATGCGCTCGCGCACATTTTCCAGCTTGCGGCGGGCTTCGCTTTCCGAAACCACTTCATTGATGCGCACCAGGATGTGGCGAGCCTTGGTTTGCTGGACCGACGCCGGCGCGCTGCCACCGCGCTTGGCGATCAATTTGACAATATGAAAACCAGCCGAGGAGCGCAGCAGCTCGCTGACTTCACCGACCGGCAAGCGGGCCGCCACCTCCGAATAAAGCGCCGGCAAACGATCCAGTGGCCGCCAGCCGAGGGCGCCGCCTTGCAATGCATCGGGGGCATCGGAAAAGGCCGCCGTCAGGACGGCAAAATTCTCGCCGGCCCGCGCCCGCGCCAATGCCTGTTCGCCGCGCAGGCGAAGTTTCTGCAGTTGTTCCGGACTGGCCGACTCGGGGGCACGCAACAGGATGTGCGCCAGCTCGTACTCCTCGTTGCCGCCGGTAGCCACCTGGCTTGCCAGATAGTTGTCGATTTCTCCGTCGGAAATAACCAGTTTGCTATCGACTTCGCGCTCACGCAGGCGAACCGTGGTCAGTTCATTGCGGATCTCCTCGCGGAATTTGGCGTACTCGATGCCGTCTTTTTCCAGCGCCTGACGGAACTGCGGCAGCGACAGCTTGTTATTGGCGGCAATCCGGTTGATCGCCTGATCAAGCTGGGCGTCATCGATGCGCAGACCGCTCTCGCGGGCATATTGCAACTGCACACGGTCCATGATCAGGCGCTCGAGCATCTGGCGCTCCAGCACATCCTGCGGCGGTAGCGGCGTACCCTGTTTCTGCAGCTGCTTCAGCGCCGATTCCAGGCGGCTGCGCAACTCGTAGTAGGTAATGACCTCATTGCCGACGACCGCGACAATGCGGTCGGCCTCGACCGGCTCGTCCGGTGCGGCCTGCACGGGAGTGCCGAGAAAGACACTGAGACTGAAGATCAAGGCAAGCAGACGACTGATAAGTTTGGGCATGGTGATCATTGTGGGGTGAGCAGGCTGCTACTGACGGGCAACTCGTTGGTTTTACCGTAGCCTGGAATGCTGCGCCGGAGAAGGCCGAGAGGATTGGAGCCGATACTGCCAAAATCGCTCAGCTCGAGCTGGAAGAATACATTGGTACTCGGTGTACCGGAAACGGCCTCGAGACGCTGGGCAACAACACGCACCGCCCAGCAGCCGGTATTGTATTCGACACCACCAATGGCTTCGAGCAATTGACTGTCCTTGAGCGACCAGTTGTAACGTCCGACAGCATACCAGTTGGCAGCAAGCGGCCACTGGCCGGCGATATCGATCTGGTCGACCAGGCCTTTGCTGGTCAGCGGGTCGCGTGTATAGCGGTAGCTGGCACTCAATACCTTGCCGAAATCCGGTTGGTAACGCGCACCGACCGACAGCCGCTCGCTGGCCCCGTCGCGATAGTTGTATTCCCAGGCCGCATCGGCATAGGTTTTCGGCAAGACCAGGCCGTTGACCGCGGCAACCAGGTTGGAGAAATCTTCGGCGCGGCGGGTTTCACCGGGAATAGTGACCCGTTGCGGCTTGAAATAGTAGCGCTGGCCGATCATCGCCTTGAAGCGCTCGACACCGGTACTGGCATCGAGCAGACGGGTGGTCAACGCCGCCGTCAGCTGATTGGCATCGTTGATCCGGTCATAACCGCTGTAACGGTTCTCGGCAAAAATCTGGGCGAAATTGAAGTCGGACAGACCGGCATCGAAGACCGGAATCTTGCTCTGGTCCTTGTACGGAATGTTGACGTAATAGAGGCGCGGCTCCAACGTCTGGATGTAGTCGGTATCGAGCCATTTGCTCTCGCGCTCGAAAATCGCCGTCGAGTCGAGCGTGAAAACAGGCAACGTGCGGCTGACGCTGGTCGGCTCACCGGCAAGCTGCTGATCAAGCGCATAGCGGGTCATATGCACGCCAACCTTGGGTGTGATCTGGAAGGCCGGATGGACGATTGGCAGCGACACTTGCGGATAAAGGACGAAGCGGTCGCCAACAACCTTGTCCGGGTGGGTGAAGCGCGAGAACTGGGCAATCATGCTGAGATCGGTCTTCAGTACATTCGGCCGGAAGCCGACGATGTTGATTTGCGGTTCAAGGAAATAAGGCCGGACAACCGGGTTGAGTGGATCCGGCTGCAAGGTCTGATAGCGCAACATCTGGGTCGTCGTTTGCAACCATGGCGACGGCGCATAAGTCAGCGAGAGCTGCTGCGGCAGTTGGGTCTGCGAAGTCTGCAACATGCGGGAAGACATATCTTCCCAGTAGCGATCGTCGGACACCTCCTGCCAGTTTACCGCCGCTGAAAAGCCGCGTCCGAGGTAGTGCTGGTGCTGAATGTTGTAGGCGTAACGACGGCGATTCTCGATCTCGTCGTTGGGCATGTACTCCAGACGCGTTACGCCGCGGTAATTCGAATCGAGGTACTGCCCTTCGACCCCGAGCTGGAAGCCGCGCTTGCTCATGTAGCGCGGATAGAAGGTCGCATCGTAATTCGGCGCAATGTTCCAGTAGTAGGGCACGGTAACATCGAGGCCATTCAGGGTCGATGTCGAGAAAAACGGGTGCAGCACGCCGGAACGGCGCTGATTGTTCAGGGCGAAGGAAGCCAGCGGCGAATAGAAGATCGGAACATCCTTGAACCACAACGAGACATTGCTACCATCTCCGACATTCCGGTCGTAGTCGAGGTGCATGTCCGAGGCCTGCAGATACCAGTCCGTCTGGCCCGGCTTGCAGGTCGAGTAGGTCGCGTTGGTCAGGTTGATCTGGTTCTCGCCCTCGAAATCGGTCCGTTCGGCATGACCGCTCGCTGACGACAGGCGACGGGCCGGCGCAACCGTCGGCAAGCCATAGCTGTTGGGTACGTTCAGCATCATCGGTGCACCGGTCGATCCGGCATTGCTGCTGGCCACGGTAACGACCGTCTGTTGCTGCCGATAGAGCTTGCTGGCCACTTCCTTGACGATGTAATAATCGGCGTTCTCGGCAAAGCCGATCTGCTCGGCCAGCTTCATCCGCAGATGCGGCGTCGTTACCTCGGTCCCTTCCTGCAGCAAACGGACACTGCCGGTCGCATCAACTTCATCTTCGATCGGCCAGTAGACGAGCTTGTCGGCAAAAAGCAGCGAGCCGGCCTTGCGCAATTCGACATCGCCATCCGCCTCGGTCACTTCGTTGGTGCGCCCCTCGATGTGATCGGCAACCAGAAACATCGGGTAACTATCGTCTTTTTTCAACTCGACGGGATTCTCGACGCCGACCCCGGACGACCGTGACGGCCTGGACTTGCCGAGCACATTGAACTTGCGCTCGGTGCGCAAACGCACCGGAGTATCGTTAGCCGCCAGCTGCATTACCGTGATCGCTTCGCCGGCCGGGGGCAAATCACCGGCCACACCTTGGATTACCGGCAGATGCGCCGCGTCGACTGCGTGACTCGCCTGCATTCCGGCGAACAGGCAACAAACGAAAAAGGCAAGCGGACGGCGGGCAAAACCGGTCATCTGGGCAATCAGCAAAGGGCCAGACCGGAATGGCCGATGCCCGAGTGTTAAAATCGGGCCATTTTACAACGAACCCACCCCAGGCACATGTCGCGCGATCAACTTGTTACAGACTGGGTTGCCAGTCGCTTTCCCGGACAGTCCGTCCAGATCACTCCGGCCTCGGCCGACGCCAGCTTTCGCCGCTATTTCCGGCTGACCTGGCCGGACGGCAGCACGCGCATCCTGATGGACGCGCCGCCCGACAAAGAGGACTGCCTGCCCTTCATCCACGTCGCCGGCCTGCTCGCCAAGGCTGACCTGGCCGCCCCGCGCGTCCTCGACAAGGATCTCGACAACGGTTTTCTGGTCCTCACCGACCTCGGCCGCATCGGCTATCTCGACGCCCTGAATGCCGACCTCAGCCTGGCCGACCTGCTGATCCGCCCGGTACTCGACGTGCTGGTCAAGTGGCAACTTGCCTCCAAGGCGAGCACGCTGCCGCCCTACGATGCCACCCTGCTGCGCCGCGAACTCGACCTTTTTCCCGAGTGGTTCATCAGCCGTCATCGCGGCTACCCGTTGAGCGACGACGAGAAATCGATGCTCGACCGGACCTTCAAATTCCTCATCAACTCGGCGCTGGCTCAGCCCAAGGTCTTCGTGCACCGCGATTTCATGCCGCGCAACCTGATGGTTGTCGAAAGCGCCGCCCGCCTGACACCGGGCATCATCGACTTCCAGGACGCCGTCTATGGTCCGATCAGTTACGACGTCGTTTCCCTCTTCCGCGACGCTTTCATTTCCTGGGAAGAAGAACAGGAAATCGACTGGGTCGTCCGCTACTGGGAAAAGGCCCGCGCCGCCGGCCTGCCGGTCCGTGCCGATTTCGGCGATTTCTGGCGCGATTACGAACTGATGGGCCTGCAGCGCCACCTCAAGGTACTCGGCATCTTCTGCCGCCTGAAGTACCGCGATGGCAAGGACAAATACAGCGAAGACCTGCCGCGCTTCATGAACTATGCGCGCAAGACGGCCGGCCGTTATGTCGCCCTGAAACCCTTGCTCAATCTGCTCGATGCGCTGGAAGGCAACACCCTGCAGGAGGGGATCAGACGGTGAAGCGAGTTGTTAGTCGCTAGTCGTTAGCCACTAGCAAAAACCAATAACTACCGACTAATAACTAATAACTAACGACTACCATATGAAAGCTTTCATCCTGGCCGCCGGGCGCGGCAAACGAATGCGGCCGCTGACCAACCATACGCCGAAGCCGCTGCTCCAGGCGGGCGGCAAGCCGTTGATCGTCTGGCACCTGGAACGACTGGCGGCGGCGGGATTCCGGGAGATCGTCATCAACCACGCGCACCTCGGCGAGCTGATCGAGGCGGCGCTGGGCGACGGTTCGGCGTGGGGCCTGAGCATTCGCTACTCGCCGGAACCGCCGGGCGCGCTAGAAACCGCCGGCGGCATCGCCAATGCGTTGCCACTGCTGGGCGACGCGCCCTTTCTCGTCGTCAACGGCGACATCTATTGCGACTGGGACTTCACCAGGGCGAGCCAACTGACCGACCGCCCGGCCCACCTGGTAATGGTCGCCAACCCGGCGCATCACAGCGGCGGCGACTTCGCCCTAGATGGCGAGCGCGTCGTTTTTGCCCAGGGTGAGCAAACGCTGACCTACGCCGGCATCGCCGTTTTTTCGCCGGCTTTCTTTGCCGACGTGCCACGCGGCAGCGTAATGAAACTACGCCCACTGCTCGACGCCGCCATCGCCGCCGGGACACTCAGCGGGGAACGCCACGCCGGCCGCTGGGTCGACGTAGGGACGCCGCAACGCCTGGCGGAACTGGATAAGGAATTGAAGAACGCATGAGTCACGCCCATTTCATCGCCCGTCGCCAACGCCTGCTGAAGATCATCGGCGACGGTGTCGCCATCGTGCCGACGGCACCGGAAGTCATCCGCAACCGCGACGCGCACCATCTCTATCGTTTCGACAGCTATTTCTGGTACCTGACCGGTTTCCCGGAACCGGAAGCGGTGGTCGTGCTGATCGGCGGCAAGAAGCCGAAATCCATCCTGTTCTGCCGCGAAAAGCACGAAGAGCGCGAGACCTGGGACGGCTACCGCTACGGCCCGAAAGCCGCCAAGACCGCCTTCGGCTTCGACGCCGCCTACCCGATCGAGCAGCTCGACAAGAAACTGACTGAATTCCTCGTCGACCGTGACACCCTGTGGCATGCCATCGGTCACGACGCCGCCTGGGATACCCGGATCGCCAAGGCGCTCAACGAGGTGCGCGCCCAGACCCGGGCCGGCAAGCGGGCGCCGCGCGCCATTCACGACCTGCGCGCCGAACTCGACGCGATGCGGCTGGTCAAGGATGCCGCCGAGGCCGACATCCAGCAACGCTCGGCCGACATCGCCAGCGCCGGCCACGCCCGCGCCATGCACGCCTGCCGCCCCGGCATGGCGGAATACGAACTGGAAGCCGAACTGAGCTACGAATTCCGCAAGCGCGGCGCCGACGCCCACGCCTACACGCCGATCGTCGCCGGCGGCGCCAATGCCTGCGTGTTGCACTACGTCTCGAACGACAAGGTGCTCAACGACAACACCCTGGTCCTGATCGATGCCGGCTGCGAAGTCGCCGGCTACGCCGCCGACATCACCCGGACTTTCCCGGTCAATGGCCGCTTCAATGCGGCGCAGAAGGACGTGTACGAAATCGTCCTCGCCGCACAGGCCGCCGCCATCGCCGCCACCGCTCCCGGCCGCCACTTCATGGAAGGCCACGATGCCGCCGTACGCGTGCTAACCCGGGGCCTGGTCGATCTCAAACTACTAAGCGGCGATCTCGACAACCTGATCGAAAAAGGCGACTACAAGCGCTTCTACATGCACCGGACCGGCCACTGGCTCGGCCTCGACGTGCACGATGCCGGCGAGTACAAGGTTGGCGACGCCTGGACCACCTTGCAGCCCGGCATGACCCTGACCGTCGAACCCGGCCTGTACATCCGTCCCGCCGACGACATTCCGCCGGCCCTGGCCGGTATCGGCATCCGCATCGAGGACGACGTCCGCGTCACGGAAAGCGGTTGTAGCGTTTTCACCACGGCGCCGAAGAGCATCGCCGAAATCGAGGAAGTGATGCGCCATGACTGAACCGGTCGTCACCGACATCGACATCCTGATCATTGGCGCCGGCCCGGTCGGCATGACGCTGCACCTGGCACTGGCGGCCGGCGGCCAGCCGTCACTCCTCCTTGATCGCAACTCGCCGAACTCGGCCCAGGACGACCCGCGCGCCCTCGCCCTGGCGCATGGCGCCCGCCAGTTGCTGGAACAGATCAACGCCTGGCCGGCACGGGCCGCAACGCCGATCGAAACAATCCACGTTTCGCAAAAGGACGGCTTCGGGCGGACGCTGATCAATTGCACCGATTACGCCCTGCCGGCGCTCGGCTATGTCGTCCGCTACCGCGACCTCGCCGCGGCGCTGGCCGGGCAACTGGCGCCCGCCGCCCGGCTCGATGGGGTCGAAGTGCTCACCATCGCCCCGGGCGAAGGGCACGTCACCGTCAGCTTGCGCCAGGCCGGAACCCTGCGCACGATCCGGACCAAGCTGCTGGTGCACGCCGAAGGCACGCCCGGCGACGACCCGGCCGTCACGGTCAGCGACTACGACCAGCATGCGGTGATTGCCGAAATCACGCCACAACCCGGCCACAACCATTGCGCCTGGGAACGCTTCACGCCGGACGGCCCGCTCGCCCTGCTGCCGCTCGGCAACGAATACTCGGTGGTGTTCACGCTGCCGCCGGCCAAGGCCGATGCCGTGATGGCGATGGACGACAGCGCCTTCACCGCCGCCCTGCAAAAACAGTTCGGCCAGCGCCTGCGCTTCGCCCAACCCGGCCCGCGCAGCCGCTTCCCGCTCGCCCTGCGCTTGCGCGACACGCTGGTCGAGGGCCACGAAGTGTGGATCGGCAATACCGCGCAAACCCTGCACCCGGTTTCCGGCCAGGGTTTCAATCTCGGCATCCGCGACGCCTGGCAGCTCGCCGAAACATTGCTCAACAACGGCCTCGACCAGGCCAGCCTGGCCGCCTACGCCGCCAGCCGGCGCCTTGATCGCCGGGGCAGCGCTCTGTTCACCGACCGGATCGTCCGCGCCTTTTCGAACGACTGCGGCCCGCTCAAGCTGGCCCGCGGCCTCGGCCTGCTGGCCCTCGACCTCTGTCCGCCGGCCCGCCATTTCGTCGCCAAACGGATGATCTGGGGCGCCCGGGCTTGGCCATGACCCCCGGGCGGCTGCACGCCTGGTTCCTCGCCTGCCGCCCGAAAACCCTTTCGGTCTCGCTGTCACCGGTACTCGTCGGCACCGCCGTGGCCTGGCACGATACCAGCCAGGTGCTCTGGCTGCCGTTGCTGGCCGCCGCGCTGGGCGCCGCCTTCATCCAGATCGGCACCAACCTGTTCAACGATGTCGGCGATTTCCTGCGCGGCACCGACACGCCGGATCGCCTTGGCCCCAAGCGGGCCACGGCGGAAGGCTGGCTGACCCCGGGCAAGGTCAAGAGCGGCGCCTGGCTGTCGTTCGCCCTGGCCTTTCTCTGCGGCATTTACCTCGTCTGGCATGGCGGCCTGCCCATCGTCGTCATCGGGCTTGCTTCGCTGGCTGCCGGCTGGGCTTATACCGGCGGGCCGAAACCGATTGCCTACGGGCCGTTCGGCGAAGTCTTCGTGTGGATTTTTTTCGGTCTGGTTGCCGTCGGTGGCAGCTACTACCTGCAAACCCTGAGCCTGACGCCCATCGCGCTGCTCGCCGCCAGCTTGGTCGGGATGCATGCGGCGGCGGTGATCACCGTCAACAATTACCGCGACCGCGATGGCGATGCCCGCAGCGGCAAGAACACGCTGGCCGTGCAGCTTGGCCGGGCGGCGACCAAACGGATTTACACCGCTGAAATGCTCGCCCCGTATGCCCTGCTGCCGCTGCTCGCGCCGAGTCTCGGCTGGTCGGCCGGATTGCCGCTGCTGTCGCTGCCACTGGCCCTCAAATTGATTCGCCGTTTCCGCCAGACCGCGCCCGGACCGGTGTTCAACACCATCCTGGCCATGACAGCCGGATTGCAGCTTATTTTCGCCCTGCTGTTAACCCTCGCCTTGACGATTTGACTATTTTTTAGGCGCCGACTCGGGTAAAATGCGCGACCTCCCTTGATGTGCCTGCCACCTGATCGCCCATGGACTTTGTCGGATTTCAGCTTCGCAACAATCTGTTCGTCGCCCCCATGGCCGGCGTGACGGATCGTCCTTTCCGGCAGTTGTGCAAAAAAATGGGGGCCGGTCTGGCCGTCTCCGAAATGGTCACTTCGAACTCGCTGCTCTATGGCAGCGCCAAGACCTTGCGCCGGGCCAATCACGAAGGGGAAGTGGCACCGATTTCAGTGCAAATCGCCGGGGCCGATCCGAAGATGATGGCCGAGGCGGCCCGCCACAACGTGGATAACGGGGCGCAGATCATCGACATCAACATGGGTTGCCCGGCCAAGAAAATCTGCAACGTGATGGCCGGTTCGGCGCTGATGCAGGACGAGCTGCTGGTCGGCCAGATCCTCGACGCCGTGGTGGCCGCCATCCCGAACACCCCGGTGACGCTGAAATTCCGTACCGGCTGGAACCTGGCCAACCGCAACGCGCCGACCATCGCCCGCATAGCCGAAAGTGCCGGCGTGCGCGCCGTCGCCATCCATGGCCGGACGCGCTGCCAGCAATACACCGGCGAAGCCGAGTACGACACCATCGCCATGGTCAAGACCCTAATCAAGATCCCGGTCATCGCCAACGGCGACATCACCAGCCCGGAAAAAGCCAAGCACGTGCTCGACGTCACCGGCGCCGATGGCATCATGATCGGCCGTGCCGCCCAGGGCCGCCCCTGGCTGTTCCGTGAAATCGAGCATTACCTGAGCACCGGCGAACACCTGCCGCCAGCCAAGGTCAGCGAGATTCACGAAATCCTCAAGGCGCACCTGGTCGACCTGTACGACTTCTACGGCCCGGAAACCGGCTTCAAGGTCGCCCGCAAGCACATCTCCTGGTACACCAAGGGGCTGGTCGGCTCAGCGGCCTTCCGCAAGGAAATGAATGTACTTCCCAGCATCGATCAACAGATGCAGGCGGTAAATGACTTCTTCCTCCAACAGGCAGAAGCGCACGAACATCTTAAATATATTTCAGAGGAGGCGTTGGCAGCATGAGCCAACAACAAGACATATCCGCTTGCGTGCTGGGGGCACTCGAGCAGTATTTTCGCGATCTCGATGGCGAAAAACCCTGCGCGATCTATGACATGGTGCTGAAAAGCGTCGAAAAGCCAATGCTCGAAGTCGTCCTCGCCAAGGCGGGCGGCAACCAGACGCTGGCCTCGGACATGCTCGGCATCAACCGCAACACCCTGCGCAAGAAACTCACCGAACACCAGTTGCTGTAGTTGCTAGTCATTAGTCCTTAGTTATTAGCTAACGACTAAAACCTGGCACCCCGCAATTTGCAGCTACCGACTAACAACTAACTACTACCGACTAACATGTCCATCAAGCAAGCACTGATTTCCGTTTCCGATAAAACCGGCGTCCTCGAATTTGCCCAGGGCCTTGCCGCCCAGGGCGTCAAGCTTCTGTCCACCGGCGGCACCGCCAAGATGCTGCGCGATGCCGGCCTGACCGTCACCGAGATCGGCGACTACACCGGCTTCCCGGAAATGCTCGACGGCCGCGTCAAGACGTTGCACCCGAAGGTGCACGGCGGCATCCTGGCCCGCCGCGATCTGCCGGAACACCTGGCGACCATCGAAGCGCACGGCATTCCGACCATCGACCTGGTCTGCGTCAATCTCTACCCGTTCGCCGCGACCATCGCCAAGGCCGGTGTGACGCTGGAAGACGCGATCGAGAACATCGACATCGGCGGCCCGGCCATGGTCCGCTCCTCGGCCAAAAACTACGCCGGCGTCGCCATCGTCACCGACCCGGAAGACTACGCCCCGTTGCTCGCCGAGATGCAAGCCAATGGCGGCGCGCTGCAACTGGCCACCCGTTTCGGCCTGGCCAAGAAGGCCTTCACCCATACCGCCCGCTACGACAGCATGATCGCCAACTGGCTGACCGGTCTTGATGACGGCGCCGAAGCCAAGCCGGAGGCGGCTGCCCCCGCCCCCTCGATCTTCCCGGCCAAGCTGCAACTGGCTTTCGACCGTGTCGAAACCCTGCGTTACGGCGAAAACTCGCACCAGTCCGCCGCTTTCTACCGCGACACCAACCCGGTCGCCGGCAGCATCGCCGCCTACAGCCAGCTGCAGGGCAAGGAACTGTCCTACAACAACATCGGCGACTCCGATGCCGCCTGGGAATGCGTCAAGACCTTCGACGTCCCGGCCTGCGTCATCGTCAAGCATGCCAACCCGTGCGGTGTGGCCATTGATGGCACGCTGCTCGCCGCCTACGAAAAGGCCTTCAAGACCGATTCAACCTCGGCCTTCGGCGGCATCATCGCCTTCAACGGCGAAGTCGGCATGGATGTCGTGAACGCCATGAACGAACGCAAGCACTTCGTCGAAGTCCTGATCGCTCCGTCCTTCACCGCCGAAGCCAAGGCCGCGCTGGCCGGCAAGACCAACTTGCGCGTCCTGGTCGTGCCACTCTCCCGCGAATTGAATGCGCTCGAATACAAGCGCGTCGGCGGCGGCCTGCTGGTCCAGACGCCGGACAACTTCACCGCCCAGGCTTCCGGCCTGAAGATGGTCACCAAGGTGCAGCCGACCGCCCAGCAGATCGAAGACCTGCTGTTCGCCGAGCGCGTCGCCAAATTCGTCAAGTCCAACGCCATCGTCTTCTGCGGCAACGGCATGACGCTCGGTGTCGGCGCAGGCCAGATGAGCCGCGTCGATTCGACCAAGATCGCCAGCATCAAGGCCCAGCACGCCGGCCTCGAACTCACGGGTTCGGTCGTCGCGTCCGATGCCTTCTTCCCGTTCCGCGACGGCGTCGACGTGCTGGCCGCAGCCGGCGCCAAGGCGGTGATCCAGCCGGGCGGTTCGATGCGCGACGAAGAAGTCATCGCCGCCGCCGACGAGCATGGTCTGGCCATGGTCTTTACCGGCAACCGTCACTTCCGTCACTAAAAACAGTCGCGAGTCGTTAGTTGCTAGCAACACGCGCTCACTAATCGCTCCCGACTAATAACTAACGACTAGGAACTAGCAAATGAAACTACTGGTAATCGGTTCCGGCGGCCGCGAGCACGCCATGGCCTGGCGCCTGGCCCAGACGCCCGGTCTGCAGAAGGTTTATGTCGCCCCCGGCAATGCCGGCACGGCGCGCGAGCACGAGCTGGAAAACATCGACATCACCGATCCGCAGGCGCTGGCTGATTTCGCCGAGCAGAACAAGATTCATCTCACCCTGGTCGGCCCGGAAGCGCCACTGGCCGCCGGCGTGGTCAATGTCTTCCGGGCGCGTGGCCTGAAGATTTTCGGCCCGACCAAGGAAGCCGCGCAGCTGGAGTCCTCGAAGGATTTCGCCAAGCGCTTCATGGCTCGCCACAACATCCCGACGGCCGCTTTCGGCACCTTCACCGAGGCTGCCGCAGCCCACGCCTACATCGACCAGCAAGGCGCCCCGATCGTCATCAAGGCCGACGGCCTGGCTGCCGGCAAGGGCGTCGTCGTGGCGATGGATCTGGCCGAAGCGCACGCCGCGATCGACGACATGCTGTCCGGCAACAAGCTGGGCGAAGCCGGCGCCCGCGTCGTCATCGAGGAGTTCCTCGATGGCGAGGAAGCCAGCTTCATCGTCATGGTCGATGGCAAGAACGTGTTGGCCCTCGCCTCCAGCCAGGACCACAAGCGTATCGGCGACGGCGACACCGGCCCCAACACCGGCGGCATGGGCGCCTATTCGCCCGCCCCGGTGGTCACCCCGGAAGTGCACGCCAAGGCGATGCGCGAAATCATCCTGCCGACCGTGCGCGGCATGGCAGCCGACGGCATCCCGTTCACCGGCTTCCTCTATGCCGGCCTGATGATCGGCAAGGACGGCTCGGTCAAGACGCTGGAATTCAACTGCCGGATGGGCGACCCGGAAACCCAGCCGATCCTGATGCGCCTCAAGTCCGATTTCGTCGACCTGCTGGAACACGGCATCGACGGCACACTCGACCAGATCGAAGCCGAATGGGATCGTCGCGTCGCCCTCGGCGTCGTGCTGGCCGCCGCCAACTACCCGGACACCCCGCGCAAGGGCGATCCGATCGCCGGCCTGCCGACCGGCAACAGCTTCGGCGAAGGCGCCCACGTCTTCCACGCCGGCACCGCCAGGCAGGATGACAAGGTGGTGACCAGCGGCGGGCGCGTGTTGTGCGTCACGGCGCTCGGCGAAAACATCAAGCTGGCGCAGAAACTGGCTTATGAATGTGCGGCCCAGATTCACTTCGACGGCATGCAGTTCCGCCAGGATATCGGGCACCGCGCGCTCAGCCGCTGAACTCTGCATCATTCGAACAACACGGGCGGCCATGACCGCCCGTTTTTTTACCCCGGAGATTTTATGGACACCACCCGCCTCAAGGAATTTTTCACCGGCCTGCAAAACCGCATCGTCGCCGACCTCGAAGCCTTCGACGGTCAAGCCTTCCGCACCGACAGCTGGCAGCGCCCGGAAGGCGGCGGCGGCATTTCGCGGCTGATCGAGGAAGGCGACTTTTTCGAGCGCGGCGGCGTCAACTTTTCGCACGTCACCGGCGCCTCGCTGCCCGCCTCGGCCACCGCCGTCCGCCCGCAACTGGCCGGGCGCGCCTGGGAGGCGATGGGCGTCTCGCTGGTCCTCCACCCGCGCAACCCGTACTGCCCGACGGCGCACATGAACGTCCGCTGCTTCGTTGCCAGCAAGGTAGGCGAAGAGGATGTCTGGTGGTTCGGTGGCGGCATGGACATGACGCCTTACTACGGCCAACGGGAAGACGTCGTCCATTTCCACCAGACCTGCAAGGATGCCCTCGCCCCCTTCGGCGACGAGGTCTATCCGAAGTACAAGAAATGGTGCGACGAGTACTTTTTCCTGAAACACCGCAACGAACCGCGCGGCGTCGGCGGTATCTTCTTCGACGACCTGAGCGAAGGCGGCTTCGCGCGCTGCTTCGATCTGACCCAGGCGGTCGGCAATGCTTTCAGCGAAGCCTACCTGCCGGTGCTCGCCAAACGCCGCGCCATGCCTTACGGCGAGCGCGAACGCGACTTCCAGGCCTACCGCCGTGGCCGTTACGTCGAGTTCAACCTGGTCTGGGATCGCGGCACGCTGTTTGGCCTGCAATCGGGCGGCCGCACCGAATCGATCCTGATGTCGCTGCCGCCCATCGTCAAGTGGCGCTACGACTGGCAGCCGGCGGCCGGCACGCCGGAAGCCGAGCTTTACGAAGTTTTCCTCAAGCCGACCGAATGGGTCTGATTACTTGAGTTTGCCTCTGACCACCCGGACCCGTTCCGGGTTTTCCACCTGGAGCAGGCCGCCACTGCCTTGCAGATTGCCGCAGACGCAGAGCGCCTTGATATGCGGCACCGAATTGATCACCGCCGAGCAATCCAGGCATTCGTAGTAGATATCGCCGCCGGTCGGCAAACCGGCGGGATCGGGCGCCGGCTCGATGGGGTAAAAGTTATAGATTTTGCGCATGTCGATATTCAGCATTTTCCCCTCCGCCCCCGCATGCAGCGCTCAACTCACCTCGAGTAAAGCACTGGCCCGGTAATGTTTGTTCGCTTCTTCGGTACGCTCCAGCTGGTCGCACAAACGGGCCAGTTCGAGATGCGCTTCCGGCGTCGGCTGGACTGCCAGCGACGCCTCCAGGTAACTCTGTGCCTTGCCCCACAGCCGCTGGCGCAAGCACATCCGGCCGAGCGCCTTGAGCAGGCGGGCATCGTCCGGATGCTTCCTGAGCCAGGCTTCGGCCTTGGCAATGCGCAAGGTCTGCCCCTCGCCCGCCAGGCGACCATAGATGGCAACCAGTTCGGGCTGCCAGAGATCATCCGTCGCGGCGTCGAGGACCGCTTCGATCAGCTGCTGAGCCTCGGCCTCGGCACCCAGCGCCAGTAAAGCTCTGGCGGCGGCGAGAACGACACGCCGCCCCCGCTCGTCGACCGGCAAGGCGCGCAAATAGCTGGTCAGTTGCCCGAGATCGGCAGCCCGCTTGGCGATGTTGCCGAGATGCGCCTGCGTCCTGACCTCTCCGACAACTTCGGCGGGCAGCGCATCGCGCTTGACCAGTTGCCGGGCCAGTTTGAGTACCCCGTCCCAGTCGCCCAGCCCCTGGCGCGCCCGCAACTCCAGGCGAAGGGCGGCGATGTGGCGGCCCTGCTTGCCCTGCAGTTTGTCGAGTGCAGCCAGCGCATCGGCGAAATGCCGCGCCTCATTCATCATCTCGGCTTCGAGCATCAAAGTCGCCGCTTCGGTGCGCGGATCGTCGATCTTGGCCCGCGCCATCCAGCCCTGCTGCTTTTCCGACTCGCGCATGCGCTGTGCGGCGCGCGCCGCGATCAAGGCGGACAAGCCGGGCGCCGTGCCGGCGGCATGCGCTTCGGCAGCTTTCTTCAGGGCCTGGCCGAAGCGCCCCTCGAACAGCAGGCGCACCGCATCCTGGAATACCAGGCTGCTCCGTTCGCGCTGCCGATTCTCGCGATACTGGCGGACCCGTTGCGGCAGACCGAAAGTCAGCGCCATGCCGCGCATGCCGAGGTAAAGCACGAAGAACAGGCCAAGCAGCGCCAGAATGAACAGGTTGAGCGTAACTTCCGCCCGCCACGGTGGGAAGACCAGCAGTACATAACCGTCGTTCAGCCGGGCGCCGAGGGCAACGGCCACCGCCAGCGCAAACAGCGCCAAGACCCAGAACAGGCCTCTCACGGCTTTTCCTTGCCGGTCCGCACGTTACGCAGTGCTGCCTGGCTCTGATTCAGGCTGGGCAGTTCGACGTTGATTTCGGTCGCCGACATCTGGCGCAAAGTGGCCTGGGCCGCCTGCACCGCCTTGTCGTCGGCGACGAAATGGCGCGTCAGCCATTGCTGGGCGACCTTCAATTCGTTGCGAAAAGTCCATTGATCGCGCGACAGCAGCGCCAGACGGGCATTCAGCAGACGCAGCTTGAGATTTTCGCGGAGGAAGAAACTCTGCCCCGGCGCGAGCAAGACCGGCTCTTCGCGATCGAAACGCTGGATCCGCACCAGGCCCTTGAGCTCCTGCCATATTTCGCCGCCCGAGCGTTGCCACCAGGGCAACACGTTACCGGCCGGCGGATTTTCGGATGACTCGACGGGGCGGCCATAGGCGGCGAGCGGCAGCTTGTCGATCCCGGCGACGACCTGTTCGAGACGCAGGCTGATACCCGGCACATCGACGAAGGGCAGCCCGGTCAGTTGCGCCAGATCCTTGGCCAGCGCCTTGCGCAGCGGCATGTATTGCGGCCGGTCGAGGCGGGCCAGACGGGCATCGGCCGTCTGCAGCGCGAGCACGGCGACCGGCACATTGCCGGCCAGTTGCAGTTGTTGTCCGGCCAGCGTGACTGCCTGCTCGACTTCAAGCAGCGTCGCTTCCTCACGGCTGCGCGCCATCTCCTGATAGAACGATTGCAAGGTTTCGCTCTGCCCCTGGAATTCGGCCAGCTTGCCATCCAGAGCGCCGAGCTTGGCCTGCAAATCCGCGACCTGGGCCAGCAACTGCTTCTGGGCGCCACGGTCTTCCTTGTTGCCGGCTTCGGATTCGGCCAGACGACGGGCCACTTCCTGCTGCACGTTGTTCAGTTGCTGGCGGGTTTCCAGCCATTGCCAGCCGGCCAGCGCGAGGGCTGCGAGGGCGACGAACAGCCAGGGATTTTGCCAGGCGGACCTGGTCGGGGATGATGAGCTTGGGGTCACGTTCGCAGCGGGGAGATTATTGTTGTCGGGCATCATGCTGCCCAATTATAAGCACCTAAGCCGGCCATGATGCCGCTGTCGGCTGCTTCCGTCAGGATAATGTTGTTTAAACCCAAAGCCCGGGCGCTCTCGGCAATCCGGGCATGCGGGACGAACAGCGGGGTGGTTTGCAGAAAGCGCCGGCCTTCGGCATCCAGGCAGTCAACCAGGTAACGCAGGCCCTCGCTACTCGATACCGTCAGCGCATCGAGTCGGCCGGCCCGCCAGGCATCAAGCAATGGCCCCGGGCTGACCGACGGACCGCGGCGCCGGTAGCAGGTGATGCAATCGACTTCGGCGCCGCGCGCGCGCAGCGTCTCGGCCAGCAACTCACGTCCGCCATCGCCGCGAAAAATGGCGACCCGCCGGCCGGCAATGTGCTCGGCGGCCAGTTCCGGCAAGGCGAGCAGGGCTTCCGAATCGAACTGCCGGCGCGGTGCCAGGCAACCGGCAATGCCGTGGGCCAGCAGCGCCTTGACCGTACCCTGGCCGACCGCGGCGGGAATCAGCGCGGCGGGCCAGGGACCGTGCGCCAGAATGGACGGCAGCGCATGGTCGACAGCATTCGGGCTGATGAAAATGGCCAGCCCGTAATCGGCGAGCCGCGCCACGGCCTCGCGCAGGGGTTGCGGATCGGCAGCCGGGGAGATCTCGAGCAAGGGAAAAATCAGCGGCTGGCCACCGGCCGCAACGATCGCCTCAGCCAGCGCTCCGGCTTGGGCGACCGGCCGGGTGACCACGATGGTCCGGCCGGCCAGCGGGCCGCTAGCGCTCATCGGCAGTGGGCGAGCTGTTCCAGAATGGCATCGGCGCCTTGCGCCCGCAGTTGCTCGGCGAGCTGGCGGCCAAGCGCTTCGTCGTCGGCCGGATGGCCGCGCAATTCGGCGCTGACCATCTCCTTGCCGTCCGCCGTGGCAACAAAGCCGCGCAGCCAGAGCTGGCCGTTCTCGATGATCGCGTAGCCGCCCAGCGGCACCTGGCAACTGCCCCCGAGGGCACGCGAGAAGGCGCGCTCGGCCTTGACGCAATGCGCCGTTTCCGGGTCGTTCAACGGCGCGACGACCGGCGCCATGTCGGCCGCTCCGGCCACCAGTTCGATGCCGAGCGCGCCCTGGCCCGGGGCCGGCAGCGACTGTTCGGCGGTCAACACCGATTTGATGCGGGTTTCCAGGCCGAGCCGGATCAAACCGGCGGCGGCGAGGATGATCGCATCGTATTCGCCGGCATCGAGCTTGCGCAGGCGGGTATCGAGGTTGCCGCGCAAGCTCTTGATGACCAGCTGCGGATACTTTGCACGCAGGATGGCTTCGCGACGCAGACTGGAGGTGCCGACGACGGCGCCGGCCGGCAGCTCGTCGAGACCGGCGAACTTGTTCGAGACAAAGGCATCGCAAGGATTTTCTCGGGCCGAGATGGCGGCCAGCACGAAGCCTTCCGGCATCACCATCGGCACATCCTTCATCGAATGCACGGCGAGATGGGCCCGCCCTTCCTCCATCGCCACTTCCAGTTCCTTGATGAACAGCCCCTTGCCGCCGATTTCGGCGAGCGGCCGGTCGAGAATCTGGTCGCCCTTGGTGGTCATGCCGAGAATGACAACTTCGGCTCCCGGATTTAGACTCGCCAGACGGCCCTGCACATGAACAGCCTGCCACATGGCCAGGCGGGATTCGCGGGAGGCGATGACTATCTTCGAGGGAGCAGGCATGGGGCGTCAGGCAGCAAAGTTTTCGAGGGGGGCAATCTTAGCATGAGCGACCAGCCCCCCACTTCGACCCAGATCAAGCCGCCGGACCAGCGTCCGGAACATCCGGACTTCTGGTGCAAGCGCTTTGGCGACGGCCTTACTCCCTGGGATGCCGGCGCCGTGCCGGCCGCCTTTGCCCAATTCGTGGCCGAGCAACCCGGCCCGTTGAACACGCTGATCCCGGGGTGCGGCAGTGCCTGGGAGGCAGCCCATCTGGCCGAACGCGGCTGGCCGGTGACGGCGCTCGACTTCTCGCCGGTTGCCGTCGCCACCGCCCGTGGGATTCTCGACGATGCGGCGAGCCACGGGGTCTTCGCGCCGGGGGCAGTGGACCTGCTGTGCGCCGACTTTTTCACCTTCACGCCCGCCGCCCCCTACGCCCTGCTCTACGAACGCGCCTTTCTCTGCGCCCTACCGCGCAAACTGTGGGCCGACTGGGCCAGGCGCGTCGCCGAACTGCTGCCCTCGGGCGGCCGGCTGGCCGGCTTCTTTTTCCTCTGCGATCAAGCCAAAGGACCACCGTTCGGCATCCTGCCGGAACAACTCGATGATTTGCTGAGCCCCAACTTCCTGCGCCTCGCCGATAGCGCAGTCGCCGACTCGATTCCGGTATTTGCCGGCCGGGAACGCTGGCAGGTCTGGCAGCGGCGCTAGCCAATTCGGCCCCCTTCGGGTTTGGCGTATCATCGGACGCTTACTCCCCACGCACCGTCAAACAATGAAAACCGATACCCCGCAGACCGTTTACCTCAAGGACTACACCGCTCCTGCCTACCTGGTGGACACCGTCGATCTCGATCTCGACATCCATCCAGGGGCGACGACGGTCACCGCGACGCTGGCCATCCGCCGCAATCCGGCGGTCGCCGATCAGCCGCTGATCCTTGATGGCGACGAACTGGGAACCATTGCCGTCAGCGTTGACGGCCAACCGGTCGACTACACGCTGAGCGCCACGCAATTGAGCATCGCCAGCGTACCGGCCCAATTCACGCTGCAGACCGTGGTCCGCATCAACCCCGACAAGAACACCCGCCTTTCCGGCATGTACCGTTCCAAGGATGGCTATTTCACGCAATGCGAGGCACAGGGTTTCCGCCGCATCACCTGGTTCCTCGACCGGCCGGACGTCATGTCGACCTACACGGTGACGCTGCACGCCGACAAGGCGGCGCTCCCTGTGCTGCTCGCCAACGGCAACCCGCTCGCCGCCGGCGACGAGGCCGACGGCCGCCACTGGGCGCGCTGGGGCGATCCGTTCCGCAAGCCCTGCTACCTGTTCGCCGTCGTCGCCGGCAAGCTGGATGGCCTGTTCGACACCTTCAAGACCGCCTCCGGACGGACGGTTCAGCTCGCCATCTACGTCGAACCGGGCAAGCTCGACCAGTGCCCGCACGCCATGGCGGCGCTGCAAAAGTCGATGAAATGGGACGAAGAGCGCTTCGGCCTCGAATGCGACCTCGACCATTACATGATCGTCGCCGTCGGCGACTTCAACATGGGCGCCATGGAGAACAAGGGCCTCAACATCTTCAATACCAAGTACGTGCTGGCGCGCAGCGACGTGGCGACCGATGTCGATTTCGAGAACATCGACCGCGTCGTCGCGCACGAGTATTTCCACAACTGGACCGGCAACCGGGTGACCTGCCGCGACTGGTTCCAGCTGTCGCTGAAGGAAGGCCTGACGGTCTTCCGCGACCAGGAATTCGGCGCCGACCTGCACAACCGTCAGACCGCCCGCATCCGCGAAGTGCGCGGCCTGCGCGCCGCCCAATTCCCGGAAGACGCCGGGCCGATGGCGCACCCGATCCGGCCGAGCAGTTTCGTCGAGATCAACAATTTCTATACGTCGACGGTCTATGAAAAGGGTGCCGAAGTCATCCGCATGATCCAAACCCTGATCGGTCGCGACGGCTTCCGTGCCGGCATGGACGAATATTTCCGTCGCCACGACGGCCAGGCGGTGACCTGCGAGGACTTCGTCGCGGCGATGAGCGCCGCCAGCGGCTTCGATTTCAGCCAATTCATGCGCTGGTACAAGCAGCCGGGCACGCCACACATTGCCGCGAGCGGCAGCTTCGACGCGCCCAGCAGCCGCTACACGCTGCGCTTTACCCAGTCCAACCCGCGCGCCAGCGATGCCGCGCCTTATCTGATCCCGATCCGCGTGGCGCTGTTCGATGCCGCCGGCCAGATCATTCCGGGCAGCGAAAAAACGCTGCAGCTGACCGAAACGACGCAACAATTCACTTTCGACGGCATCGCCAGCGAACCGGTGCCCTCGCTGCTTCGTGACTTCTCGGCGCCGGTCGTCCTCGATTTCGCCTACACGGCGCAGCAACTGAGCCACCTGCTAAGTTTCGAAAGCGATCCGTTCAACGCCTGGGAGGCCGGCCAGCGCCTGGCTTCCCAACTGATCCTGGCAGCTACCGCGCGCCTTGCCGACGGTCTGGCACCGAACTGGCCGGCCAGCTTCGTCGACGCGATTCGCCGCCTGCTCGAGCAGCATGCCGCACGCGGCAGCGCCTTCGTCGCCGAAGCGCTCAGCCTGCCCGGCGAAGCGACGCTGGCCGAAGCGCTCGCCGAAGTCGATCCGGATGCGCTGCACGCCGCCCGCAACGGCCTGCGTCGACATCTCGCCGAGCAACTGGAAGGCGAATTGCGCGCCATCTACGCCGCCCTCGCCCCCTCCGGCCCCTACCAGTCGACGGCCGACGAAGCCGGGCGCCGCGCCTTGCGCAACACCTGCCTCGGCTACCTGCTCGAACTGAACAGCGAATCGGTTCGCCAGCTGGCGCTGCAGCAATACGAGCAGGCCGACAATATGACCGACCAGTTTGCCGCCCTGGCCGCCTTGGCGCAGACCGAGTGCGGCGAGCGCCTGACGGTGCTGGCCGACTTCTACCAGCGCTGGCAGCACGAAGCGCTGGTCGTCGACAAATGGCTGGCCGCCCAATCGGGCAGCCGCCTGGCGAACACGCTGGAAACCGTCAGGAACCTGACCAGCCACCCGGCTTTCGAGCTGAGCAACCCGAACAAGGTCTATTCGCTGATCCGTAATTTCGGCGCCAATCTGGTGCGCTTCAATGCCGCCGACGGCAGCGGCTACCGTTTCATGGCCGAGCGCATCAGCGAACTCGACGCGATGAACCCGCAAGTTGCCTCCCGACTAGTCCGCAGCTTCGACCGCTGGCGGAAATTCGATAGCGGCCGCCAGGCCCATGCCCGCCTCGCCCTGGAACAAATCAGGAAGCGGCCCGGCCTGTCGGGCGACGTCTTCGAGGTAACCGGCAAGCTGCTGGGCGACACCGCATCGTCCTGAACGGAAATAATTCACGCTGACAAACGAAAACCTTCGATAAAATGCAAAGGTCATCCGCGGCCAGGCGCCGCGGATGACCTTTTAAATTTCAGGCAGCGCCGGGTTGCGCCAGCATCCGACCGGCAACATGGCAGTCGATTGAAGAGGTGGTCGTGGGAATACTTGAACAACTGAAGGCCCTGCTTGGACGCAATATGCCGGCCTCTACCGCCGCGCCGTCCGAACAGGCCGCCGCCGAACGGCGCCGCCGGCAACGGGTCGATGCTCGCGAAGGCACCCGCGTTCTGATCATCGATGACTCGAAGACGATCGTCACGGTGCTCAAGAAATTCCTCCGTTCAGCCGGCTACGAAACGCTCGAAGCACTCGATGCCGAAACCGGTCTGGTGCTGCTGCAGGAGCATCAGCCGGAACTGATCTTTCTCGACATCATGCTGCCCGGCATGAACGGCTTCGCCGCTCTGCGCGCCATCCGCCGCGATCCGCGGACACGCGACACGCCGGTCATCATGATGAGCGGCAACGAACAAGCCATGGAGCAGTTCTTCGGAGCGCGCATCGGGGCCGACGATTTCATGAAGAAGCCGTTCTCGCGCCATGAGGTTTTTTTCCGCATCGAACGCTTGCTCGACGACCAACTCGTGCCGCGTCGTGCCGTTCGCCCCAGCGAGCCGCCACCGGTGGTGGCCGCCGGTTGCTGAAGCACTTCAGTTAACCACCAGCGCCTTGGCCGCCGCCCACTGCCGCCGACTGACCGGCAGTTTCTCGGGCAGGCCGCGCAGCAGCGCCCAGCCGTAGGCATCGGCGTCGTCATCGACGGCTTTCTCGAAACCGGCCAACGCCGATTTACCGACCAGCACGGCCCGATGCAAGCGGATAAAGCGCTCGGCGAATTCGTTTTCGAGATGGGTCAAAGCCTCGTCGAGCAGATATTCGCGCTCGACGGTACGGGCGGTGACGTATTTCAGATCCGCCTTGAAGTAGAGCACCTCGGCCACCGGTACCAGCAACAGCCGGCCGCGCTCATGGCAGGACAGATGCGTCCGGCCGCCGCCGCGCACGGCGCGGCCGATGCCGGCCAGCAGTTCGGGAGCGGGGCGCGGGGCGCCCCGGGCTTTCTGCAGGGCGGTCAGCAAGCGCTGGGTCCGCACCGGCTTGAGCAGGTAATCGACGGCATTGAGATCGAAAGCCTGGACCGCGTAATTGTCGTAGGCCGTCGTGAAGATGACCGCCGGCGGATGCTCGAAGGCCCCGAGGTGGCCGGCCAGTTCGATGCCGTCCATGGCCGGCATGCGGATATCGGCCAGCACGACATCGACCGCCTGCTCGCGCAGGAAGGCCAGAGCAGCCAGGCCATTACCCGCTTCGCCGACGACTTCGCTCGGCAACTGCAGGGCGATATCGCCGAGCAGCGTGCGCAGGCGTTGGCGGGCCAGCGGCTCGTCATCGACCAACAGTATTTTCAGCGGGCGGTCTTGGGACATGGCAGGGCGATCCGAACCTCGTAAGTTTTCTCGCCGGCAACAATCTCCAGCCGGGCCTCCAGATCGTAATACAAGGCCAGCCGTTCGCGAATATTGGCGACGGCAATCTGGTTGCCGGCGGCATGCTGAACCTGACCGGTAGTCGGGTTGGCGATGGCGATGTGCAGTTCGTCGCCCTGCTGGTCTATCGAAATGCGCACGACGCCACCTTCGGCAGCCGGTTCGATACCGTGATAGACGGCATTTTCCAGCAGCGGCTGCAGCATCAGCGGCGGGATCGGCAGGTTCAGCGCAACCTCGCCAACCTGCCAGTCGACCACCAGGCGATCGCCCAGCCGCAACTTTTCCAGCGCCAGATACTGCTTGCCGAGGGCGATCTCGTCGGCCAGGCTGACCAGTTCGCCCGGATCGCGCATCGCGGCGCGAAACAGGTCGGACAGCGACTCGAGCGCCTCCTCGGCCTGCTGCGGCCGGGCCCGGATCAGCGACAGGACGGCATTCAGCGAATTGAACAGGAAATGCGGCCGGATGCGGGCATTCAAGGCCGCCAGCCGGGCTTCGGCCTGGGCCGGCGAAAAAGCCGCGGCGCGCAACTCGAAATAACCGAGCAGCAGACCGGCCGCCGCCACCGCCAGCAAGGCCGCCCGCCAGGCACTGCCGCCCTCGGCGGCGAGCAGCGATTGCCAGTAGCCGTAGAGGGCGAACGCCAAGGCCCCGGCGAGCAGCAGCACGCCCCCCTGGCCGAGCCGCAACGGCAGACGCCACAAGACGTCGCGCAAGATGGACAGGAGGCCTAGAGAGATCAGCAGGCACGGCTCGACGACCGCCGCCAGTTCGACGTAGGCACTCGGCCAGCCGCCCAGATCGGGCGCCAGAACGAGCGCCGCGAGCAGCGCCATGGCATTGACGCCGAGCAGCACGCGCAGCATCACGCCAAAATTACGCCAGTCGGGCAGCGGATGTGTCGCGGGAAAGTGCCGTATACTTGTCATTCTTCGTGCGAGTTTTCGTTCAATTCTTCGCTTAACTGCCCCATTCTAGACCAGAGTCATGACTTCCAACGCCACGCAATACACTTGGGCCGGCCGTTTCTCCGAGCCGGTTTCCGATCTCGTCAAACGCTATACCGCTTCGGTCGATTTCGACCAGCGGATGTGGCGCCAGGACATTCGCGGCTCGCTGGCCCACGCCAAGATGCTGGCCAGGCAGGGCATCATCAGCGCCGCCGACCATGCCGATATCGTCAGCGGCATGGAAACGGTGCAGCGCGAGATCGAAGCCGGCCATTTCGAATGGTCGCTCGATCTCGAAGATGTGCACCTCAATATCGAAAAGCGCCTGACCGCGCTGGTCGGCGATGCCGGCAAGCGGCTGCACACCGGGCGCTCGCGCAACGACCAGGTAGCGACCGACATCCGCCTCTACCTGCGCGACGCGATCGACGACATCCTGGTGCTGATCAAGGCTTTCCGCTCGGCACTGGTCGATCTGGCCGAACAGGAAGCGGCGACGCCGATGCCCGGCTTCACGCACATGCAGGTCGCCCAGCCGGTGACTTTCGGTCATCACGTGCTGGCTTATTTCGAAATGTTCGGGCGCGATGCCGAGCGCTTCGTCGATGCCCGCAAGCGCACCAACCGCCTGCCGCTCGGCGCCGCCGCGCTGGCCGGCACGACCTACCCGATCGACCGCGAATTCGTCGCCGCCGAACTGGGCTTCGAGGGCGTCTGCGAAAACTCGCTGGATGCCGTCTCGGATCGCGACTTCGCCATCGAATTCACCGCCGCCTGCGCGGTCCTGATGATGCACATCAGTCGCCTGTCGGAAGAACTGGTGCTGTGGATGAGCCCGCGTGTCGGCTTCATCCAGATTGCCGACCGCTTCTGCACCGGCTCCTCAATCATGCCGCAGAAGAAGAACCCGGACGTGCCGGAACTGGCGCGCGGCAAGACCGGCCGCGTCTACGGCCAGCTGATCAGCCTGCTGACCCTGATGAAATCGCAGCCGCTGGCCTACAACAAGGACAATCAGGAAGACAAGGAACCGCTGTTCGACGCCGTCGACACCGTCACCGATACGCTGCGCATCTTCGCCGACATGGCCGGTGGCATCACCGTCCGGGCCGAGAACATGCAGGCCGCGCTGACCCAGGGGTTCGCCACGGCCACCGACCTTGCCGACTACCTGGTCAAGAAGGGCCTGCCCTTCCGCGACGCGCACGAAGCGGTCGGCCACGCCGTCAAGGCCGCCGAGCAGAAAGGCGTCGATCTGCCGCAGCTGACGCTCGACGAGTTGCGCGCCTTCTGCCCGCAGGTCGAATCCGACGTCTTCGCCGTGCTCACCGTCGAAGGCTCGCTGGCCTCGCGCAACCACATCGGCGGCACCGCACCGGAGCAGGTCCGGGCCGCCATCGCCCGGGCCCGCAAGCGCCTGTAATGCCATAAAAGCAAAGGCTGGCACCAGGCGATGATCAGAAAGCTCGGCAAATACGAGCTTTTCAAGAAGCTTGGCGAAGGGGCGAGCAGCACCGTCTATCTCGGTCGCGACCCTTTCGCCCAGCGTGACGTGGCGATCAAGGTGGCGACGCCGGAAATCCTGAGCGATGCCAATAAAGGCAAGCTGTACACCAACCTGTTCCTGAACGAAGCCTCGCTGGTCGGCAAATTGAAGCACCCGCACATCGTCCAGATCTACGATGCCGTGGTCGCCGAAAAGCTCTGCTACATCGTCATGGAATACGTCGCCGGCGGCACGCTCGACGAGCACGCCCGGCCCGGCCGGCTGCTCGAGGTCGACCGCGTTGTCGAACTGATCTTCAAATGCAGCCGGGCGCTCGATTTCGCGCATCGGCAGGGGATCACGCACCGCGACATCAAGCCGGCCAATATCCTGCTGAGCGGCGAGTCGGGCATCAAGATTACCGATTTCGGCGCCGCCATCACCAATGGCCACAATGAGCGCACCCAGGTCTCGGGCATCGGCTCGCCGGCCTATATGTCGCCGGAACAGATACTGGAATTGCCACTCGACCATCGAACCGACATCTATTCGCTCGGCGTCGTGATGTTTCAACTGCTCACCGGCCGCCTGCCGTTTGAGGCCGACAACCAGTTCAACATGGTGTACCAGATCATCCACAGCCTGGCGCCCACGCCATCGAGCCTGCGCCCCGGCCTGCCGCCGGTGCTCGACGAGATCGTCGGCCGGGCAATGACCCGCGAGCGCGACGAGCGCTACCCGAGCTGGGAGCCCTTCGCCCACGACCTGGCCCGAGCCGTGCGCAAGCGCCAGTTGCAAAAGACCACTGGCGAGTTCGCCGATACCGAAAAATTCGGCATCCTGCGCGCCCTGCCCTTCTTCGCCCATTTCAGCGATGTCGAAATCTGGGAAGTCCTGCGTTTCTCGCACTGGCAGCGCGCCACGCCGGGCAGCGTGATCATCCACGATGGCGAACCCGGCGACTTTTTCTGTTTCCTGGCCGAAGGCCAGCTCAAGGTCAGCAAGGGCGGCAAAACGCTCAATGTCTTGACCAAAGGCGACTGCTTCGGCGAAATGGCGGTGATCAGCCGACCGGCCCAATTGCGGGCGGCCGACATCACGGCGCTCAGCGCAGCCGACATCATCACGGTACGCGGCGAAGCACTGCACAAGGCCTCGGAAGCCTGTCGCATGCATTTCTACCAGGGCTTTCTCGAGGTGCTGGCCGCCCGCCTGGCGCTGGCCAACCAGCGGCTGGCCACGGCCTGAATCGACCGGCTTGCGGCACGACAAGTCCGGCAGCAATTGCACGTTAGTATATTAGAGTATTAATATATACATGGGCGTCGATACCAAGAAGCCCGGCCACGATGGCAAAAAAACCAAACCCAGGACGAACCGCATGTACTCAACCGTTATCGATAACACGCCACTTATCCACGTCAGCGCCGGCAAGCACGCTGCCGATTATTCCGTAAACGGTTCGTTGATGAATCCGCTGGAAGCGTTCTACGCTTCGCTGGCTGCCTGCGCTGCCGTCTTTGCCAAGAAAGCCTGCAAGGAGCTGGGCGTAGCAGCCGAAGGCATCGAAATCAACTGCAAGCCATTCGCCGGTAGCGGCGGCCCGCTGACCCTCGGCAAGTTCAAGACCGAAGTGCGCTTCCCCGAACATTTCACCGCCGAGCAGAAGGCCAAGGTACTCGACAGCATTGCCCATTGTGCGGTCAAGGAAATCGTTGCCGAAGGCCCGACCATCGAATTCTCGGCCGCCGAAGTGTAAAAACCGGATTGCCATGAAAAAGGCCCACCGGACTGGTGGGCCTTTTTCATTTCGGCAGCGCAGATCAGGCCTGGGCGACGTCTTCCAGCAATTTCTGCATTTCGCCGGCCTGGTACATCTCTTTCATGATGTCGCAACCGCCGACGAACTCGCCCTTGACGTAGAGTTGCGGAATGGTCGGCCAGTTGGCGTATTCCTTCACGCCATTGCGGATTTCCTCATCGGCCAGCACGTTGACCGTGACGAAGTCATTGACCCCGCAGGCTTTCAGGATTTGCACGGCGGTCGCCGAAAAGCCGCATTGCGGAAAACGCGCGTCGCCTTTCATGTAGAGGACCACGGGATTGTTGGTAACGGTTTCGTGAATGCGTTGCTGCACGTCGGACATGATTTCTCCAGATTACAGGGAAGCGCCTGAAACACGGTCGATGCCGGACAGGTCGCGATGAGTGAATGTCGCTTTGAACGCGCCATCGGTTAATAAGTTCCGGCTCGCCTCGCCCTGGTCGTAACCGTGCTCGAAAAGCAGCCAGCCGCCAGCTTGCAGATGCGCCGGAGCTCCGGCGACGATGTGGCGGATACAGGACAGCCCGTCGGCCCCATCGGTCAGCGCCAGCTGCGGCTCGAACGGCAAGCCGTTGAGGGCGAGATGCGGATCACCGCCGGCGACGTAGGGCGGATTCGAAACGATCAGGTCGAAGCGTTCACCGGCCACCGGCGCAAACCAGTCACCGGCCCGGAAATCGACCGGTGCCGCCAAACGGCCGGCATTGGTACGGGCGACGGACAGTGCCTCGGGCGAGACATCGACGGCAACCAGCCGGGCCGCCGGGCATTCAAGGGCCAGCGAAATGGCGACGATACCGGACCCGGTGCCGAGATCGAGCACCCGTGGCGCTGCGAAGCCGCGCAGCTTGTCGAGCGCCAGTTCGATCAGCACTTCGGTTTCCGGCCGCGGAATCAGCACCGCCGGCGAAACCTGGAAGACGCGGCCGCGGAATTCGGCCTCACCGACCAGATAGGCCAGCGGCTCGCCGGCCCCCCGGCGCTCGACCCATGCCGCGAATTGCGCATAGGCCAGGGCAATGAGCGGCGTTTCCGGCCGCGCCAGCAGATCGGCATGGCTGCAGCCGGTGGCGTATTGCAGCAGCAGCCGGGCGTCGAGCCGGTCGATCTTCTGCCTTGCTGCAGCCAAGGCCTCGCCGAGGGTCATGCTCAGTTTTGCTCGGCCAGTTCGGCCAGCAGGTCGGCCTGGTGTTCGGCGGCCAGCGCGCCGAGCAGTTCGTCCATGTCGCCGTCCATGATCGCGGCGATCTTGTACAGCGTCAGGTTGATGCGGTGGTCGGTGATCCGGCCCTGCGGGAAGTTGTAGGTGCGGATGCGCTCGGAGCGGTCGCCGGAGCCGATCAGGCTCTTCCGGGTGCTCGAAATATGGGCCTGCTGGGCGCGTACCTGGACGTCCTTGATGCGGGCCGCCAGCACCTTCATCGCCGAGGCCTTGTTGGCATGCTGCGAGCGGCCGTCCTGGCACTCGGCGACGATGCCGGTCGGCAGGTGGGTGATGCGTACCGCCGAGTCGGTCTTGTTGATGTGCTGGCCACCGGCGCCGGAGGCGCGGAAAGTATCGATCCGGAGATCGGCCGGGTTGAGATTGACGTCCTCGACCTCATCGACTTCCGGCATGATCGCCACGGTACAAGCCGAGGTATGGATGCGGCCCTGGGTTTCGGTTTCCGGCACGCGCTGCACGCGATGCCCGCCCGACTCGAACTTGAGGCGCGAATAGGCACCGTTGCCGCCGATGCGACAAATGATTTCGCGATAGCCGCCGAGTTCCGATTCGCTGGCCGACAGCACCTCGACCTGCCAGCGCTGACGCTCGGCATAGCGTGAATACATCCGGAAGAGGTCGCCGGCGAACAGCGCCGATTCGTCGCCGCCGGTCCCGGCCCGGATTTCCAGCAGCACGCTGCGCTCGTCGTTGGGGTCTTTCGGCAGCAGCAACTTCTGCAATTCGATTTCCAGCTCGGGCAAGCGGGCCTTGGCGGCCGCCATTTCCTCCGCGGCAAAGTCGCGCATGTCGGGGTCGGCGAGCATCGCCTCGGCTTCGGCCAGATCGTTCTCGGCCTGGCGGAAAGCGGTGAACTGGATGATCACCGGCTCCAGTTCGGCGCGCTCGCGCGACAGTTTGCGGAACTGGTCCATGTCGTTGGCGGTACTGGGCGCCGAAAGCATGCGGTCGATTTCATCGAGACGGTCGACCAGCAGCTCGAGTTTTTGGCGGATGCTCGATTTCATTTCTGATGGTCGGCCGGCTAAATGGTTCAAGGGGGCGTTATGGTACCCGAGAACACCTGCCGTCGGCGATGAACGGCGTTGCCAGCAGCCGACGCATCCCGCATAATCGCCCGATTCCGGATACCCCTACGCGATGCCCCATATCTCCCATTCCGTCATTGCCCTGGCGGAAACCCTGGAACAGCACTGGACAAACTATCGCGAGTCCGGTGACTTCGACCTGTTCGTCGAATTCACCCTGCTCCTGAACGGCTTGACCGAGCAGCTCAACCGCCTGCATCTGCCGGGGCTGGTGCGCGCCTGCCAGGAACTCGAAAACACCGCGCTGGCACTGTTCGGCGACAGCTCGATGCACCCGGTGGCGATCGATCAGGCCATCGCCATCGAACGCAAACTGAGCATCATCCTGGGCGAACTGCGCCGCCACGAAACGCCGGCCGTGGCGACCCGGCGCCTGGCTGATGCGCCAAGCAACAGCGACGACCTGAGAGATTACCCGCGGCGGGTGTTGATCGTTTCCCGCGCCGCACACCCGTGGAGCGCAGCCCTGGCCGAACAACTCGCCTTTTTCGGCTTCACGCCGGAAGAGCTGCGCTGGGCCGGCCGGCCGGATAGTGCCGAAGCGCCGCTGGCCATCGTCTTCATCCCGGATCGGGAAGGCTGCATTTATCCGCCGAGCAGCGTTTCGTGCATCATGGAGTTGCGAACGCTTTTTCCGACCAGCTATTTCTACTGCCTGTCGGTGCCCTCGAATCTGGAAAGCATCGTGCTGCTCCAACGGGCCGGCGCCGACACCTGTGTGCCGGTCGGCAACAAGGTCAGCGACGTGCTGTCGCGCATTCTCGATCTGGTCCAGACGCACGAACACGAAACGCACCGCGTTCTGGTCGTCGAGGACTCCGCCACGGCCGTCGCCCATATCCGCCGTTCGCTGCCCCAGCAGGGCATCGACAGCCGCGCCATCAACGACCCGCGAACCCTGCTCGAAGCGGCCGCCGACTACCAGCCCGACGCCATCCTGATGGACATGCACATGCCGTTCTGCACCGGCGTCGAGGTGACCAGCGCGCTGCGGCAGATTCCCGAATTCCATGCCCTGCCGGTAATCTACCTGTCGAGCGAAACCGACATCGCGCTGCAGGTCGAAGCCTTGCGCCTCGGCGGCGACCAGTTCCTGACCAAGCCGGTCAATCCGATCATCCTCGCCTCGGTCGTCAAGACCAAGATCGAGCGCTACCGGGAAATGCTCCATTCCGGCCGCCATGACAGCCTGACCGGCCTGCTCAACCACTCGACCGCCAAGGGCCAGCTGGAGCGCATGCTGCAGACGGTCTCGACGGCCGGCCGGCTGGTCGTGGCGATGATCGATATCGATTTTTTCAAGTCGGTCAATGACAACTACGGTCACCCGGTCGGCGACCAGGTCATCCGCAGCCTAGCCTGGCTGCTCCGCGGCCGTTTGCGCAACACCGATCTGGTCGGCCGCTACGGCGGCGAGGAATTCATTCTGGCATTGTCCGACATCGAGACCGACCGTGCGGTCAGCCTGCTTGAGCAGATCCGTCAAGATTTTTCCAACCTGCCGCACGCCCATGCCCATGGCGCCCTGCGCGCCACCTTCAGCTGTGGCGTCGCCAGCTTGCCGGACTACCTGACGGCGGCGACCCTGATCGAGGCGGCCGACAACGCCCTGCTCGAAGCCAAGCGCACCGGCCGCAACCGGCTGGTCATGGCACCGCCGCCAGCCGCTGGCGACTCAGTCGTTGGCGTGGAGATGGAAAAGCCGGCCAACCGCCGACTGTAGTTCGAGGCGCTCCTGACCATCGGCCAGATTCAGGGCCTGGGTCGGGGCGTGCAGCAGCTTGTTGGTCAGGCGATGCGACAGTTGATCGAGCACCTTGTCGGCCGATTCGCCCTTGGCCAGCAATTTCATCGCGTGCTCGAGTTCGTGCCGGCGCATGCGCTCGGCCGAATCGCGCAGCGAACGAATGACCGGCACGGTATCCCGCGACTGCAGCCAGCCGATGAAGTCCTGCACCCGGTTGGCGATAATCGTCTCGGCCTCGACCACCGCCGCCTGACGCGACTCCAGGCCGCTCTCGACGACCAGGGCCAGATCGTCGACGGTATAGAGAAAAACGTCGTCGAGATTGCCGACATCCTCCTCGATATCGCGCGGCACGGCCAGGTCGATCATGAACATCGGCCGGTGCCGCCGGGCCTTGATCGCCCGTTCGACCAAGCCGAGGCCGATGATCGGCACCGGGCTGGCAGTGCAGGAAACGACGATATCGTTCTGCGCCAGATGCTCGCCCAGTTCGTCGAGACGGATGGCCGTGCCGTTGAAGCGCTCGGCCAGTTCCCGGCCGCGTTCCAGCGTGCGGTTGGCGATGGTCACCTGCTTCGGATGACGGGCGCAGAAATGGGTGGCACACAGCTCGATCATTTCGCCGGCGCCGATGAACAGGATGCGCTGCGTCTCGATCGATTCGAAAATCCGTTCGGCCAGATGCACGCCGGCCGCCGCCATCGACACGATATTGGCGCCGATCGCCGTCGTGCTGCGCACTTCCTTGGCGACCGAGAATGAGCGCTGGAACAGCTTGTGCAGCTGGGTGCCGAGCGTCCCGCTCTCTTCGGCGACGCGCACGGCGTCCTTCATCTGGCCGAGGATCTGCGGCTCGCCGATAACCATCGAGTCGAGGCCGCTGGCCACCCGGAAGGCATGGCGAATGGCTTCCGGCTGGTCGTGGGTATACAGATAGGGAGCGATTTCACTGCGCTCGACCTGGTGATAGCGGGCCAGCCAGTCGATCACCACGTCCGGCGTTTCGGCGGCGCAGTAAATTTCCGTGCGGTTGCAGGTGGACAGGATCGCCACCTCCTTGACCGGCTGGCTATGCACCAGATCGGCCAGCGCCTGATGCAACTTGTCGGCATTGAACGCCACCCGCTCACGGATGGCGAGGGGTGCGGAGTGATGATTGATGCCGAGGGTAAAGATCACCGGTTTGGGCTGGCGGACACGAAATGGGTGGCGATTATAGCACCCGCCCCCAAGCGCCCTCCTTGACCGGGTTCAGAACAGAAACGCCTGCTTTTCCGGCGTCGGGCACGCCACCTCGTCGGCCCCGAAGACCTTCATCTGCCGCGGCCGGAACCACACCGACTGACCGGCCGCCAGTTGCAGCGACTCGTGCCGCTCGCGCGACAGTTCGACTTCGATGATCTCGCGTTCATGCAGCAGCTCGACGCGCACCACCGGACCGATCGGATGAACATGCTGGACGGTCGCCTGCAAGCCGTCCTCGATCGGTTGATGGGTGATGTCGATATCGTGCGGGCGGACAAAGGCCGTGGTCTTTTCCGTCGCTTCGCCGCGCTCGACTTCGGCATAGGCCCCCTGGACCCGGCTATGGAAGACATTGACGTTGCCGAGGAACTGATAGACGAAGGGCGAGGCGGGGCTGGAGTACACCTCGTCCGGTGAGCCGATCTGCTCGATCTTGCCGTGATTCATCACCACCACCCGGTCGGCCACTTCCAGCGCCTCCTCCTGGTCGTGCGTGACGAAGACGCTGGAGATGTGCATGTCGTCGTGCAGGCGGCGCAGCCAGCGGCGCAGCTCCTTGCGCACCTTGGTGTCGAGCGCCCCGAACGGCTCGTCGAGCAGCAACACCTTCGGCTCGACGGCCAGCGCCCGGGCCAGCGCGATGCGCTGGCGCTGGCCGCCGGACAGTTGCGACGGATAGCGGTCGGCCAGCCAGTCGAGCTGGACCAGGCCGAGCAATTCCATCACCCGGCGCTTGATCTCGGCCTCGGCCGGCCGCTCCTTGCGCGGCTTGACGCGCAGGCCGAAGGCGACATTCTCGAATACCGTCATGTGACGGAACAGCGCGTAGTGCTGGAAGACGAAACCGACCTCGCGCTCGCGGGCGTGCAGGTGACTGGCGTCGGCCCCGGAGAACAGCACCTCGCCGCCATCGGCGCTTTCCATCCCGGCGATGATCCGGAGCAGCGTTGTCTTGCCGCAGCCGGAGGGACCGAGCAGGGCGACCAGCTCGCCAGTCGGGATGGCGAGGTTGATGTTGTCGAGCGCGACGAAATTGCCGAAGCGCTTGGAGATATTGCGGATTTCGATGCTCATCAGGTTTTCTCCGGCGCCAGGACGGTATTCAACATTTCGGTTTCCTTCTTCATCCGCCATTCGACGGTGGCCTTGGCGACCAGAGTGACCAGGGCGAGCAAGGCAAGGATGGAAGCCGCGGCGAAGGCGCCGATGGCGTTGTATTCGTTGTAGAGGATTTCGACGTGCAGCGGCAGGGTATTGGTTTCGCCGCGGATATGGCCGGAGACTACGGAGACCGCGCCGAATTCCCCCATCGCCCGGGCGTTGGAGAGGATCACGCCGTAGAGCAGGCCCCACTTGATATTGGGCAGCGTCACCCGCCAGAACATCTGCCAGCCGGAAGCGCCGAGCGACACCGCCGCCTCCTCTTCATCCTTGCCCTGTGCCTGCATCAGCGGAATCAGTTCGCGGGCGATGAACGGGAAGGTGATGAACAGCGTGGCGATGATCATGCCGGGCACGGCGAAGATGATTTTCAGATCGTGTTCCGAGAGCCAGGCGCCGAACGTGCCCTGCGCCCCGAACAGCAGGATGAAGATCAGGCCGGCGACCACCGGCGAAACGGCGAACGGCAGATCGATCAGCGTGATCAGCAGGCTCTTGCCCTTGAACTCGAACTTGGCGATGGCCCAGGCCGCCGCCACGCCGAAGGCGATGTTGAAGGGCAGCACGGCAACGGCGATGCCGACGGTCAGCCAGATCGCCGAGCGCGTCTCGGGTTCCTTCAAGGCCTCGACATAGAGCGGCACGCCCTGGGCCAGCGCCTCGACGAAAACCGCGACGAGCGGCAAGCCAAGGAAGAAAAAGAGAAAGCCGAGGCCGACCGTCAGCAGGGTATAGCGGACCCAGCCGGCCTCCTGGGCTGCCCGGTTGGTTTTCATTGGGCACCTCCGGCGGCCTTGGCCGCGGTCGCTTCGAGCGGCTCGCCATGCTTGTGCCGGTTGGCCGTCCACCACTGCAGCACATTGACGCCGAGCAGCAGCAGAAAGGAAAGGACGAGCATGACGACGGCCAGCGCCGTCGCCCCCAATACGTCGTACTGCTCGAGCTTGGAAATGATCAGCAGCGGGGTGATTTCGGAAATCATCGGCAGATTGCCGGCGATGAAGATTACCGAGCCGTACTCGCCGATGGCCCGGGCAAAGGCCAGCGCGAAGCCGGTCAGCAGGGCCGGGAAGATGGCCGGAAAGATGACCCGGGTAAAAGTCTGCCAGCGCGAGGCACCGAGCGAGGCGGCAGCCTCTTCAACCTCGGTTTCGATATCCTCGATCACCGGCTGCAACGTCCGCACGACAAACGGCAGGGTGATGAAGGTCAGCGCGAAGACGATGCCAAGCGGCGTGTACGCCACTTTCACGCCGAGCGGTTCGAGGTAGCGACCCAGCCAGCCGTTGCCGGCATACAGCGTGGCCAGCGTGATGCCGGCGACCGCCGTCGGCAGCGCGAAGGGCAGATCGACCAGGGCATCGACGAAGCGCTTGCCGGGAAAGGAATAGCGCACCAGGATCCAGGCGACGATCAGGCCGAAAAAGGCGTTGATCGCCGCCGCCGCCAGCGACGCCCCGAAAGTCACGCGAAAGGCCGCCAGCGAGCGCTCGCCGAGCGCGATATCGATGACCTGGCCGACACCGAGTTCGGACGCCTTGAGCACCATGCCGCCGAGCGGCAACAGGATCAGCAACGAGAGATAAACCAGCGTGTAGCCCAGCGCCAGACCGAAGCCGGGCAACACGCGATGCGTTGTTGTCGCCATTTACTTGCTTTGGTAGAGCTGGTCGAAGGTGCCGCCGTCCTTGAAGTGCACCGCGAAAGCCTTGGTCGCACTGCCGAACACCGCGTCGACGGTGAAGGTCTTCACCGGCGGGAAGGACTGGGCGTATTTCTTCAGGATCTCCGGATCACGCGGCCGCAGGTAGTTCTGCGCCGCATTTTCCTGACCCTCCTTCGACCACAGGTAGTCGAGATAAGCCTGCGCCTGTTTGCGCGTCCCCTTCTTGTCCACCACCTTCTCGACCAGCGCGACCGGGAACTCGGTCTGCATGGTCAGGCTCGGGTAAACAACTTCGAAGTTGCCCTTGCCGAATTCCTTGGCGATCATCTCGGCCTCCGATTCGAAGGTGATCAGCACGTCGCCCATCTGGCGCTGCATGAAGGTCGTCGTCGCGTCGCGGCCGCCGGCGGCGAACAGCGGCGCATTCTTCAGCAGCTTGCCGAGAAATTCCTGGGCGCTCTTGTCGTTGCCACCCGGCTGCTTGAGCGCCCAGGCCCAGGCCGAGAGATAGGTGTTGCGGCCGTTGCCGGTGTTTTTCGGATGCGGAATGATCATCTGCACGCCGGGCGCCGCAATATCGGCCCAATCCTTGATCGCCTTCGGATTGCCCTTGCGGACGATGAAAACCATCGTCGAGGTATAGGGTGAAGCATTGTTCGGAAATTTATGCGCCCAGTCCTTGGCCACCAGCCCCTTGTCGGCCAGAAACTCGATGTCGTTGGCCTGATTCATGGTCACCACGTCGGCCTCCAGGCCGTCGGCCACCGCCCGCACCTGCTTGGTCGAGCCGCCATGCGACTGCTTCAGCTCGAGGCTTTCGCCGGACTTGGCCTTCCAGTATTTCTGGAACAACGGGTTGTAGTCCTTGTAAACATCGCGCGCCACGTCGTACGACACATTGAGCAGCGTCGCATCGGCCAGCGCGGCGCCGGCCACCAGCGCCAGCAGCAGGCCGGAAATCGATTTGCGGAATTGGGTCATGGCTCACCTCAGTGGATATGAGGACGCAATTTAGCCGACTCGGTTATAACAACAAAGATGTTTTGTGAATTTACTTATTACAAACCGCAATAATCAGCAGACCGGCAGGAAGCCCGGCCGAGCATTCAACCCTGTTCGTCAATGCCCCAAAGAGGCTATCATTCGGGCTTCCTCACGTCGCCGAAATCAAGATGCGCACCTCCCTGCCGGTCACCCTCCTGCTGTCCACCCTGCTTGCCGCCTGTGTTTCAACCAAGGACATTCCGCCCAGCAAGCATATTCCCCAGACCGGCTCGCTCAAGGTGCATCCGGGACTGCTTGGCCAGCCGGTACCGCCGGAGCTCCAGCCGGAACCCCGGCCAGCCGGCACCAACCTGGTCAGCGCCAGCCCGGCTGCCGAGCGCGCCGAAACGCCGATCAGGATGGACGAGGCCGGCCTGCGCACCCAGCGTAGCGTTTATTTCGATTACAAGAGCGCCGACCTCAAGGCCGACTACGATCCGGCCTTGCGCGCCCATGCCCGCTACCTGGCCAGCAATCCGAACGCCCGGCTGCGCATCGAAGGCAATGCCGACGAACGCGGCAGCGCCGATTTCAACCGGCGCCTCGGTCTGAAACGGGCCGAAACCGTCCGCTCAACGCTGATCGGCCATGGCGCTCCGGAAAAGCAGGTGCTGATCAAGTCGCTCGGCGAATCGAGTCCGAAGCTGAAGGGCCATGACGAAGAATCGTGGGCCGAAAATCGCCGGGCCGACGTGATTTACGAAAAGGAACAATGAGTTCGGCCCGCTCCCGCGGGCTCGGATAGAAACAGAGGCCTCGCGAAAAATGCGGGGCCTTTGCTTTTTCGGCCGCCCGGGTTCGGCCGGCCGAGCTTCCCGGCTCAAGAGCCAGCCTCTGCGGCCGCCGGCCGCCTCACGTGCTAAGGTTCAGCAACACACACAGCAAAGGCGGCAGATGATTCGGGAGAAGGCTACGCAATCGGAAGTAGGCGATCGCGGAACGTGCATTGCATTGATTTTTGCCCTGGCGGCCGAGCGCCTGACGATTTACTACGAGCACAGCCAATGGCTGACCGAAGCCCAGGGGGCGACGCTCGCCGCCGACTGGCTGTGGCGCTCGAAACGCCAGTTGAGCCATGCCGAACGGCGCAAGCTGTCGGGCCTGAGCGATCAGCTGGCCCGCCAGATCGCCGGCACGCTGTCGCGCGAGGCCGGGCTGTATGCCGCCCACGAGATGACCGAGGCCCTCGACCCGAACTATCACTCGGAGATCGCCGAGACCTTCATGCAGGAATGCGAGCGCCTGTTCGATCAGGACGCCGCCGAACCGCCGGCTTAATGCGGCGGCAAGCCGACCTTGGCGCGCACCAGCGCGATCAGGTCGTCGACGTAGGTAAACACCACCGGGATCACCAGCAAGCTGAGGAAGGTCGACGTCACCAGGCCGCCGATCACGACGATCGCCATCGGCGCCCGGAAGCTCGGGTCGGTGCCGATGCCCAGGGCAATCGGCATCATCCCGGCGCCCATCGCCACCGTCGTCATGACGATCGGCCGGGCCCGCTTGCGGCAGGCGTCGAGCAGCGCGTGCCAACGGTCCAGACCATGCTCGCGACGGGCAAGGATGACGTAATCGATAAGCAGGATGGAGTTCTTGGTGGCGATGCCCATCAGCATGATCAGACCGATCATCGAGGGCATCGACAAGGCGGTCTGGCTGATGAACAGCGCCAGGAAAGCCCCGGGCACCGAGAGGACCAGCGCCGCCAGAATGGTCAGCGGCTGGACGAAGTCCTTGAAGAGCAGCACCAGCACGATGTAGATGCACAGCACGCCGGTCGCCATGGCCAGGGCGAAGCTCTGGAACAGCTCGCCCATCGCCTCGGCATCGCCGACCGTCGTCTGCTGCACGCCGGGTGGCAGGGTTTTCAGACTGGGCAGGGCCAGGGCCAGTTTCTCGACTTCGCCGAGCGGCTGGTTGTTCAGTTCGATCTCGAAATTGATGTTGCGCAGCCGGTCGTAGCGGTCGATCTCGGCCGGCCCGCCGGCCAGGCTCAAGGATGCGACATTGGCGATCATCACCGGGCCATGCTGGCTGGGCACCGTCAGCCGAGCCAGCAGACTCAGATCCTGACGCGCCGCCGGCGGCAATTTGACGACGATGGGCACCTGGCGCTGCGCCAGATTGAGCTTGGCCAGACTCTGGTCGTAATCCCCGGCGGTGGCGATGCGCAAGGTGTCGGCGATGACCGCCGAGGTGACGCCGAGATCGGCCATGCGGGCGAAATCGGGGCGAATGACCAGCTCCGGGCGGACCAGGCTGGCCGTCGTCGTGACGTTGCCGATACCGGGAATGCCGCGCAGCTCGCGCTCGACCAGCCGGGCATGCTCGGACAGCAGCGGGCCGTTTTCGCTGGCCAGCACCAGCACATATTTTTCGTTGGCGCCACCGAGGCCGACCTTGACCTGAACGCCGGGCAAGTCGGTGAGCATCGTCCGGAACTCGCGCTCGATGCTCTGCTTGGTCACGCCGCCGCGCTGCTGGCGCGGTGTCAGATTGATCGTCAGCGTCGCCTTGCGCACCTCGGAGGCGCCGCGCGGGGCAAACGGATCGCTGCCGGCCGCGCCGCCGCCAATCGCCGTGTAAACCATTTTGACATGCGAATTTTTTTCGACGATCAGCCGGGCCTTCTCGGCGACGGCAAAGGTTTCCTGGAAGGTACTGCCCGGCGCCAGCGACAGGTAGACCTGGGTCTGCGAGAGATCGTCCGGCGGCATGAAGCCGGTCGGCAGAAACGGCACCAGCGCGAACGAGCCGAGGAAAAAAGCCGCCGCCGCCAGCATCGTCAACACCCGGTGCCGCATGCACTTGCCCACCCAGCCGACGTACATCGTCATCCAGCGCGGCTCCGGGTGGTCGCGGCGGGGCGGTTTGAGAATGTAGGCGGCCATCATCGGCGTCAGCATGCGGGCGACGACCAATGAGAAGAAAACCGCGATGGCGGCGGTCCACCCGAACTGGATGAAGAATTTTCCGGCCACCCCGCTCATGAAAGCGGTCGGCAGGAAGACGGCGATCAGCGTAAAGGTCGTCGCGATCACCGCCAGGCCGATTTCGTCGGCCGCTTCCATCGCCGCCTGGTAGGGCGTCTTGCCCATGCGCAGGTGGCGCATGATGTTCTCGATTTCGACGATGGCGTCATCGACCAGAATGCCGACGACCAGCGACATCGAGAGCAGCGTCACGACGTTGAGCGTAAAGCCCATCAGATACATCACGGCAAAGGCCGGGATGATCGACAACGGCAAGGCGGTGGCCGAAACCAGCGTCGCCCGCCAGTCGCGCAGGAAGAGCCAGACGACGATGACGGCAAGAATGGCGCCTTCGATCAGCAGCGCCATCGAGCCGTCGAAATTTTCCTCGACCGGATCGACGAAATTGAAGGCTTCGGTGACGGTGATATCCGGGTGATCGGCTTGCAGTTTTTGCAGTGTGGCGCGCACGCCCTCGGCGACCTCGACTTCGCCCGCCCCGCGACTGCGCGTAATTTCAAAACCGACCACCGGCTTGCCGTTGAGCAATGCCGCCGAGCGTTGCTCGGCCACCGTGTCGCTGACCGTCGCCAGCTGATCGAGGCGGATCGTCCGGCCGTCCGAGAGGACCATGTCCAGCGCTCCCAGTTCGGCCGCCGAGTTGACGGTGGCGATGGTGCGCACCGACTGCTCGATACCGCCGACATCGGCCCGGCCGCCCGAGGCTTCCTGCTGGATCCGGCGCAATTGCCGCGAAATATCGGCGGCCGTCGCGTTCAAGGCCAGCAGACGGGCCGGATCAAGCGCGATATGCACTTCGCGCGTCACCCCGCCGACCCGCGCCACGGCGCCGACGCCACGCACGCTGAGCATGGCCTTGCTGACCGTGTTGTCGACGAACCACGACAGCCCCTCGTCGTCCATCCGGCTCGACGCCACCGTATAGGTCAGGATCGGCGCACCGGCGACGTTTATCTTGCTGATTACCGGGTCCTTGAGGTCGCCCGGCAGGTCGGAACGAATCCGCGACACCGCATCGCGGACGTCGTCGACCGCTTCCTGGGTCGGCTTCTCGAGGCGGAATTCGATGGTGACGATGGCCGTGCCATCCTGCACCTTGGTATAGATATGCTTGATGCCCTGCAGGGTGGCGACCGAATTTTCGATCTTGCGCGCCACCTCGGTTTCCATCTGGGCCGGCGCGGCACCGGGCAGCGAGGCGGTGACGGTGACCATCGGCAGATCGATATCCATGAACTGCTGGATCTTCATGCCCTTGAAGGCCAGCAAACCGGCCAGCGTGAGCAGCAGGAAAAAGAGAATGGCCGGGGTCGGATTGCGGATCGACCAGGAGGAAACGTTGATCACGGCTTGCTGCCTTCGACAACCTTCACGACATCGCCATCGGCCAGGAAGCCGGCACCATTCTCGACCACCCGGGCGTCCGCTGCCAGCCCGGAAACGATCTCGACGCGCTCGCCGAGACGCCGGCCGAGCGTGACCTTGGCCTGGGCGACGCGATCGGCGCCGTCCAGCCGGAAAGCGTAGGCGAAGCCCTCGCGCAGGACCACCGCCGTTTGCGGCAGAGTCAGCGCCGGGCGTTGCGCCAGCTGGAATTCGCCGCGTGCGAACATGCCGGCGCGGACGGCGTCGGTAGCCGGCAAATCGACATAGACCAGCCCGTTACGGGTCTGCGGATCGACGCTCGGTGCAACGACCCGCACGCTACCGCGCACCGTTCCGCCATTCGGGCTGATCAGGACCGCGGCCAGGCCGGGCTTGAGGTAGACCAGGTCGGTCGACGGGACTTCGGCCCGCCATTCCAGCCGGCCGCCGCGGATCAGCCGGAACAGTTCCTGCCCGGATTGGGTCAGCGAACCGACGGTCGCGCTGCGCGCCGAGATCACGCCGGCATCCGGAGCCAGCACGTTGGTCTTGCTCATTTTCACTTCGGCCGCCTGCTGCCGGGCACGCGCCGCGGCCAGCCGGGCGGCGGCGGTATGCTGGGCCGTCTGGAACTGGGTATTGAGTTGCGAGCTGTAGAAACCCTTGGCCTTCAGCTCCGTGGCCCGCTCGGCATTGCCCTTCGCTTCCATCGCACTGGCCTGGGTTTCGGCCACGCTGGCCTGGGCTTCGGCGAGTTCGCTGGCCACCGTGTCGCTGGCGATGCGCGCCAGGGCCTGGCCTTTGCGAACCTGATCGCCGACCTGGACGAGCACTTCGGTGATCCGGTAATTGCTGATTTCCGGCCCGATCACCGCCTCCTGCCAGGCCACGACATTGCCATTGGCCGGCAGCACTTGCGGCCAGTCTTCGGCCTGCAGCGAGATCAAACTGACCGTCAGCGCCGGCTTGGCGGCTGGCGCAACCGTCGCTGCCGGCTTTTTCGCGGCCGGGCCGGCAAAGAAAAGGGCGCCGGCTGCCAGCACGGCAACCAGCACCAGCCCGACGCGGGTCTGCCGCTTGGCAAGCGGCCCCGAAGAAAAGAGTTTCATGCAAAAACCTGTGTCGACTGCGACCTGAAGGAAGCCGCCCCCGGTGGAGCGGCAATCGGCCAATGATAGCCTGCCCGCCGCCGCCCCCGGCCAACAAATGACGCTGTGGTGATCAGCCCTTGCGCAGATTGCCTTCCGCTTCGTCGGCATTCTCGTAGATCTGCGGCGCGATCTGTTGTTTTTCCAGCGCTTCGCCGAGCTTCATGCGCAGGAAAGTGCTGGCGGTGTAGCGCGTCACATTGTGATAGTGACGCTCCATGATGCCCTTGACGATACCGATGTAGTCATCGACCAGTTCCGGCACGATCGAGAAGCGGTCGTAATTGACGATGGCATTGACCTTGTGGCCGATCGGCGCCAAGGCGGCTTCGACCGCTTCGAGAATGCGCGTGATGTCGTTTTCGCTGCGTACCGAGAGGCCGGCGAAATCGACAAAAAACAGGTCCTGCGCGGCATCGTAAGAAAGGCGCTCGGCCAACGGACGCTCGAGCATCGCCGGACGGATGCCCATCGGCTGATCGACAAAGATGCGGGCATCCATCAGCTTGGGCGGCTCATGCATGATCGGCGTGAAGGCCATCCGCTCGAGAATGTCCGTTTGCAGATCGACGCCCGGCGCGACTTCGATCAATTCCAGCCCGTCGGCGGTCAGCTTGAAAACGCAGCGCTCGGTGATGTAGAGCACGGTCTTGCCCCACTTGGCGGCCTGCGAACCGCTGAAGGTGCGATGTTCGACTTCCTCGACGAACTTGGTCGCCTTGCCGTCCTCGATGATCTGCAGCTTGCCTTCGTTCACCGCGACTTCCAGATTGCCGGCGGTGAAGGTGCCGACGAAGACCACTTTCTTGGCATTCTGCGAAATGTTGATGAAGCCGCCGGCCCCGGCCAGGCGCGGGCCGAACTTGGAGACGTTGAGATTACCCTGGCGGTCGGCCTGGGCCAGGCCGAGGAAGGCGATGTCCAGCCCGCCGCCATCGTAGAAATCAAACTGGCTGGGCTGGTCGATGATCGCCTGGGCGTTGGTCGCCGCCCCGAAACTCAGGCCGCCGGCCGGCACGCCGCCGATCACGCCGGGTTCGGCGGTCAGGGTCAGCAGGTCGATCACCTGCTCTTCGGCTGCGACATTGGCGACGCCTTCCGGCATGCCGATGCCGAGATTGACCACGGCATTCGCCTGCAATTCGAGCGCCGCCCGGCGGGCGATGATCTTGCGCTCGCTCATCGGCATCGCGGCGATCGCCGACATCGGCACTTTGATCTCGCCGGCGAAAGCCGCGCTGTACGGTTCGCTGAAAGTCTGCATGTGGTATTCCGGCTTTTCGGCGACCACCACGCAGTCGACGAGAATGCCGGGAATCTTCACCTGACGCGGGTTCAACGTGCCGCGCTCGGCGATCCGCTCGACCTGGACGATGACGATGCCGCCCGAATTGCGCGCCGCCATGGCGATGGCCAGCGCTTCCAGCGTCAGCGCCTCCTTCTCCATGGTGATGTTGCCGTCCGGGTCGGCCGTCGTGCCGCGAATGATCCCGACATTGATCGGCAGCGCCTTGTAAAACAGGTATTCCTCGCCGTCGATTTCCATCAGCCGGACGACCTCCTTGGTCGTCATCTCGTTCAGCTTGCCGCCGCCGAAGCGCGGGTCGACGAAGGTGCCGAGGCCGACCCGGGTGATGGTGCCGGGCTTGCCCGCGGCGATGTCGCGGAACATGTGGGTGATCACCCCTTGCGGCAGGTTGTAGGCTTCGATGCGATTGGCCACCGCCAGTTGCTGCAGCTTGGGGACCAGCCCCCAGTGGCCGCCGATCACGCGGCCGACCAGGCCGTCATGGCCGAGGTGGTTGAGCCCGCGTTCCTTGCCGTCGCCCTGCCCGGCGGCATAGACCAGGGTCAGGTTGCGCGGGCTGCCGAGGCCATGCATGTCGGCCTGTTCGCCTTCGAGAAAGCGTTCTTCCAGGGCAATCGCGATGTTCTCGGCAAAGCCGATGCCGACGAAACCGCCAGTGGCGACGGTGTCGCCGTCCTTGATCAGGCGCACGGCATCGCGCGCCGTGACGACCTTGCCGGTATCGGAAGCACGCAGCGATGCCGCCATCGGGTGACGGGTAAGGGCCATTTTTGTCTCCTCTTTATATTTATTGGCGGATCAAACAATACCGGTCGCGTAATACACGCCGATCACCACGAACACCGCCACGGTCTTGATGATGGTGATGGCGAAAATGTCCTTGTACGACTGGCGATGGGTCAGGCCGGTGACGGCGAGCAGCGTGATGACGGCGCCATTGTGCGGCAGCGTGTCCATGCCGCCGGAAGCCATCGAGGCGACGCGGTGGAACACTTCGAGCGGAATGCCGGCCGCCTGGGCGTTGGCGATGAAGGTCTCGGCCATGGCCGCCAACGCGATGCCCATGCCGCCCGAGGCCGAGCCGGTGATGCCGGCCAGCGCGGTAACGGTGATCGCCTCATTGACCAGCGGGTTGGGAATCGCCGACAGGGCGTTGGCGACGACCAGGAAACCCGGCAGGGCGGCGATCACCGCCCCGAAACCGTATTCGGAAGCGGTATTCATGGTGGCCAGCAGGGCGCCGCCGATGGCCCCCTTGCTGCCTTCGGCAAACTTGCTGAAGACGTTTCTCCAGGCAAAGACGAAGACCGTGGCGATGCCGACCAGCAGCGCGCCTTCGACGGCCCAGATGGCGGCGACCGCCTTGGTCTGCTGGACGACCGGCGCCGCCTTGCCGATCACGGCGGGAATGAAGGAAACCTTCTCACCGTAGAGCAGCGGGATGGCGGTAGTGAACACCTTGTTCATCACGCCGACCATGATCAGCGGCAGGATGGCGATCAGCGGATGCGCCAGTTTTTCGTGTTCGAACGGCTCCGGCTCATTGCTGTGACCGTCGCCGTAACCTTCGCCGGCAGCCGCCGCCCGACGCCGGCACGATTCGAGGTAGGCCAGGCCGCAGATCAGGATGAAGGCGGCGCCGATAATGCCCAGCCACGGTGCGGCATAGATGTCGGTCTTGAAGAAGGTGGTCGGGATGATGTTCTGGATCTGCGGCGTGCCGGGCAGCGAATCCATCGTCACGGTGAAGGCGCCGAGGGCGATGGTGCCGGGGATCAGGCGCTTGGGAATGCCGCCCTGGCGGAACATTTCGGCGGCGAACGGATAGACCGCGAAGACCACGACGAACAGCGAGACGCCGCCGTAGGTCAGCAGGGCGCAGACGATGACGATGGAGAGCATGGCCCGTTCGCGGCCGATGAAGTTGATCACCGAAGCGACGATGGCCTTCGAAAAGCCGGAGAGCTCGATCACCTTGCCGAAGACGGCGCCAAGCAGGAAGACCGGGAAGAAGTTTTTGACGAAGCCGACCATCTTGTCCATGAACAGGCCGGTAAACATCGGGGCGACCAGATTGGGATCGACGAAGAGGACCGCCCCGAGGGCGGCAATCGGCGCGAAGAGGATGACGCTGTAGCCGCGATAGGCCACGAACATCAGAAAGGCCAGGGCGGCCAGTACGATGAGAAAGTCCACTGTTGTCTCCTTTATGAATTATTGCGGAACCGTCTCTCTCGCACGCCTTGTGCCAGAAACCCAAGCCGTTGAAAGTAATGGAAACCGGCCTTGGCCAAGCCGGCCGCCCCTCGCCATTGCGTCTGCCCGGGCGGACATGCTGTCCGGCCTGGCAGACACTCAGGCCGCCGTCAAGATTCCCAGCACGGCAATCTTCTCGTACAGCGCCGCCCGGGAAATGCCGAGCAGGCGGGCCGCCTGCGCCTTGTTGCCGTGCGCATGCCCGAGGGCGAGCCGGATCGCCTCGCGCTCGGCCTGCGCCACCGCCTCGGCCATGCCGCCGCCACTCGCCGCATCAGGCGCCGGAGGGACGTTGACGGCCGGCATCAAGCGATCGAGATCGACGGCATCGATCAGGTAGGCGTCCGACATCAACAGCGCCCGCTCCAGCACGTTCGACAGCTCGCGCACATTGCCCGGCCAGTCGTGCAGACGCAGCCGCTCGATGGCGGCCGGGGTGATGCCGTGCACCGGCATGCCCTGGTGCCGGCAGATGTGGTCCACCAGGTGCTCGGCGAGCAGCGGAAAATCCTCCGGCCGGTCGCGCAGCGACGGCGTCTTCAGGGTAATGACATTGAGCCGGTAATAGAGATCGGCGCGGAAGCTGCCGGCCGCCACCATCTGTTCGAGATTGCGGCTGGTCGCCGCGATCACCCGGACATCGACGGTCTCCAGCCGGTTCGAGCCGACGGCCTCGAACTCGTGCTCCTGCAAGGTGCGCAGCAACTTCGCCTGCAAGGCCAGCGACATGTCGCCGATCTCGTCAAGGAAGAGGGTGCCGCCATCGGCCAGCTTGAACTTGCCGACCCGCCCGCGGCGATCCGCCCCGGTATAGGCGCCGGCGGCGACACCGAAGAACTCGGCTTCGAGCAGGGTTTCCGGCACGGCGGCGATGTTCACCGCGACGAAACGCCCGCTGGCGCGCGGACTGGCGGCATGGATCGCCTGGGCCAGCAATTCCTTGCCGGTGCCGGTTTCGCCGAGGATCAGCACCGACGAAGTGGTGCGGGCCGCCCGCCGGGCCGCCAGCTTGAGCTCGCTACAGGCCGGCCCGATACCGACGAAACTGGAAAAGGTGTACTTGGTGCGCCGGGCTTCGGCCAGCTTGCGCTCGGCCTCGGCCAGATCGGCGCGCAGACGCTGGTGACGGGAAAACACCGGCGCCAGATGACGCGGGTCGTCGTAGAGCATGAAGCCGACGGCGCCGACCACCTGCCCCGCCGCATCGCGCAGCGGCAGCCGGGTGACGACGAAGGCCCCTTGGCCGAAATCCATGATGTCGAGCATGATCGGCCGCCCGCTTTCGATCACCTGACGCATCTGGCTGTTCGGAATGACTTCCTCGACCGGCCGGCCGATGCTCGCCAGCGGATCGGCGATGCCGAGATGGTGGGCATAACGGTCGGTCATCCAGACGACGTTGGCCGCGCCATCGACGATGATCGTCCCTTCGCAGACATCGGCGAAATGCGCGAGCAGCGATTGCTCCGCCAGCTCCCGCAAGTCTTCCCGCGCCGGACGGCCGTTCGGAACCGGGATCAATTGGCGAGCGCCGCTTCGATTTCGGCGAAAGTCTGAGGCAGATCGAAGCCGAGCACCGGCACGCCGAGCAACCGGCCGATCTGCGTCGCCGAGAAGACGCCGCGCAGCCGCGGCTGACCGCTGGCCGGGTCGATGTCCTCGACCATGATGTGCTGCCGCCCGAGGCTTTTCAGCGCCTCGAGGATATCGCTGACGCGGGCGTTCAGCACTTCGTTGAGATACAGCGTGTCGATGCTGGCCGCCGGCACCATCAGGTCGCGCACCGTCAGCTCATCACGCTTGCCGCCGCGCGACTGGGCCAGTTGCATCGGCCGCTCGCCGAGAAGGTCGCGCGCCGAAATCAGCCCGTCGATCTGCTCATCGCCGGCACTCACCAGCAGCAGCCGCACGCCGCGCGAAATCATCCGGGCGTTGGCCTCGGCCAGCGAGGCGCCGGCCGCGATGGTCACCGCATTGACCCGGGAAAAATCGGTCATCGCCTCGATCGCCGGCGAATCGGCGCCGATCAGGTTGAAACCGGCCGCGCACAGGCCGGCATTAGGGGAAAGTTTGTGCGTCCGCACCTTGGCTGCTAGCGTCATGATTGTCTCCATCCGTTCAGCGTTCGATAAATTCAGCCGAAAGCCGGAGGCCATATTTTTTTGAGTCGCCCACCGGCTTTGCGAGTATTCGGCGATTTCCGCCCCTTGGCAAGAGACCGCGGGAAAACCCTTAGAGCGGGCCGGACGCGAGCGGCCCTTGGCCGGCGCAGCGCAACCTATAATCCGGCAATGTTGCGGTAACAATCGGAGGTCACCATGCCGGCTTTTTCCGGAGACAGAGCGATGGATTTGTTGTTGTGGCGCCATGCCGAAGCCGAGGATGGCGAAGATGACCTGAAGCGGCGCCTGACCGAGCGCGGCCAGAAACAGGCGCGGATCATGGCGGCCTGGATCCATGCCCATCAGCCCAAGGATCTGCGCATCATCGCCAGCCCGGCGATCCGGACGCAACAGACCGCCGAGGCGCTCAAGCTGCCTTTCGAGACCCAGCGCAAGATCGGTCCCGAAGCCTGCGTCTCCGAACTGATCGCCGCGTCCGGCTGGCCCCAGGCCACCGGCTCGGTGTTGCTGATCGGTCACCAGCCTTCGCTCGGCCGCCTCGCAGCGCTGCTCCTGGCCGGCCACGAAACCGACTGGAGCATCAAGAAAGGCGCCCTGTGGTGGCTGACCAACCGCGTCCGCCGGGGCGAAACCCAGACCGTGCTGCGCGCCGTGATCCCGGTCGAACTGCTGGAGTAGACAAGGCTGCACCTTTGCCGTGAAATGAAACCTTCGCACCCGAGGATGGAGAGAAGGCATGGTTACCAGGAAAAAAACAACGACTACCCCGCCGGCCGCCGCCGCGAAAAAGCCGGCATCCCGTCAGCGCGCCGTCGCCCGCGGCGATATCGCCCCGACCTCGAGCGCCAGCGGCATTGAAGAATTTTCCGTGAATGGCGCAGTGGCCGGTGCCGAAGAGACGAAACTGGGCGCCATGCGCGACGTGATCGCCGGCATGCCGACCAAGGAGTCGGTGGCTTTACTGCGCGACCTGCTCAAACAGCAGGGTGTCGTCGCCGATCACCTGCCCGCCAGCCCGGATGAGGAGCTGGTCAAGGACTGGCGCGACGGCGGCTACCCGTACAAGAACCTGATGCAGCGCCGCAATTACGAGCGGCAGAAATACCGCCTGCAGGTCGAGCTGCTCAAGCTGCAGGCCTGGGTCAAGGAAACCGGCCAGAAGGTGGTGATCCTCTTCGAAGGCCGCGACGCGGCCGGCAAGGGCGGCACCATCAAGCGCTTCATGGAACACCTGAACCCGCGCGGCGCCCGCGTCGTCGCGCTGGAAAAACCAAGCGATATCGAACGCGGCCAATGGTACTTCCAGCGCTATGTCGAGCATCTGCCGACCAGCGGCGAAATCGTGCTGTTCGATCGTTCCTGGTACAACCGGGCCGGCGTCGAACGGGTCATGGGCTTCTGCTCGGAAGCCGAATACGCCGAATTCGTCCGCCAGGCGCCGGAATTCGAGCGCATGCTGGCGCGCAATGGTACCCACCTGATCAAGTTCTGGTTCTCGGTCAGCCAGGAAGAGCAACGCCGGCGTTTCGGCGAGCGCAAGGTCCATCCGCTCAAGCAGTGGAAGCTGTCGCCGATCGACATGGCCTCGCTCGACAAGTGGGACGACTACACCAAGGCCAAGGAAGCGATGTTCTTCCACACCGATACGGCCGATGCGCCGTGGACGGTGATCAAGTCGAACTGCAAGAAACGGGCGCGGCTCAATGCCATGCGCTACGTGCTGCACAAGCTGCCGTACACCAACAAGGACACCAACCGGATCGGCAACCTCGACCCATTGATCGTCGGCCGCGCCAACGTCGTCTACGAGCGTGGCGAGCAGCAGGGCCTGCCGATTCTCTAAGCGGCCCGCCCCGGCGGGATTCAGCTGATGACGTAGGAAGCGCTGCCGGTGGCGATCAGCAAGCCGGTTTCGTTTTCCAGCTTCATCTGCACCGAGGCGATACGGCCACCGAGGCGGGTAAGCCAGCCGGTGGCCGTGAATTTTTTGCCGATGCCCTGGCGCAGATAATCGGTGCGGAGGTCGATGGTGCCGAGGCGGCCGAAGCGCTGGGCGACCTGATCGGCCGTTTCGCTGTTGAATTTCTCGGCGATGGCGACGGTAACGGCAAAGCCGGCCACCGTATCGAGACAGGCGGCGATCACCCCGCCATGCAGACGGCCATGCAGATAATGGCCGATCAACTCCGGACGCATGGCAAAACTGAGCGCCGGCGCGGCCGGCTCGAAAGAAGCGACCTGCAGGCCAAGGACTTCGTTGAAACAGATGCGGTGCTCGAACATCTCGCGCAGCACCGCTTCCAGCCGGCTTTGCTCAGCGCTGGAACGACGATTGGGTAAGTGGGTATCAGGCATCCGCCGATTATCGTGAGCATCCGGGCGCCGGGTCAACGGCATTTGCCGCTCGCTCTCGGCAAACTCGAACCTTACGGCCCGGGCAGCCGCCTCAGGACACCGAAAGCCAGCCGATCATCAGCAGACCTGCGGCGGCGATCCAGCTGCCGGCGACGCGAACGACGATTTGCGGCCAGCCCTTGGGCAAGGCACAGACTTCGGCCGAGAGTATCGCCGTCACGCAGAATATGGCGCTGACCACGCCGCCCAGGGCCAGGCTGCTGGCCCCGGCGGGCGCCATGGTCGCGCCATTGACCAGGCCGTGCACCACGCCGGCACCGATCGCCAGCGCGGCAACGCCAAGCTGCCGCAGCTTGAAGTTGAGGGCGACCAAGGCGCCGGCCACACCGAAGGTCAGCGTGGTGAGCAAAGGCATCGCCGCCAGCGCCGGCCAACGCGCACCGATAAAACCGCCAACGAACCAGGCGATGGGCAGGGCGAACACGGCATAACGCGCCGCGACAATGCCCCGCTGACCGGCCAGCAAGGCCAAGGCGACGACGACCAGCAGGTCGGAGGGGGTTACCGCAACATGGGCGATGCCATCATAAAACTCGCCAAAGCCAGTCTCGACGAGGTGAGCATTGACCGGCAAGGCCACCGCGACCCCCGCCAGCGCTAAAACGATTCGGCCAACGACGCGCCTCATGCGACCGCCCTCCACAGGAAGAACAGCCCGGCCAGCGCGACGCCGCCGCCCGCTGCGCGCACGGCCTGACGCCCGGCTGACCAGCGATGCGCCAGGCCAAACATAATGCCGACCGCGTGCAGCAGACCGGTGGCCATGACGAAACCCAGGCTGTAGAGCTGTGCGCTGGTCCCGTCGGGCAACTCGCGACCATGCGCGTGACCATGGAAAATGGCGAAAAATGCGACGATGATGGTCGCCACCCAGAGCGGCGGACGCAGTTCGGCAAGTACCGCTGCTCCGAGCACGACGGCTGAAAGCGCGATGCCGATCTCGCCGCCGGGAAGCGGTACACCGAGCAGGCCCAACAGGCCGCCAAAGGCCATCACGACCGGGAAGGCAACCGGCAGGACCCAGATCGCCGGTGCTTCGAGCACGGCGCCCCAGAGTCCCACGGCAACCATCGCCAGCACGTGGTCGAGCCCGGAAACCGGGTGCAGCAGACCGGTAACAAAGCCGGCCGCCTGGCCCGTATCCTGATGCGCCAGCGCGCTCGCCGGGCCGAGCAACAGCAGCGCGACGAGCAGTGCTGAATGTTCTTGCCAATGCTTCATGCCGGATCTCATATAACACTCCGCAGCAACATGCCCACCCGCTGGATGGTCCAGAAGGCGCCCAGCGTCCCGACGACATAGCCGGGCAAGCGCTCCATCAGTTTCGGCCAGTGCATTTCGGTCAAGCGGAAGGCGCGCGCCAGCATCAGGATGCCAATGACGAAACCAAGCTGGCCGATTTCGACGCCGACGTTGAAGAGCAGCAAGGCCAGCGGAATTTCTTCGCTGGGCAGACCGAGCTGAGCCAACCCGCTGGCAAAGCCGAAGCCATGCAACAAGCCGAAAGCGAAGGCGACGACCCAGGGGTGCCGGATCGTGAAACTCGTCTCGCCGCGCCAGCAGCGCACGATCTCCGGACCCAGGAAGAGAATCGATAGTGCGATCGAGGCATTGAGCGGCAAGGGAGCAACGTGCGCAATGCCGAAGGTGGCCGCACCGAGGGTGATGCTGTGTGCCACGGTGAAAGCGCTGATGGTCTTCACCAGCATCCAGCGCCGGCCAACAATCAGCAGCAGCCCAAGGACGAACAACAGGTGATCGACGCCGAGCAGGATATGTTCGATACCGAGGTGCAGATAGGTCCAGGGACCGCCCCGTGCATCGTCGTCCGCCGCAGCGTAAAGGCGAAGATTCGGCTGGCTGCCGGAAACGGTGTAAGCCCGCGACTGGCCGTCCAGCCAGTAGAACTTGATCATCGCCGCCGAATAGCTCTTGCCGATGCCCTTGATGCTCATCTTGCCGCCCAGCGCGGCTTCGCTGCAGCGCACCAGATTGTTCTCGCGCTCCTCGCTGCAGCCTTCCGGCCAGACCGGCGTCATTTCCTCGCCGGCCGGGCGGTTGCCGCTCGCCGTCCATTGCCACTGGAACTCGGTGCGCGACAACTGGCGCAGTTCCATCTCGGCCATCGTCATTTCATGCGCGACTGCGGCGCTCGACGCGATGGCCAGCGTAATCAGGAAGAAAACCCGACGCCAGAGATTCATTTCGCCACCGGTTCAAGCTTGACGATGTACTTCCTGGCAAGCCCGCGCACGGCCGCCGTGCGCTGCTCAGCCATCGTGGCATCGGTCCAGTCCTGCATGACCACGTTACGCAGCGCTTCAAAGTTCGCCGGCCGGGGCTGGGAAATGGAGACCAGTTGGACGGCTCGCCAGCCATCGCGCGTCGGCAGCGCAACCCACTCGCGGGATGACGACTGCTCGAGCGCCTTGGCGAATTCGTCGCCATAGCTCTGAACGATATTCGAGCGGGGCCGCCCCTTGAAAACCCGCAGGCCAGCATTCAACTCGCCGGCCGTGCCCTTGCGCAGGGTTTCAACGAAAGCGCGCACGGCGGCTTCCGATCTGTCTCCGACCAGCACCGCCTCCTGCAAATCGAAGCGGGCCGGCTCATCGTACTTGGCGCGATGTTTCTCGAACCACTCGCGCAGCAGGTTGTCATCGAAAGGCGGCAATTTGACGTTGGAATCGACAACGCTCAAGGCCTTGAAGATCACCCGTTCACGGATGGCCGGATCACCCTTGTCCACGCCAAGCGCCAGACCTTCGCGGTAGAGGACCTCGTTGTCCAGCCAGACCTTGCGCAAGGCGTAAAGTTCTTCTTCGTTCGGCTCCCGGCCGCGCGCCGCCTTGAACACCTGAATGGCCTGCTCATCGACACTGGCATCGACACGGATCGTGTGCGGATCGTCCACCCGGCCATTGACGACGTGGTCTACTGCGAAGAGCAGCGCCCCGAGCAGGAGAAAATGCAGCAAGGGTTCGCGCAACCAACGCGTCAATCCATGCTGGCGGGCGGTGGGTGCATATTCTTCACGGGCGGATGTCGGCAAAGGCTTGCTCAAGGTGTGGTTCATCGGGTATCTCGGGGTCCGGCAAAAACGATGGTAATAAGTGACAATGAAAAGAGGACGCCGCGCACAATGACGCGGCGTCCGCAAACGCAAACGTCAGGGCATTACGCTCAGACGCTGGCTTTCTCGCGACGAACACGCCGCACGACCTGGGAAACCAGACCAAGACCAAGGGCCAGCATCAGCGCTTCGCTGGGTTCCGGCACGGCGGCGACGGTCACGTTATCGAAACCGGCAACGTAGGTGGCCTCGCCGAAGGCGATCGAATGGGCAACTCCGTTGAAGGCCAGGGAAGACTGGGTCCAGTTACAGAAAGCCGAGTTGGAACAACCGAGAGTAGCGTTGTTCGACAGGATGAAACTGCCGAGCAGCGTACCGGTGCCATTCAGGCCGGAATAAACGCCAACCGTCGCGGCTTCGCTCGAAGAGTAATAGAACGATGCGCTGGAGAAACCGGCAGCAAAATTAAGAGCGGCATCGGCCCCGACGGCAGACATCACGCCAGTGCCCGACGGCAGATTGGAAAAGTCGACCATATCGGCCTGCTGGAACGCCAGGGCGTCAAGACCAAAGTTAACACCCAGACCGCTGTAATAATCGCCAATCGAATCAAAGCTTGCCGGACCTTCGAAATCGAGCGTGATGCTGTTGTTGGCCGAAAAGGCCGGGGCGGCGACAAAAAGACCGGCAACCAGGGCCGAGATCAAATTCAACTTCATGTTGTTACTCCTAAATCAAGAGGTATTCCAATTGGGACGCCGTGCGGCGTCCCGGGAGTACTTGCGCAAATGCCTTACTTGACGCCGGCGACCACGGTCTTGCCAGTAACCTCGACGTAGATCGGGTTGCTGTAGAACCACAGGTCGGACCAGGCGGCCACGTCGTACGACACAGCCTTCTGGCCGGCGATGGGCGAGCCGGTCGTGGCCGTGACCAGGTGATCCGGGCAACCGTCGAACTGGTTGCCGGTGCTATGCACCGCGGTGCAGGGAATGCTCAGCTTGCTCCGGTCGCCGGCATTGGTGTAAAGGTCAGACAGCGGATTGCCGCTGGCATCGGTCTCGAAAGGCACGGCAGCCGGCAGGTTGGTGCCGCGCAGACGGATGTACTGCGAAGCCTGCACGGCCGGAATACGGAAGACCATCGACTTGTACTCGGGATGGCCCTGGACCGTTGCCCAGGCACCCTTGTCGAAAGTCTTCATGATCGCTGCCGAAAGATTCTTCGCCGCGGCCGGCACAGCCGACAAATCGGCCGTCGTGCCATCGGTTTTCAGCCAGTTGGTGTTACGCGGCCATTCACCCGAATAGTCGGCCGCACCGGGCGTCTTGTAACCCGTGACCAGGCCACGGATGACATCGACGTGATCGAGGACCGGCTTGTTCAGCGGCTGATCGATACCGATTTGCTTCAGCGAGGGGTTGCTGAAGGTGTAGGGCGAATAGTTGCTACCGTCCGGATCGCGAACGACGATGGCGACAACGATTTCGGCACCCGGACGGACCTTGAGCTTCTCGCCCATCGTCGCGCAGCCGGCCACGTCGATGTCGGTGTTGTCCAGCACTGCATCCTTGGCCAGCGTTTCAACCGCGGAGTTGGTACGGTTGCCAACGCCGGGGTAAGAGGCACAGGCAACGAAAGCCATGCGGTCGATCAACTGGCCGCTGGCCGAGTAGGCATTGCCGGTCCGCAGGCCATCGACAATGGTCTGCGGACGCAGCTTGTCGGCACCATGACGGACCATGACCGCCGTACGCTGGTATTCGCCCGGATAGAAGTCCTGGGTCGAGCGACGGTCGTCCGGACCAAAGCTGCCGCGGTTATGCCAGTCGGAGCTGGCGAAGAACCACCAGTTGCGACCTTCGCCGAGCAGCGCATCCCACACCCCGCCAACCTGGGCGCCGTAGACGCCGGTACCGCCGTAGGTCGTGCCGCCGACGGAGTCCACTTTGACGCCATCGAAGGTGTTGCGATTGACCTGATATTCGCCGCGATTCGCCGACGCGCCGTGGCCTGGCTGAGTCTCGAAGCCAAAGGCGGTCTTCGGAGCCGCGTTATTGAAATTGCGCAGGTGCTCAATGTTGAAACCATTGGAGCCATTCGGGTTGAACGGGCCGGCGCGCTCAAGGTGAGCCGGCACGTAATAGCTGGCGTTCGGATGGAATTCCTTCATCCATTTCAGCGCTTCAACCGTTTTCATGTGACCGGCGTTGCCGTTGTTGCCCGTCAGCTTCTGCGCGGTGGCATTCCAGTTGGCATCGCTGGCGTTGGCACTGCCGGTGACCGAGCAGTTCCAGTTGTTGCCGGCGCCACGGCTGGTGTCGGTATCGCCGCGGTCAAAGCAGTAAGACCACTGAGCCAGGGCGGTCGCGTTACCCACTGCCGAGGCGAAGGTCTGGCCGCCCGGCGTGGTGGGCATCGAGGCAAAATCCAGCGCATCCGGCATCTGGCCGGTGATTACCGACATCGAGGTGTGCTCGTGACCGGCAACGACCGATTCCATACCGATGAACAACGGCAGGTTCTTGACGGTGGCCAGGTACTCGATCAACGGATATTGAAACTCCTGGATGGATTGCCAACGCCACATATTGCCGCTGCTCGCCCCGTTGTTGCCCTTGATTGCGCCAGCGCCGATGCTGGCGGTCCAGGTGGTGGTCGGGCCGGTACCCGAGACAAACGGATAGGCATCGGTGCTCAGGGTGTCGTCTTCCACCAGCGTACAGTTGCGGTTGCCGGTGCCGCCGTGGCCGGCTTGGACAAACCAGTCCAGACCCCACGGCGTATCAACCTTGTCGGTCACTTTCTTGACCAGTTTCTGCATCGAGATCGAACCGTCAGAACAGGTCGTGTGGTTGTGGAAGTCGCCGGTTGCATAAGTACCGGCTGCCTTGGCGGCAAAGGCGACTTGCGGCGCCGCAATCATGGTGAGACCGCCAAGGACCGTGGCGACAGCCAGGACCAGCGGTTTCTTGCTAAATCTGCAGTTCATTGAACATGCTCCTATTATCTGTGTGCAGTTGTCGAGGTTCGTTTGCATCGTGGGCGGCATTCCCCCACGTTCATCTTATGAAAGCCAAATGACACCATGACGATAGGCAGCTAGGCCTTTCGGACTACCCGTCGGATTTTTTCACCCTCGGACAGGAGGTGCCTGGTCCATGTAATCGACATTCAACTCGGCATCCACCTTGCCGCTTTTCTCGAAAACAAGCGCGAGGGGGTAGGTCCGGGCAATCAGCAAGGGATGATTAAGATCCACCAGCCGAACGATCACGCCGGCCTCACCGAGGTTGATTTCCCGCCCCTTGGGGATGGGCAGATTCAGGCGGGATACAGCACCGTCGATAACCAGTTCCACACCATTCGCCACCGGCGTTTCGACTCCGATCAAACGGTCGGCTTCAATCACCTGGTCGATCTTCATGCACAGCAAGGCGGACGTAGCCCCCGGCGCCGAAGCCCGGGTCCATGGATGGGTAATGCGTAAGGTGGAGGTAAAAAACTCGCAGGCCCGCGCTGAAGGTACGGCAACAGAAGCGCACATCGCCAGACTGGCGCGGAGGAAGTCGCGCCGGTAATTCAAAATGCTCATTGGATTCACCCTTTATGATCCGACGCAGCCGGTTTAGCGGACCCGGCGAGTAGCGCCACAATTTGTCGATGCGAGGCAGTCTAAGGAGTCACCGTGAAAATTTTGTGACGACTCAATACACAATCAAGTTGCGCTTTGGCAGTCATCGGGATGTCACATCGCCGTGCATAAAATAAAGAATTCTTGGGGTCCGTCCCCCTCAGAACCCTTTTCCCAAGCCACCTTCGCCATGCACGAAATCATCGGAATTTTTCCCACGCCCATCATGCGGGTACCTGGCCTGCTCGGCCCTGAGCTGCTCGCCGGATTGATCAAACATTTCAGCACGGTGGCCGATCAGGAGAACAACTCTTCCACCAACCTGACCCACACGGCAATGCTGCAACCAGGCGACAGCCCGCTGCTGGTCGAGGCCGCCATGCTGATCTCCCCCCAGTTGAGCGAGTTCGGCGCCGTACTGTTCGGCGAGCGCCTGGGGTGGTCACTGAAGGAAATGTGGGTCAATGTCATGGACAATGGCGGCCGCCAGGCCATGCATAACCACGCCAACAGCTTCATCTCGGGCGTTGTGTACCTGACGCCGACCCACCCCGACTCGCGGACGGTGTTCATGAAGTCGCCGGGTGGCGTCGACTTTTCCTTCAAGAACGATCACGCCGGCATTGCCGTCGGCCCCTACAACGCCGAAAAATGGATCAGTCCCCAGCCGGACCCCGGCGATCTGGTGATGTTCCCGAGCTTTCTGATGCATGCCGTTCCCGCCAACCAGGGCGGCCGGCGCATGACCATGCCATTCAACGCGATTCCGACCCATCTCGATTCCTGGGGCTACAAGGTTTCGTTTAGTGGCTGAAGCCCAAGCTGCCCCGGCCGCCGCGCCAACCGCCGCGGCGCCCCTTGCGGCCGCCCAGCCGGGCAGCCGCCGAGGTCTGGCGCTCGTCCTCATGGTGGCGTCCGGCGGCGCCGCGCTCGGCTACCAGATCGTCTGGACACAGCAAAGTGCGCTATGGCTGGGCCACGAATCGGCGGCCGTGCTGGCCGTCGTCGCTGCTTTTTTCGGCGGCCTGGCCCTCGGCGCCTTGCTGCTTGGCCCGCGTATCGAGGGCAGTGCCCGGCCAGCGCGCTGGTATGCCGGCTGCGAAGCGGCCATCGGCCTGTGGAGCCTGGCGCTGGTCTTCCTGCTGGGGCCGATCAGCGGATCACTTCTCGATCTGATCGGCGCCCAACCATCGCCGGCCTGGCACTGGGCGGTGGCTTTCTTCGGCACCTTCCTGCTCCTGTTGCCGGCCACCGCACCGATGGGCGCGACGCTGCCAGCCATGGAGCGGGTCTTGGCCAGGATGGCCGGGCAAGGCACGCCGATCGCGGCGCTCTACGCCGGCAACACCTTGGGCGCGGTGCTCGGCGTACTCGGTGCTGCCTTCTGGCTAATCCCGGCCGTCGGCCTGATCATCACCGCGGGCTTTTGCGCCTTGCTCAATCTGCTTTGCGCCGTACTGGCGATGAAGCTTTTTGCCGAACCCGACTGCCGCGCCCCGGCAACCCAGACGGCGAAAGCAAGCGGGGCCTTGCTCTGGCTCGCCGCCACCGGCCTGCTCGGCATTGGCTACGAGGTACTGGTCGTCCGGGTGCTCAGCCAGGTCGCGGAAAATACCGTTTACACCTTCGCCATTCTGCTGGCGGTGTATCTGGTTGGCACGGCGCTTGGCGCCGCCGCCTATGACCGCTGGTTGCCGCGCTGCCAGGCAATCGGCATGGACCGCTTACGCGACCGCTTGCTGCGCGGGCTGGCAGCAGCCTGCCTGCTAGGCATCCTGAGCCTGGCCGCCGCCGAAACATTGAAGGCCGCTGCCCTGAACATTCTGGGCAACGGCATGGCGGCCGCCCTGGCCGCCGAAACCATGCTGGCGATTGCGGCCTTCCTGCTCCCGACCATCGCGATGGGCGCCCTCTTCAGCCATCTCGGCACCGCGGCAAGGGCTGCCGGCATCAGTTTTGCCCGCGCCCTTGGCGTCAATACGCTGGGCGCCGCCATCGCCCCCCCGCTGTTCGGCGTCCTGCTGCTGCCGCTTGGACCAAAATTCGTGCTCCTGCTCGTCGTTGCCGGCTATCTTGCCCTGTCGACTCGGCGCGCCTGGGCCGCGCCATCGCATTGGCCGACCGCCGGCGCAGCGCTGACCCTGGCCGTGCTGGCGCCTTCCCTGGCGATCATCGACATTCCCGAAGGCGGCCGACTGCTCAGTCATGTCGAGGGACCGCTGGCAACGGTGAGCATCGTCGAGGACGCCAACGGCGTCGATCGCCTGCACATCAACAACCGGCAACAGGAGGGCAGTAGCGCCACCCGGCTCGCCGATGCCCGCCAGGCCATACTGCCGCTGCTCCTTCACCCGGCGCCCCGGCGCGCCCTCTTTCTCGGACTGGGTACCGGCATCACCGCCTACTCGGCCACCGGCGACCCTCAGCTTGAGGTCGATGCGGTGGAACTGTTGCCCGAGGTCATCGACGCCTCGGCCCACTTCACCCGCATGATCGATGGCGATCCGGCCCGCCTGCACTTGATGACTGCGGACGCCCGGCGTTTCGTCCGCACCAGCCGCGCCAGCTACGACCTGATCGTCTCGGACAACTTCCATCCGGCGCGCAGCGGCTCCGGATCGCTTTATACCGTCGAACATTTCCGCGCCGTTCACGACCGGCTGGCGCCCGGGGGGCTGTTCTGCCAGTGGCTGCCCCTGCATCAACTCGACCTCGACACACTGCGCAGCATCGTTCGCGCCTTCCAGAGCGTTTATCCGAACAGCTGGGCGATACTGGCCACCAACAGCCTGGAAACCCCGGTTATCGGACTGGTCGCCCGCCAGGATGGCGCGCCGATCGATCTGACCGAGGTTCGCCAACGGCTGGCCGCTACGGCGACGTCGCTCAATCCACTGGCTTTCGGGATCAACGACGAGCTGGCGCTGCTCGGCAGCTTCATCGCCGGCCCGGGCAGCCTCACCCGCTTTGCCGGCAACGCCCCGCTCAATACCGACGACCATCCGGTCGTTGCCTATCGCGCCCCCCGCCTCACCTATGCGCCCGACTCGCTGCCCCGCGATCGGCTGATCGCCTTGCTGCACGAACTCGAGATCAGCCCCGACGAACTCCTCGCCGCGCCTCGCGAATCCGCCGAGACCACCCGCCTGGCGGCCTACTGGGCCGCCCGCAATCGCTTCATCGAAGCGGGTCGCAATGTCCAGCCGATGGCGGATGTGCGGCGCATGCTGGGGCAGGTGCGCGAACCGCTGCTTGCCATCCTGCGCACCAGCCCCGACTTCCGTCCCGCCTACGATCCGCTGCTGCGCATGGCCGGCGCCCTGAGTCGCGTCGATGTCGCCGCTGCCCGCGCCCTGCTGCATGATCTGCAGCAGGCCCAGCCGGCCCGCCCGGAAGCGGCACAGGCCTTGCACGAGCTGGGCGGAGCGACGAGATGAAGGAAATCACAGCCAAGTTGTCCGGTATGGCGGATGACGAACTAGTTGTTGGATTCAATCCGGTGGCGGTTGCACCAGATTGAATTGAAAATTCAGACGAACCAGGAGGGCCGGACAACCGGTTTTTTTTAACGATGCGATTAAGACGATTTTTTTTCATTTCATACACCGCGTCGCTCTGCCTCTGCGCCTGGGCGGACGAAGCCAAACTCCTGTCGCCAGTGGAGGTGCGCGCCAGCAGCGAGAATCTGCTGGGCGAGGCGGCGGCCGGCAGCGAAGGCGTGGTCTCCAGCCAGCGCCTGCAAGCCGTTCCGATACTGCGACCGGGCGAGGTGCTCGAAATGGTGCCCGGCCTGATCGTTACCCAGCACGCCGGGGACGGCAAGGCCAACCAGTATTTCCTGCGCGGCTTCAACCTCGACCACGGCACCGACTTCGCCACCTCCGTCGGCGGCATGCCGGTCAATATGCCCAGTCATGCCCATGGCCAAGGCTATACCGACCTGAATTTCCTGATCCCCGAACTCGTCGACCGGATGCGCTTCCGCAAGGGCCCCTATTACGCCGAAGAGGGCGACTTTTCGTCAGCCGGGACGGCCCATATCGACTATGTCCGCAAGCTCGACGGCACGCTGGGGCAGATTACTGTCGGCCAGCACGGCTATGCCCGCAGTCTGCTGGCCGGGTCGCCGACCATCGGCAACGGCAATCTGCTCTATGCCCTCGAGTGGTTCCACAACGACGGCCCCTGGGAAGTCCACGAGAATTACCGCAAGCTCAACGGCGTCCTGAGTTATAGCCAGGGCAGTCGCAACGATGGCTTCTCGGTGACCGGCATGGCCTATCGCGGCACCTGGACATCGACCGACCAAGTCGCGCAACGGGCGATCGACAGCGGCCTGGTCAATCGTTTCGGCAGCCTGGACCCGACGACGGGCGGTGAAACCTATCGCTACAGCATGTCTGGCGAATGGGCGACGCGCGGCCAGGACAGCCAGAGCAAGGCCAACGTCTGGTGGCTGAGGTCCGGCCTCGACCTGTGGTCCAACTTTCAGTATTGCCTGAATGACATCGCGGCTACCGGCAGTTGCGCCACGGGTGACCAGTTCAAGCAGTCGGAGCGCCGTCAAGCCGCCGGCTTCGCCGCATCCCACGCCATCTTCAGCCGCTGGGGCGGCCTCGATGTAGAAAATTCGTTCGGAATTCAGGGGCGACATGACCGTTTGAATCCGGTCGCCCTCTACGCCACCCAGTCAAGGAACGTCCTGAGTACCGTGCGGGAAGACGACATCAGCCAGACCAGCCTTGCCCTGTGGGCCCAGAACGAGATCCGCTGGCTGCCCTGGCTGCGTTCCATTGGCGGGCTGCGGGGCGACACGGCCAACTTCAAGGTCAACTCCAATCTGGCTGCCAATTCGGGCAAAGCCAGCGACCAGATGCTGACCCCGAAGTTTTCCCTGATTTTCGGGCCATGGCGCAACAGCGAGCTCTACCTCAGCTACGGTCATGGCTTTCACTCCAACGACGCTCGCGGCACCACCATCCAGGTCGACCCGGCCGATGGCGTGACACCGGCCGATCGGGTCAAGCCGCTGGTTCGCACCAAGGGCCACGAAGTCGGCATTCGCAGCGAGCCGCTGGCCGGCTGGCAGACGACGCTCTCCTTGTGGCAACTCGACGCCGCGTCCGAACTGCTGTTCGTCGGCGATGCCGGAACGACCGAGCCCTCCCGGCCGTCCCGCCGCCGGGGGCTGGAATGGACCAATCTCTACACACCGACCGCCTGGCTGGCCATCGATGCCGATTTTTCCTGGTCGCAGGCCCGCTTCCGTGATTTCGATGCGACCGGCGACCATATTCCCGGCGCCGTCACCACCACCGCCAATCTGGGCATGACCGTCGATGACATCGGCCCGTGGTACGGGGCGCTGCGCTTGCGCTACTTTGGTCCGCGCCCGCTGATCGAGAACAACTCGGTACGTTCCTCTGCTTCTACCCTGGCCAACCTGCGCCTGGGCTACAAGTTCGACCGGCAGACCAGGCTGGCTGTGGACGTCTATAACCTGTTTGACCGCAAGGTGAGCGACATCGAGTACTGGTACGACTCGCAGTTGCCCGGTGAAACAGCCCCCGCTTCCGACCGTCACGTGCACCCCACGGAGCCGCGCAGCCTGCGCCTGACCCTGTCCTACCTGTTTTGATGGCATCCACGCTACGCCTTGCCCTATGTGCCTCCGCCGCCCTTCACTTGGGGATGGCGGTGGCCGTGCACGCTCCGGAGCAAGCCGTCCGCACTTTGCCCGTCCTGACAGCCAGCTTGGGAACTGCGCCGAACCAGGCGGCTATGCCGGCGTCGCCTTCCCGTCCTGTCGTCCGGGAGCGGCAGCCAGACATGTCGGAGCAGAACAGCCGGCGAATGGCCAATGCCGCGCCACGCCTGACAAGCGCCGGGCCGTCGGCAGCGGCCTTGCCCACCAGTTCCGGGGCGGATGTTCCGGTCCTTGACGGCCCCTTGCCGGCAGGCGCCGTCGCCTCGGCGGCACCCGCCCCTCTGGAACTGCCCCGGTTTGACGCGGCCTACCTGGCCAATCAGCCACCGGCCTATCCGCCCTCGGCTCGCCGTCGGGGAAGCGAGGGCACGACGATTGTCGAAGCGCGGGTTGGACTAGCGGGAGAGGCGCGCGACGTCAAACTGGCGGTCAGCGCCGGCGATGAAGCCCTTGACCGGGCGGCCATGGAAGCGGTTCGAACCTGGCGCTTTGTGCCGGCACGTCGGGGCGATCAGTTGATCGAAGCTTCAGTCCGCATCCCGCTCGTCTTTCGGCTGAATTGACTTCGCCGGAGCCCCGCTGACGAACCGGGAAACCCGGCTTCAGACGCGTTCGGCAAGCCCGCCGAGACGGAAGTGCAGACGGTAACCGGCGACCTCGATCTGGTCGCCGTCACTCAAGGCGTAGGGCGCGCCATTGATCGCCCGTTGATTGACGCGGGGAAAGCGAGCCCCTTCGACGTGCGTCAGAAAATAACCCAGCGGTCGCCGGCTGATCACGGCGAGCTGCTCCCCGGGAATCCCGAAGGTGGTGACGACGCGATCCAGGCCGACACATTCACCGATCACATGGCGCCCCTGCCCGGCCAGCACCTTGACCCGCCCTTCCGGCCACAAGGCGCGGGCCGGGCGCAAGGCGGGGATGACGAAGGCCGGCGCATGGGCCGCTGGCTGGCCGGTCTGCGGCAGCGCCTTGATCAGCATCGTGCGTTCGAGATCGACCTCGGCCGACTTGCGCGTGTTCAGATAGCACAACCGGTGGGCACCGAGCTCGATGACGTCGCGGTGATGCAGGATCTGCCGCTGCAGCGGACAGCCATTGACCGAACTGCCGTTGCTGCTGCCCAGATCCTCGACGATGTGATCCTCGCCGAAGCAGACGATGCGGGCATGTTCGCGGCTGAGCAGCGCATCGTTGATGACGATGTCGTTGCCGCTGTCGCGCCCGATGCTGAGGGTGGTCTGGTCGATAAAATACTGGTTCAGCAGGTTGCCGTTCAGACTCAATACCAGTTTGGCCAAGATCGTTTCTCCGCAGTCTAGGAAGCCAGCCAGCCGAACAGGCGGGCGAGCCAGCCGGGCCGGGCGACCGCCGGCTGGCCATCGAGCACACGGACCAGCGCCAGCGAAATATTGTCGTAGCCGCCATTGTCGTTGGCCAGCTGGACCAGGTGGCTGGCGGCCAGCGGCAGGTTGGTCTGCAGCGAATCGACAATCAGCTCGATATCGTCTTCTTCAACCAGATCGCTCAGGCCGTCGGTGCACAACAGGAAAATATCGCCGCTGCTCACCCGCTCTTCCTGCAGATGCACCGAGACGCTCGGGCCGATGCCGAGGGCCTGGGTCACCAGATGGCGGTTGTGCGACTCACGGGCATCCTCGATGGCGATCACGCCGAGTTCGACCTGATCGTGGAGCAGCGAATCGTCACGCGTCAGCAGTTGCAGCCGGCCGTCGCGCAGGCGGTAGATGCGCGAGTCGCCGACGTGCAGCAAGGCCATGCTGCGGCCGTGCAAAAGGACCATGGCCAGCGTCGTACCCATCCCGGCACAGCCGGTCTGCTGGCGGGCGGCGGTGTAAACGGCCCGGTTCGCCTCGGCGATGATCTGCTCGGCGAACTGCAGCGGCATCGGTTGCCGTGCTCCGGCGCGAAACTGGCTGATCTTGGCCGGCAAGCGCTCCATCAGGATGTCGAGGGCCATGCGGCTGGCCACCTCGCCGGCACGGTGGCCGCCCATCCCGTCGGCAATCACGGCAATGCCATGCTCGCCATCGACGGCGACGGCATCCTCGTTGAGCGTACGGACCCGACCGGTATCGGACAGGCAGGCAAGTTCAAGACGATGATGGAGGCGATTCAAGCTGTTCGACCGGAAAGCCGGCGGGAGAAGGGAAGTGGCGCAAAATATAGCACATCGTGAGCGCCTTTCTTGACAGCTACGACCCAACAACCCAATATCCGGCATTGTCCTTGCATGCCCCGCCCGCCTCTATCCCGATGTCACTTGCGCAACTAGGTCGCTTCAAAATCACCGGAACGCTCGGACGGGGTGCCATGGGCACCGTCTACCGGGCGCACGATCCGCTGATCGATCGCACGGTGGCGATCAAGACGGTGGCCTGCAACGGCCTGTCGCGCGAGGAGGCCGAGGCTTTCGAACAGCGTTTCTACCTCGAAGCGAAGTCGGCCGGCCGACTCAATCATCCGAACATCGTGACCATCCACGACGTCGGGCGGAGCGACGACCTGGCCTACATCGCCATGGAGTTTCTCAACGGCCAGACGCTGCGCGACATACTCGATTCGGGCCTGACCATGCCAGCCGAGCGCTGCGCCGAAATCGCCGCCGAGGTCGCCGACGGACTGGCTTTCGCCCATGCCAACGAGGTCGTGCATCGCGACATCAAGCCGGCCAACATCATGGTTCTCGACAACGGCGCGGTGAAGATCGCCGACTTCGGCGTGGCACTGATCCCGAGCGGTTCGCTGACCGTCTCCGGGACGGCCTTCGGTTCGCCGAAATACATGTCGCCGGAACAGGTCACCGGGCAAAAGGCCGACGGCCGCTCGGATGTGTTCTCGCTCGGCGTCGTGCTCTACGAAATGCTGGCCGGGCGGCCACCGTTCGCCGGCGACAATGTGAACGCGATCCTCTATCAGGTACTCAACAGCGCCCCGCCGCTGCCCTCCAGCTACCACCCGAATCTGCCGCAGGGTTTCGACCGCATCGTCGCACGCGCTCTGGCCAAGGACCCGGACAAGCGTTTCCAGAGTGCGGCCGAGATGGCCAGCGCGCTGCGCAAGTATCGTCGCCTCGCCAAAATGGCCCAGAAGAAGCCGGCCGCCGCTACCTCGACCCGCCCGGCACAGCCCGGCGATGCGACCGTACCGCTGAAAACCTTGAAAGCCGGGAAGACCACCCGGTCAGCCTGGCCGCAACGCGTCCTGCGCTTCGGCCTGCCGCTGCTCGGGCTGGCCGTGCTGGCCGGCTGGCTGCTCCGCCAGCCGACGGAACAGCCGCAACTGGCCGCCGCCATAGCGGAGAACACGACGCAACAAACCCCGGACAAGGCACCGTCGACGCCGCCCCCGGCCAGCGCACCAGCAGCCCTTACCGCCACGGCGCCGCTCGAAGCCGTCCCGCCGGTCGCCACCGCCCCGGTTGAAGCCAACGGGCGCATCCGGCTGGCAATCGCCCCGTGGGGCGAAGTCTATGTCGACGGCAAAATGGCCGGCGTCACGCCGCCACTAACCGAACTGCTGCTGCCGCCGGGCAAGCACCGCATCGAAATCCGCAATGCCGACTTCGCGCCGCATCGCCGAAATATCGATCTGGCCGCCGACGCCAACCTTCGCATCAAACACAAATTCGAATGAAGCCATTGCCGATGTCACCCCTCCACCCTTCCCCGCTGCGCAGTGCCCTGAGCCTGCTTGCCCTGGTATTTTTGTGTGCCGCTTGCTCCGCCCCGACGACCAAGGATAGCGAAACGCCTGCCGCCCGGACCGCGAAGGAATCCCGCGCGGACACCAGGGACGGCAGCGCGCCGGCGGTACCGCTCGACAAGGCACAGCAGGAACTGGCCAGCGGCATCGCCAGCTACGAGAACGGCACCTACAAAACCTCCGCCCGACAACTGCAGGCGGCGCTCACCCTCGGCCTTGAAGCCCCCGGCGACCAGGCCAAAGCGCACAAATACCTGGCTTTCATGCACTGCGTCAGCCAACGGAGCAAACCGTGTCGCGATGAGTTCGCCAAGGCCCTCGCCGCCGACCCGGCCTTCAACCTGACCCCGGCCGAAGCCGGCCATCCGAGCTGGGGGCCGGTTTTCCGCAAGCTCAAGGCAGCCGGCAAACCCGCTACGAAGTAAGGCTCAACGCCAGCCAGAAGGGCGACGGGATTTACCGTCGCCCTTCGCTTTTCCAGCTTCGCCTGAGCGCATTTCGCGTTTATTTCTTGCGCGGCACCGACCCGTCGGTACGCGCACCGTGCGCCACTTTGCCGGCCATGCTGCTGACGATGCGTCCGAATGGACCACCGGCGGCTCGTTCTCCGACGGTACTCCACGTTCCGCCCCCTCCCCGCACTAGTTCATTCGGCTCATAAGCTGCGGTCCGTCATGTCATATGGGAGCGCTAAATTGCGCCCCACGCCACGCTTCGGTGGCACCACCTAAATACATCGCCCACATCTCTGTCCTCCCGGACAAGGTGCGGGTGCGCCTTGAAATTTCAAACAATTGTGGATACCAACATGAAGTTTTCCCCCAAGATCGCCGCAGCCCTGCTCTGCGCCTCCCTCAGCCTGGGTGCCCAAGCGGCTTCCTATGGCAACAACCTGCTCGTCAATGGCGATGCCGAAAACGGCACCACCGGCTGGTCCGCCATCGCCGACAACGCCCTCTTCAGTTCCGTGGCCTACGGTCCGAACTGGGTCCAGCCGACCCAGCCCGGCCCGGTGGATCGCGGCAACAGCCTGTTCGTCGGCGGCTCCGGCTGGAGCTACGCCGCCGGCACCCAGACCATCGACCTGAGCGCCTTCACCGGCGCCATCGCCAGCGGCCAGGTCAGCTTCAGCCTGACCGGCTGGCTCGGCGGCTGGGCGGCCCAAGGCGACAACGCCATTTTCCAGGCCAGCTTCCTGGATACCGCCGGTAACGAACTGGGCTCGGCCACCCTCGGCCCCTTGAGCGCCGCCGACCGGAACGAAATCTCCGGCTTGTTCTACCAGGAGGCTTTGGGCCTGCTGCCGAGCGGCACCGCCCGGGTCCGCTTCGTCCTCGACATGGAGCGGCAGGGTGGTGGCGACAACGACGGCTATGCCGACAACCTGTCCTTCTCCCTGAACACCGCAGCGGTGCCGGAACCCGAGAGCTACGCCTTGATGCTGGCCGGTCTCGGCCTGCTCGGCGCAGTGGCCCGCCGCCGTTCCCGCCAGGCCGTCTGAACGGCCAACCAACGAGTCCAGAGGCATCCCCAACAAGGCGATGACTCTGGCTACCCAACCTCTTGTTAGGAATTCCCATGAAAAAAATCATTCGCAGCCTGGCCGTGGTCGCCGCCCTGGCCTCTCTCGCCCCCGCCGCCTCGGCCACCGTGCTGACCTTCGACGACATCGCTAGCGACGGCTTCCTGCCCAGCAACTACGGCGGCCTCAACTGGGTCGTCGATGGATGGACCGCCTTCTCCGGCGAGCAAGCGCCGTTTGCCGCCCACTCCGGCGATTTCCGCATCACCACCCAATGGGGCGGCGACGACGTGGCCGCCACCATCGGCCTGATCACCCCCACCGTCTTCCAGGGTGCCTATTTCGCCGGGCTGTCCGGCGCCGAAGTGAGCTTCAAGCTGTACCTCGGCGGCAATCTGGTCGGCTCCTCGGCCCTGCTCAATCCCAGCGCCACGCCGACCTTCCTGACCAGCGGCTACAACGGCCTGGTCGATACCGTGGTGGTTTCCAGCAAGGAACACGCCGGCTTCGTGATGGACGACTTCACCTTCACCGCCGCCGTACCAGAACCCGAAACCTACGCGCTGCTGCTGGCCGGCCTCGGCCTGCTCGGTTTCACCCGCCGCCGCGCCGCCAAGGCCTGAGCCCTTCCCGCCAACCAATACAGAGCACTCCCATGACCGACATCAATCGTCGCAATTTCCTCCGCAACGTAGCCGCCACCACCGGCGCCGCCGGCGCCCTGAGCATGCTGCCGCCCTCCATCCAGCGCGCCCTGGCCATCGAAGCCAACCGGCGCACCGGCACCATCCAGGACGTCGAGCACATCGTCATCCTGATGCAGGAGAATCGTTCCTTCGACCACTATTTCGGCACCCTGGCCGGCGTCCGCGGCTTCGGCGATCCGTTCCCGATCCCGGTTGCCAACAGCACCGACATCGTCGGCAAGAATGTGTGGACCCAGCCCAACCAGTCGGCCCGCGTCACCGCCAAGCCGATCGCCCCCTTCCATCTGAACACCACCCAGAACTTCGACACCATGCGGGTGGCCGGCACGCCCCACTCGTGGACCGATGCCCAGTACGCCTGGAACAACGGCCAGATGAACGCCTGGCCGAAGGCCAAGCAGAATCACTCGCTCGGCCACTTCAAGCAGTCGGACATGCCCTTCCAGTTCGCCCTGGCCAATGCCTTCACACTGTGCGATGCCTACCACTGCTCCTTCCACGGCGGCACCAACACCAATCGCCTGTTCCAATGGACCGGCACCAACGACCCGCTGGCCCTCGGCAACGGCCCGGCCACCTACAACGATTACGACTGGTTCGATTCCGACCCGGGCCAGATCGGCGGCTATAGCTGGACCACCTATACCGAGCGCCTGGAAGACGCCGGGATCAGCTGGCAGGTTTATGAAAACATGGCCGACAATTTCACCGACAACCCGCTGGCCGGCTTCAAGACCTTCCGCGACGCCTGGTTCCAACGCCCCGGCTACTCCCAGGCCCTACGCGAGCGCGGCATCAGCACCCGCGATCTGGACAAGCTCAAGGAAGACGTCCTCGCCGACAAGCTGCCGCAGATCAGCTGGATCGTTGCCACCGCCGAAGGCTCCGAGCACCCCGGCCCGTCCAGCCCGGCTCAGGGCGCCGAATACACCGCCCAGGTCCTCGATGCCCTGACGGCCAATCCCGAGGTCTGGAGCAAGACCGTCCTCTTCATCAATTTCGACGAGAACGACGGCTTCTTCGACCACGTCCCGCCGCCGGCCGCCCCGTCCTACCTGTCCTGGAATGCCGACCCGGCCAAGGCCGTCCTGGCCGGCGACTCGACCGTCGACACCCGCGGCGAGTATCACGAGCACCTGGTCAGCTACCATAACAACGCCAACGAGCTGGCCCTGCTGCACCGCCCCTACGGCCTCGGCCCGCGGGTTCCGATGTACGTGGTTTCGCCGTGGAGCAAGGGCGGTTGGGTCAATTCCCAGGTCTTCGACCACACCTCGGTGCTCCGCTTCATCGAAACCCGCTTCGCCGTCGAGGAGCCGAACATTTCGCCGTGGCGCCGCGCCGTCTGCGGCGACCTGCTGTCGGCCTTCAACTTCGCCGATCCAAGCGATGCCGAATTCTTCAAGAAGCTGCCGGACACCACGGCCCTGGCCGCCCGGGCCCGCGCCATCGCCAAGCAGCCGACGCCGGTTCCGCCAACCCAGGCCGTCATGCCGGTCCAGGAAGTCGGCATCCGGCCGGCCCGTGCCCTGCCTTACGAGCTGCACGTCCATGGCCGGATCGTCCCCAACACCCAGGCCATCGGCGCCACCAAGGTCGAGCTGGAGTTCGTGAACAGCGGCGAAGCGACTGCCGTCTTCCACGTCTATGACCGCCTCAACCTGACTGCCGTCCCCCGGCGCTATACCGTCGAGCCGGGCAAGGAACTGGTCGGCACCTGGGTACCGGCCGCCGCCGGCACCTACGACCTGTGGGTTCTCGGCCCCAACGGCTTCCACCGCCACTTCACCGGCAACGCCAAGCGGGTCGCCGCCGCTGCCCAGCCCAATCCGGAAGTCCGGGCTGACTACAACCCGGCCACCGGCGAACTGGCAATCACGCTGAGCAACGCCGGCAGCATGCCCTGCACCTTCGTTCTGGTCGCCAACAAGTACTACGCCAAGAACCTCACCCAGGTGGTGCCGGCCAAGGGCGAATACCGTATCGAACTGCCGCTAAGCGACAGCGCCTACTGGTACGACTTCTCGGTCCGGGTGAAGGGCCAGGCCGACTACAGCCGCCGTCTGGCCGGCCACCTGGAAACCGGGGCGCCGTCGTTCAGCGACCCGGCTCTGGGCGGCACCGCCATCGCCGACCAGTACAAGGTCTAAGCAGCAAACCACCGGGATTTCTGCCGCGGCGGAAACCCCCGGCTCCAGCCACCAGGGCGTAGCGGCCAATACCGCTACGCCCTTGTTCATTGTGGGCTCGCCAAAAAAATCGGCCGAACGCCACTTGCGTGGGGTTCGGCCGATTCGTCGGGGCCTGAAGCGGCACATCACCGCATTCGGATCGCCTTGCTATTTCTTGCGCGGGGCCGGCACGTCGGTACAGGTACCGTGCGCCACTTCGGCCGCCATGCCGACCGTTTCACCCAAGGTCGGGTGCGGGTGGATGGTCTTGCCGATATCGACTGCGTCGCAGCCCATTTCGATGGCCAGGCAGACTTCGCCGATCATGTCGCCGGCGTTCGGGCCGACAATCGCCCCGCCGATCACGCGATGCGTTTCGGCATCGAAAATCAGCTTGGTGAAGCCGTACTCGGCACCGTTGGCGATCGCTCGGCCGGAAGCGGCCCACGGGAACTTGGCGGCTTCGACCTTGCGGCCTTCCTTCTTGGCCTGATCTTCGGTGTAGCCGACCCATGCCACTTCCGGGTGAGTATAGGCAACGCCGGGAATCACCGTGGCGTCGAAAGCGGCCTTGTGGCCGGCCGCGACTTCCGCCGCGACGTGGGCTTCATGCACCGCCTTGTGGGCCAACATCGGATTGCCGACGACGTCGCCGATGGCGAAGATGTGCGGCACGTTGGTCCGCATCTGGGCATCGACATTGATGAAGCCGCGATCGGTCACCGCGACGCCCGCCTTATCGGCACCGATCTTCTTGCCGTTCGGCGAGCGGCCGGCGGCTTGCAGGATCATGTCGTACTTGACCGGCTCGGCCGAGACGCCCTCGCCTTCGAACTTGACCCACAGGCCGTCGTCCTTGGCATCGACGGCGACCGTCTTGGTCTTCAGCATGATCTTGTCGAAGCGGTGCAGGTTCTGCTTTTCCCAGACCTTGACCGCATCGCGGTCCGGGCCTTGCATCAGGGCATCGAGCATTTCGACGACATCGACCTTGGCGCCCAGCGTCGAATAGACGGTGGCCATTTCCAGACCGATGATGCCGCCGCCGATCACCAGCATCTTTTCCGGCACGAAGCGCAGTTCAAGCGCCCCGGTCGAATCGACGATGCGCGGGTCCTGCGGAATGAATGGCAGATGCACGGCCGCCGAACCGGCGGCGATGATGCACTTCTGGAAGCGGATGATCTTCTTTTGGCCGGTCTTGTCCTGGCTGCTGCCGGTGGTTTCCTCGACCTCGATGTGATGCGGATCGAGGAAGGTGCCGACACCGCGCACGATGTCGACCTTGCGGCCCTTGGCCATACCGGCCAGACCGCCGGTCAGCTTGCCGACGACCTTGTCCTTGTGGGCGCGCAGCTTGTCGATATCGACCTGCGGCGCGCCGAAGGTGACGCCGAGATCGGCCGCGTGCTGGGCCTCTTCCATCACCGCCGCGACGTGCAGCAAGGCCTTGGACGGAATGCAGCCGACGTTCAGGCAAACGCCGCCGAGCGTTGCGTAACGCTCGACGATGATCGTCTTCATGCCGAGATCGGCCGACCGGAAGGCGGCGGAATAACCGCCGGGGCCAGCACCGAGGACGAGCATCTCGCATTCGAGATCGGCGCCGCCGGCATGGCTGCCGGCGGCCGGAGCCACGACCGGCGCTGCCGCAGGAACAGCCGCAGGAGCAGCCGCTTGCGGGGCGGGGACCGCCGCCGCGGCACCGGTTTCGACCTTGATCAGCAGGGCGCCTTCGGCCACCTTGGAACCAAGCTGGACCAAAACTTCCTTGACCACGCCGTCGACCGTCGAGGGCACATCCATCGTCGCCTTGTCGGACTCCAGCGTGCAGATCGCGTCGTCCACCTTGATGCTGTCGCCAACCTTGACGAACAGGTCGATGACCGGCACTTCGGCAAAATCGCCGATGTCGGGGACTTTCACTTCTACCAGATTGCTCATGGTGTTCTCCCCTTACAGCGCGACGCGGCGAAAATCGGCCAGCAGCTGGGCAACATAGACATTGAAGCGGGTCGCCAGCGCACCGTCGATGACGCGGTGATCGGCGGTCAGCGACAGCGGCAGGGTCAGGCGCGGCACGAATTGCTTGCCGTCCCAGACCGGCTTCATCGCCGACTTGTTGACGCCGAGGATGGCGACTTCCGGCGCATTGACGATCGGCGCGAAGTAGGTGCCGCCGATGCCGCCGAGGCTGGAAATCGTGAAGCAGGCACCGGACATGTCGGCCGGCTTGAGCTTGCCGTCGCGCGCCTGCTTGGCCAGATCGCCGGATTCCTGAGCCAGCTCGAAGACCGACTTCTTGTCCACGTTCTTCACCACCGGGACGACCAGACCATTCGGCGTATCGGCCGCGAAGCCAATGTTGAAATACTTCTTCAGCACCAGGTTGTCGCCGTCGAGCGAGGAATTGAATTCCGGGAATTTCTGCAGGCCCTTGACGCAAGCCTTCATCAGGAACGCCAGCATGGTCAGCTTGGCGCCGCCACCCTTCTCGTTTTCCTTGTTGAGCAGCACGCGGAAGGCTTCGAGGTCGGTGATGTCGGCATCTTCGTGATAGGTCACGGCCGGGATCATCACCCAGTTGCGCGACAGGTTCTGGCCGGAAATTTTCTTGATGCGCGACAGCGGCTTGACCTCGATCTCGCCGAACTTGGCGAAATCGACCTTCGGCCAGGGCAGCAGGTCGAGCCCGCCGCCAAGGCTGGCGCCAGCGGCGACCGGGGCCGCCGTGGCACCGGACATCACGCCCTTGACGTACTTGGTCAGGTCTTCCTTGACGATGCGGTTCTTCGGGCCGGTGGCCGGCACCTTGGCCAGATCGACGCCGAGTTCGCGGGCATAGGCGCGCACCGACGGCGAGGCATGGACCCTGGCGCCGAGCGGCAAGGCCGGAGCCAGGGCGGCCGGAGCGCTGGCAACGGGAGCGGCCGCAACGGTCGAGGCGACCGGAGCAGAAACCGCAGCCGCCGCAGCGGGGGCCGGAGCCGCCACTTGGGCAACGGAAGCGGCAGCGCCGGTTTCGACCTTGATCAGCACCGAACCTTCGCCGACCTTGGACCCGACCTGGACCAGCACTTCCTTGACCGTACCAGCGACGGTAGACGGCACATCCATCGTCGCCTTGTCGGATTCCAGCGTGGCAATGGCATCGTCAACCTTGATGCTGTCGCCGACCTTGACGTACAGCTCGATGACCGGGACTTCGGCGAAATCGCCGATATCCGGCACCTTGACCTCAACCACGCCGCCCGCCGCGGCGGGGGCAGCGGCAACCGGTGCTGCAGCAGGGGCCGGGGCCGTCACTGGCGCAGCGGCTGGCGCGGCCTGGGCGGGGGCTGCCGCAGCGGCGCCACCCGTTTCAACCTTGATCAGCAAGGCGCCCTCGCCAACCTTGGAGCCGAGCTGGACCAGCACTTCCTTGACCACGCCTTCAACGGTGGACGGCACGTCCATCGTCGCCTTGTCGGATTCGAGCGTGACGATGGCGTCGTCGACCTTGATCGTGTCGCCGACCTTCACAAACAGTTCGATGACCGGAACGCTTTCGAAATCGCCGATATCGGGGACTGTGACTTCAATGATTTGGCTCATGTTGTCTCTCCCTGATTAAACCGACATCGGGTTGGGCTTGTTCGGGTCAAGGTTGTACTTGACCAGAGCGGCAGCAACCACTTCGCGCTTGATTTCGCCGCTGTCGGCCAGCGCCTTGAGGGCAGCCAGCGTGACCCAGTGACGGTCGACCTCGAAGAAGTTGCGCAGTTTCTCGCGGGTGTCGGAACGGCCGAAACCGTCGGTGCCGAGCGTGACATACGGCGCCTTGACGAACGGCCGGATCTGCTCGGACAGCAGCTTGATGTAGTCGGTCGAGGCGATGACCGGCCCCTTGGCCCCGGCCAGCTTTTGTTCGACGTGCGACAGCTTCGGCTCGTCCAGCGGGTGCAGCATGTTCCAGCGCTGCACGTCCTGACCGTTGCGGGCCAGTTCGTTGAAGCTCGGGCAACCCCACAGATCGGCCTCGACACCCCAGTCGTTCTTGAGCAGGTCGGCGGCGGCGATGACTTCGCGGAAGATGGTCCCGGCGCCAAGCAGCTGGACGCGCGGGCCGGCCGCTTCGCCACCCTTCTTGAACAGGTACATCCCCTTGATGATGTCGGCTTCCGAACCGGCCGGCATTTCCGGGTGCTCGTAGTTCTCGTTCATCACCGTGATGTAGTAGAAAACGTCTTCCTGCTCCTGGAACATCCGGCGCATGCCGTCCTGGGCGACCACGGCGACTTCGTACTGGAAGGTCGGGTCGTAGGAAACGCAGTTCGGGATCAGGTTAGAGAGGATCAGGCTATGGCCGTCCTCGTGCTGCAGGCCTTCGCCGTTCAGCGTCGTACGGCCGGCGGTGCCGCCGATCAGGAAGCCGCGGGCGCGCTGGTCGCCAGCCGCCCAGCACAGGTCGAGGACGCGCTGCATGCCGAACATCGAGTAACAGATGTAGAACGGGATGGTCTGGACGTTATGCACGGAGTACGAAGTGGCGGCGGCGATCCAGTCGCTCATCGCGCCGGCTTCGTTGATCCCTTCCTGCAACACCTGGCCGGTCTTCGATTCCTTGTAGAACATCAGCTGGTCATGGTCTTCCGGCACGTAGTTCTGGCCTTGCTGGTTCCAGATGCCGACCGAGCGGAACATGCCTTCCATGCCAAAAGTGCGCGATTCGTCCGGCACGATGGGCACGACGTTCTTGCCGACGTTCTTGTCCTTCAACATCATGTTCATGATGCGCACGATGGCCATCGTCGTCGACAGTTCGCGCCCTTCGCCGGATGCCTTCAACAGCGCGGCAAAGGTTTCGAGCGGCGGAATGGCCAGCGGTTCGGCCTGGCGCCGACGCTGCGGCAGGAAGCCGCCGAGGTCGAGACGGCGCTGGCGCATGTACTGGTATTCCGGCGAGTCCTCGGCAAACTTCAGGTAAGGCAGTTCGGCCAGCTTGTCGTCCGGCACCGGCAGGTCGAAACGGTCGCGGAAGCGGCCGACCTGCTCGATGTCCATTTTCTTCTGCTGGTGCGAGATGTTCATCGCTTCGCCGGCCTGCCCCATGCCGAAGCCCTTGATGGTCTTGGCCAGGATCAGCGTCGGCTGGCCCTTGTGGGTGACGGCGGCGTTGTAGGCGGCGAAGATCTTGAAGATGTCGTGGCCGCCGCGATTCAGCGACCAGACCTGGTCATCGGTCCAGTCGGCGACCAGTTCCTTGAGTTCCGGCGTGTTGAAGAAATGCTCGCGGACGTAGGCGCCGTTCTTGGCCTTGAAGGTCTGGTACTCGCCGTCGCACAGTTCCATCATGCGCTGCTTCATGATGCCCTTCTTGTCGCGCAGGAACAGCGTGTCCCACTGCGTGCCCCAGATCAGCTTGATGACATTCCAGCCGGAACCGCGGAACTCGGATTCGAGTTCCTGGATGATCTTGCCGTTGCCGCGCACCGGACCGTCGAGGCGCTGCAGGTTGCAGTTGATGACGAAAATCAGGTTGTCGAGCTTTTCGCGCCCGGCCATGCCGATGGCGCCGAGCGATTCGACTTCGTCGGTCTCACCATCGCCGAGGAAGGCCCAGACCTTGCGATCACCAGCCTTGGCCAGTCCGCGCGAATCGAGGTACTTCATGAAGCGGGCCTGGTAGATGGCCTGGATCGGGCCGAGGCCCATCGAGACGGTCGGGAACTGCCAGAAATCCGGCATCAGCCACGGATGCGGGTAGGACGAAATGCCCTTGCCGTCGGTTTCCTGACGGAAGTTGTCCATCTGCTCTTCGCTCAGGCGACCGAGCATGAAGGCGCGCGAATAGACGCCGGGTACCGAGTGGCCCTGGAAGAAGATCAGGTCGCCGCCGGATTCGTCATGGATGCTCCGCCAGAAGTGCGAGAAACCGACGTCGTACAGCGCGGCAGCCGAAGCGAAGGAGGCGATATGGCCGCCGACGTTGGTGTCCTTGTTGGCGCGGACGACCATGGCCATGGCGTTCCAGCGGATATAGGAGTGGATCTTGATTTCCATGTCGGCATTGCCCGGGTACTTGGGCTGCTGGTCGACCGGAATGGTGTTGATGTATTCGGTATTGGCCGAATAGGGGATGTCCACACCCTGCAGACGGGCTTGGCCGATCACCTTTTCAATCAGGTAATGGGCGCGGTTCGGACCTTCCTGGTTGATGACGCCGTCAACGGCATCCATCCATTCTTTTGTCTCCTGCGGATCTACGTCCGCCGGGTCAGGCAGGGCATTCGGCTGATCGGCCATGGTTTGTCTCCTAAGTTGGCTTCATTCTGTTTTGCCTGTTTTGCAAAACAACTTTAACTCTTTACGAGGGGCTTTGGGTGACTCGGCCGCCCCGTGATTTCCCTTACTTGTTATTCCGCATTGTAAAATCAAACTTCGTATCGTGCAATATTGTGGATAACCCCAATATGGCAAATTCGCTCCCGCAAAGTGAGACAAATCGGAAAAGCGAATCGACTTGCGCTGTATCAAATCGAGGGTTTCGCAGCCACCTATAATCGTCGGTTTCGCATTGACGACAGGAGCACCCATGGCAGCTGTGATGCCAGCCCCGGCGGCCAGCCGGCTTCTTTTATCCGGTAACGAAGCGGTCGCCCGCGCCGTCTGGGAGGCGGGCGTCAAGGTCGCCGCTGCCTACCCCGGCACCCCGTCGACCGAGATGCTGGAAGTGATCTCGACCTACCCGGACCTCTATGCCGAGTGGTCGGTCAATGAAAAAGTCTCGCTGGAAGTGGCGATCGGCGCCGCTTACGCCGGCTCGCGCTCCTTCTGCTGCATGAAGCATGTCGGCATGAATGTCGCCTCCGACGCGCTGATGACGCTGACTCTGACCGGCGTGATCGGCGGCCTGGTCATCGCCATTGCCGACGACGTCGGCCTGTCCTCCTCGCAGAACGAGCAGGACTCCCGCTACTGGGGCCGCTTCGCCCACCTGCCGGTGTTCGAGCCGGCCGATTCGCAGGAGGCCCATGCGATGACGCTGCAGGCCTATGAACTGTCCGAACAATTCCAGGTGCCGGTCATCCTGCGCATGACGACGCGCATCAACCACGTCAAGTCGCTGGTCACCACCGGCGAGCGCGTCGCTCACGCAGGCGCCGGCTTCAAGAAAGAACCGGGCCGTTTCGTGATGGTGCCGGGCAATGCCTGCAAACGCATCCCGCTGATGTTCAAACGCGACGGCGAACTGCGCGCACTGGCCGAAACCTCGCCGCTCAACTTCATCGAGCACGGCTCTGACCGGCGCGTCGGCTTCATCGCCTCCGGCCCGGCCTACATGCACGTCAAGGAATCCTTCCCGAATGCGCCGGTCCTGAAGCTCGGCTTCTCCTGCCCGGTGCCGTTCGAGAAATGCCGCGAACTGGCGGCGCTGGTCGACCAGGTCGTCGTCGTCGAGGAAGTCGAGCCGCTGATCGTGACCGAACTCAAGGCCCAAGGCCTCAAGGTGCTGGGCAAGGAGATCCTGCCGCTGCAGGGCGAACTGTCGCCCAACGTATTGAAACCGGCGATTGCCCGCCTGCTCGGCGAGCCGCTGCCGGCTCCGCAAGCCGTCGTTCCGCTGCAGGTCTTCCCGCGGCCGCCGACGATGTGTGTCGCCTGCCCGCACCTCGGCGTCTATTACACGCTGTCGCAGGTGCGCAACCTGAACATTTCTGGCGACATCGGCTGCTACACGCTGGGCGCCGGTCACCCGTGGAATGCCCTCGACACCTGCGTTTCGATGGGCGCCTCGATGGGCGTTGCACTCGGCATGGACAAGGGCCGCGGCGAAGCCGACAAGGACAAACGCGTGGTTGCCGTGATCGGCGATTCGACCTTCCTGCACATGGGCATGCAAGGCCTGCTCGACATGGTCTACAACAAGGGCAACGTCACCGTGCTGCTGCTCGACAACCGCGCGGTCGGCATGACCGGCGGCCAGGACAATCCGGGCAACGGCCGCGACATTCATGGCGACGAAGCGCCCCGCGTCGATTTCGCCAAGCTGGTCTCGGCACTCGGCGTCAAGGAAGAGCGCATCCACAAGGTCAACCCCTACGAGCTGCCGGTTCTGTTCAAGACCATCCGCGAGGAAGTCAAGGTGCCGGAAGTCTCGGTCATCATCACCGACCAGCCCTGCGTGCTGATCAAGGATTACCACAAGCTGAAACCGTTCGAGGTCATCGACGACCGGTGCACCGGTTGCGGCAACTGCATCGACGTCGGCTGCCCGGCGATCCACGTCACGCGCCGCGGCAAGGAAGTCAAGGCGAGCGGCAAGGAAGTCGACCTCGCTTTCGTGCGCATCGAAAGCTCGGTGTGCACCGGCTGCGGCCTGTGCGTCCAGCCCTGCGCGCCGAAAGCCATCGTGCATTACGCGCCGGTTTCGCCAATCAAGCTGGTCAGCAAGGGATGTGGAGCCTGAGATGAGTGAAAACACCAATATTCTCGTCGTCGGCATCGGCGGCCAGGGCGTCATGACCGCCACCGAAATTCTCGCCGAAGCGGCGATCGCCATGGGCCACGATGCCAAGAAAACCGAAGTCGCCGGCATGGCCCAACGCGGCGGCGTCGTTTCCTCGCACCTGCGTTTCGGCCAGCGCGTCCTGTCGCCGCAGATCACGCCGGGCACCGCCGATGTGCTGCTCGGTTTCGAGTCGGCCGAAGCGATGCGCTGGCAGCACATGCTGCGCCCGGGCGGTATCACTTTGATGAATACGGCCCGCCTGGTCCCGCCGGTCGTCGAGCTCGGCCTGTTCGATTATCCGGACGATCCGCTCGGCGAAATCCGCAAAAGCGGCAACAAGGTCGTCGCCTTCGATGCCACCTCGATTGCCCAGCAGCTTGGCGACATCCGCCTCGGCAACACCGTGATGCTCGGCGCCATCGCCGACCACCTGCCGTTTCCGGCCGAGACGCTGCTCGACTGCGTGCTCAAGCGTTTCCAGCGCAAGGGCGAAAAGCTGGTCGAGCTGAACCGCCAGGCCTTCGCCGCCGGACGGGCGGCCGTCGGGACAGCGGAAGCCGTCGCCGCGTAATCTGTTAAAATACGCGCCAATTCAAAGGGAAAGGCAGCCGCCTTTCCCCTTTTCTTTTCTGTTGGATGCGACGATGACAGCACAAATTATCGACGGCAAGGCTCTGGCCGATGAACTACGCCTGAGCTTCAAGGCCCGCGTGGAAGCACTGACGGCCAAGGGACACCGCCCGGGGCTGGTAGTCATTCTGGTCGGCGAAGACCCGGCCTCCCAGGTTTACGTGCGCAACAAGGTCAATGGCTGCCTAGCCATCGGCATGCACTCCGAGAAGATCACCTACGAACCGACCGTCGATCAAGCCACGGTACTCGCCAAGATCGCCGAGCTGAATGCCGATCCGGCGATTCACGGCATCCTCGTCCAGCTGCCGCTGCCGAAGCATTTCGATGAAGCCGCCGTACTCGAAGCGATTGCCGTCGCCAAGGACGTCGACGGCTTCCACGCCGAGAACATCGGCGCGCTGGCCCAGGGCAATCCGCGCTTCATTCCGTGCACGCCCTACGGCGTGATGAAGATGTTCGAGAAGGGCCATGTCGATCTGAGCGGCAAGGAAGCCGTGGTCATCGGCCGTTCCAACATTGTCGGCAAGCCGATGGCGCTGCTCCTGATCAACGCCGGCGCCACCGTCACCGTCTGCAACTCGCGCACCAAGGACCTGGCCGGCCATACCCGGCGTGCCGACATCCTGGTCGCCGCCGTCGGCAAGCCAAAGTTCGTCACCGCCGACATGGTCAAGCCGGGCGCCGTCGTCATCGACGTCGGCATCAACCGCCTGCCCGACGGCAAGCTGTGCGGCGACGTCGATTTCGCCGGCTGCGCCGAAGTGGCCGGGCAGATCACCCCGGTACCGGGCGGTGTCGGCCCGATGACCATCACCATGCTGCTCGCCAACACCATCGAAGCCGCCGAACGGAAGGCCGGACTATGAGCAATCATCTGCCGCTGATCGGCGTCGTCATGGGTTCGGATTCCGACTGGCCGACCATGCAGGCCGCCGCCGTCATCCTCAAGGACTTCGGCGTGCCCTTCGAAGCCCGGGTCGTTTCCGCCCACCGGACCCCCGACCTGTTGTTCGACTACGCGGCCATGGCTGGTGAGCGCGGCCTCAAGGCGATCATCGCCGGGGCCGGCGGCGCCGCCCACCTACCGGGCATGCTGGCCGCCAAGACCACCATTCCGGTACTCGGCGTACCAGTCCAGTCGAAGGCGCTGTCCGGCGTCGATTCGCTGCATTCCATCGTCCAGATGCCGAAGGGCATTCCGGTCGCCACCTTCGCCATCGGCGAGGCTGGTGCCGCCAATGCGGCGCTGTTCGCCGTCGCCATGCTCGCCAACGACAACCCGGAATTGAATGCCAAGTTGCAGGCGTTCCGCCAGGCCCAGACCGAGAAGGTCCTGGCCATGAAACTGCCGGAAGTTTGAATCCGATGCCTTCGACCATGATCCTGCCGCCCGCCACGCTGGGCATGCTGGGCGGCGGCCAGCTGGGCCGCTTCTTCGTCACCGCCGCGCACGAAATGGGCTATCAGGTCTGGGTCCTCGACCCGGACAAGAACAGCCCGGCCGGCCTGATCGCCGAGCGCCATTTCTGCGACGCCTACGATGACTTTGCGGCGCTCGACGAGTTCGCCAACGGCTGCGCGGCAATCACCACCGAATTCGAGAACGTCCCAGCCGAGACGCTGGACTACCTGGCCAAGTTCGTGCCGGTCCGCCCGTCGGCAGCGGCCGTCGCCATCTGCCAGAACCGTATCGCCGAGAAGAGTTTCCTGCGCGACAACGGCCTGCCGCACGGCCCGTTCGCCGCGATTCACGGCGAAGACGATATCAAGAAGGCCGACCCGTCGCTGTTTCCGGCGATCCTCAAGGTTGCCCGCTTCGGCTACGACGGCAAGGGCCAGGCGACGGTCCACAACTCCGCCGAGGCCCTTCTGGCATTCGCCCGCTTCAATGGCGAAGCCTGCGTGCTGGAACAGCGCCTGAGCCTCGATTACGAAGTCTCGGTCGTCCTCGCCCGCGACCAGCGCGGCCAGGTTCGGTGCTTTCCGACCGGCGAAAACCAGCACACCAACGGCATCCTCGACGTTTCGATCGTGCCCGCCCGGACCACCGGTTGCGTCAAGAGCGATGCCGAAGAGGTCGCCGCCCGGATCGCCGAAAAACTCGGCTACATCGGCACCATGGGCGTCGAGTTCTTCGTCAGCCGGGGTCGCCTGATCGTCAATGAAATGGCGCCGCGCCCGCACAACAGCGGTCACTACACCGTCGATGCCTGCGTCACCAGCCAGTTCGAGCAGCAGGTGCGCGCCCTGTGCGGCCTGCCGCTCGGCGAAGCGCGTGCCCATTCGCCGGCGGTCATGGTCAATCTGCTCGGCGACCTGTGGTTCGACGGCGAACGCTATCGCGAACCCGACTGGACCAAGCTGCATGCCGTGCCCAATCTGAAGCTGCACCTCTACGGCAAGCACCACGCCCGCCCCGGTCGCAAAATGGGCCATTTCACAGTGATCGGCGAGGACGCCGCGACGGTGCAGCAAGCAGCGCTGGCGGCACGTACGGCGATCGGCATCAAGGACGCATGACGCCTTCCGCAGCCGAATACGCCCGCGCCGTCGACTTGCTGCGTGCCGGCAAACTGGTCGCCTTTCCGACCGAAACGGTCTACGGCCTGGGGGCCGATGCCGCCAATCCGGCCGCCGTCGCCAAGATATTCGCCGCCAAGGGCCGCCCGGCCGACCACCCGCTGATCGTCCATCTGGCCGGCCACGACGCCGTCGACCACTGGGCCGAACAGGTGCCGGCCGTCGCCTGGGAACTGATGGAAGCCTTCTGGCCCGGGCCGCTGACGCTGATCCTGAAGAAGCAGGCCTGGGTGCCGGACGCCGTGACCGGCGGCCAGGACACCGTAGGACTGCGCGTCCCCGGTCATCCGGTGGCGCTCGAACTGCTCCGCCGCTTTGCCGCCAGCGGCGGCCATGGCGGCATCGCCGCCCCGTCGGCCAACCGTTTCGGCCGGATCAGCCCGACCAGCGCGGCGCATGTCCAGGAAGAACTCGGCGACCGGGTGCCGCTGATTCTCGACGGCGGGCCCTGTGCCGTCGGCATCGAATCGACCATCGTCGACTGCTCGCGCGGCGAAGCCGTCGTCCTGCGCCCCGGACATATTTCCCCGGCCCACCTCGAAGCCGTGCTCGGCTGCCGTCCGGCGATCGAAACCGCCATCGGCGCACCGCGCGTCTCCGGCTCGCTGGCGGCACACTACGCTCCGCAGACGCCGATGCGACTGATTGCCAGCGAACGCCTGCTCGATTTTCTCAACGCCCAGCGCCACAAGGGCGACGCCTGCGGCGTCATCAGCCACAGCCTGCCGCCGCATGCCGGCATGCCGCATATCTGGCGCATGCTGCCGGCCGATCCGGTCGGCTATGCCCATGAGCTGTATGCCGCGTTACGCGATATGGACCACGCCGGAATGAGTCTGATCACCGTCGAAGCACTGCCCGACGATCCGGCCTGGGCGGCCGTCGCCGATCGCCTGCGCCGCGCCGTGGCGGGCGCCGGACCAGGCTGAAGCAGTCAAATTTCCCGTAGCCGCTCCAGCTTGGCGGCGCAAATGAAGTCGTTTTCCGACAAACCGTTGATGGCGTGCGTCGAGTAACAGACTCGGCAATCCTTGTAGCCGACCGTCAGCTCAGGATGATGATTCTCGCGGTGCGACACCCAGGCAATGGCATTGACGAAGGCCATCACCTCATAATGGTTCTTGAAGGCGAACAACTTCTCCAACCGTTCGTTCCGCAACGCCCAGCCGGGCAGCATTTCCAACAAACCACGCGACGTTTCGGCGGACAACGGCGGCGTGCCGCCCGTGCATGGCTGGCAGCGCTTGTCGAGCAAATCACCACGGTGCATCGCATCTCCTTTTCAGGCATCTGGTCACCGCAGTTGAGAGCCGATTTTTCCGGGCAGGTTCCACCGCGATAGCGTCAGAGGCTTATTAGGCTTTGAGATGGGAATTAGACTGAGTTAGAATTGTTGCAGTTGGGGGGGTAGCTCAGTTGGGAGAGCGCCGCGTTCGCAATGCGGAGGTCGTGAGTTCGATCCTCATCCTCTCCACCAGAAACAAGTTTAGAGTAGCCCGAAGAAGGCCAGAAAACCCCGACAGACCAAGGTTTCTGGCCTATTTTTTGTCCATAGCAGTGCGGGGCCATTATTCGGGGCATCCGCCCATTGCCCGATAGAGAATGCCCCCAAACGCCCCTGACCGACACCACGACCCGCACTGCCAAGCCAAGCGCAAAGCCTGGTCGGCGGGGGCGACCTGTACTTCGAAATATCGATAGCGGGATAAACGCTGGCGACTGAAGAACCGATTCAATTGCAAGGAAAAGCGCTCGGCCCTTGGCATCTATCCCGATGCGAGCCTGAAGGGCGCCCACGAACGACGGGAAGAGGCGAGGAAGCTACTGGCCAATGACGTCATCAATCGCGGGTCAAACCGGCACTGACGAGCGTACCAATGACAATGCAATTCCCGAGATCCCATAAACACCGATTTCAACCGTGAATGGATAGCCTTCGCAGCCAACATCAGCCAAAATGCTGAGCGTTGAAGCAATTTAGATGCTGCAGACCCCATCAATTTTGTTAAGAAAAATCGACAGTTGCCAGAAAAAATGATAAATCCAACTGAAACGATGACGTCGTGTAGACGTGAAGCCCAAAAGATGGCTTGCTCGTTAGAATCGTGATATCGATACTTCAATCGCTACGCAGTTATCTACGCAGCATGCGTAGAGGCAAACACTTGCGGAAAGAGCTGGATCGCTTGCGCGTGCCTCTTGGTCTAGCCGCTCCGAATACGGAGTTGCGCAATCGGCATGCAGGTCAGCGTTGTTTCATTCTTGCCAACGGACCTAGCGTAAAACAGCAAGACATTAGCATGCTCAAGTCCGAGCACGTGATTTCAGTATCAAGCGGTTATCTGCACTCTGAATATTCGGAAATTGCACCCGCATATCATTGCGTGCCGCAAATTACCTATGGCTTGATGTCTCAAGCCGACGTAGTTGCCTGGTTCCGTGAAATGCACCAGAAACTGGAGCACGCGACGCTTTTTCTAAACTATACAGAAGAGCCTGTTGTGCGCGAGGAAGCATTGTTTGTCGGACGCGAAGTGCGTTATACGGTTTTCTCAGGCGGATTTTCCGAATATCCGATAGACGAACTTCCAGATATTGCCTCCTGTATACCTGCCGTCCAGTCTGTCCCCGTCATGTGCTTGATGATCGCCATGTACATGGGGTTTTCGGAGATATATCTCCTCGGCACAGACCATGACCACTTCCGCAGCGGCGAATATAAATATTTCTTCGAGCCAACGGTTTTGCGCGGCAAGGACTGCACGGTAGATGTTAGCGGCAAGCCTCGTTCTTGGTATACAGAGTTTATTGGACTAGCGCGACTTTGGGAGCAATATCGAGCCGTCAAGCAAATCGCTCAGCATCATGGCATCCGCATTTTCAACGCGACTGCTGGTGGCGAATTAGATGAGTTTCCCAGGGTGGACTTTGCATCATTGTTTCCTCCAGCACACGTGCAATCTTTGGACGAGAACTGAGATCGGTCAATTCGTTGTAACCGAGCCAACGTATCGGCTCAGCGGCCGGGCCAGGGCTGGCGCATCAAAGTTCCTGCAACTGAAAAGCGACAAGCAGACAATCCGGATTGTAGGCGACAGCCTTGAGTTTTCGGGGCATGCTGATTGAGCGAGACTTATCGGCACGAAAGAGATTCAAGACGAGGCGGCGCAGAAAGGAGAGGTTCTGGGCGGGATTGCGCAAGCGGATCAGGCTGACGTCTTCGCCGAAAGTGGCATCTAGGCACCAGTGCAAGCCGTTCTCGATGCACCAGTGGGTTCGCACCGCATGGAGGATACGGCGACTGTCGGCGGGGAGCAAACTGGTCACCTAGCGTTTCTCCGTCTCGACCAGATAGCCGCTCTCGCGCGTTGATTCGATGCTGGCGATTGATGCAAGCTTGGACCAGCAGACCTTCAACCCGAGCGGATTGAGCCAATCGAGTTCGCCGATGGCAGCGCAGCGTCTGCTCTCGATCCTGCCCCCCTTGCCCGGGGTTTGGATGCTGAAACCTGCCGCCGGCAGCGCCCTGGCGACCGGGTTCCGAACTTAACTCGACGAGGGCAATCGGATATAATCCCGCGGATTAGCTGACTCCATTGAATCCATAAAACAAAAAGGCATAACCTCCCATGAATTGCCGTATGTGTGGCAGCACCAAGTTGCATAAATTTCTCGACTTGGGTTTTACGCCTCCGGCCGACCAATTTCGGCGCAAGGATCAGACGCGTGAACCGGACATTCATTATCCCTTGCAGGTAATGATGTGCGACGACTGCGGCTTGGCTCAATTAAGTCATGTCGTATCCCCTGAGGTTTTATATCGCAACGACTATCCCTACGAGTCGTCCACCACACGTACCGGTCAGGCGCATTGGTCCGAGTTCGCTGCCAGCGTGGTGTCGCGCTTGAAGCTGGGCCCAAAGGACTTGGCAGTGGATATTGGCAGCAATGTAGGCGTGCTGCTGGGCGCTTTCCGAAGCCAAGGCTTGCGGGTGCAAGGGGTCGACCCTGCGGCAAACATCGTAATGATCGCGCAGGCCAATGGCATCGACACCATTTGTGACTTTTTCAATGAAGATACCGCTCGCACTATCGTTGCCGACAAAGGTCATGCATCGGTAGTTACCGCGACCAATGTATTTGCCCACGTCGACGACGTTGACGCCTTCATCTCCAGTGTCAAATCTCTGCTCAGCGAACAAGGCGTATTGATTTTTGAAGCGCCGTACTTCGTCAATTTGCTCAAGCACAACGAATACGACACCATCTATCACGAACATCTATCGTACTTGTCGGTCAAGCCTCTGTTGGCTTTTTTCCACAAACACGGTATGGAAATATTTCATATCGAGGAGCGAGACATCCATGGTGGCTCTTTCCGCGTGCATGTAGGCAGGGCTGGCATGTGGCCGGTCTCTCCGAATGTAGAACGCATGCTGCAAGCTGAAGTTGACATGGGCATATATCGTCACGACAAGCTGGCCGAGTTTGCTGCTTCCGTACGGCGTAACAAGGAAGAGTTGACGTGGTTGCTTCATTCGCTCAAGCATCAGGGCAAGCGCATCGCAGCCGTCAGCGCTCCCGCTAAGGGCATGACCCTGCTTAATTATTGTCGCCTTGATACAGACGTACTTGATTTCGTCACTGAGAAATCAAAGCTAAAAATCGGCCGCTTTACCCCGGGGGCGCACATTCCCGTGGTGTCTGACGAAGAGCTCCTCAACAGTCAACCTGACTATGCCTTGCTATTGGCCTGGAATTTTGCCGAGGAGATCATTGCTAACTTGCATGAGTTTCGGCGTCGCGGAGGCAAGTTCATTATTCCGATCCCTTTCCCAAAAATCGTCGACTGATTACTTTTAAAGGAACTCCAAATGGAGAAAATTTCCTTGGTCCCAGCATTCAAGGATGCTCGCGGTGAAATTACTGATCTTCTCGAAAACGAGACTATCAACGCAATTACCCGTATCACGTTCAGCAAAGGTGCTGTACGCGCCAACCACTATCACAAGGAAACCACCCAGTGGAACTATCTGATATCCGGCAGTATCAAGCTGGTCAGTCAGATACCCGGTGAGCCAGCGGTTGAGACGGTCATGAAGCCTGGTGATTTCATTGTTACCGGCCCCCATGTGCGCCATGCTCTTGTTGGCTTGGAGGAGGCGGAACTCCTTGTCTTTACCAAGGGACCGCGTGGAGGTAAGGAATACGAAAGCGACACCTTCCGTCTTGACGTTCCGCTGACTACAGGCCTTTGAAAGACATCATGTCCGTGCAACCGCATCAACAATCGTCCGCGCCCATGCGTCGCGTACCAGTCTCGCAGCCTTTACTAGGGGCAGAAGAGAGCCATCACGTCAATGAAGCCTTGGCCAAGGGTGCCATCTCGGGTTTCTTTGGAGACTACCTGCCGATGTTCGAGCAGGAATTTGCGGCCTATTGCGATTGCGCTCATGGCGTATCGGTGTCCAGCGGAACTACCGCGCTACACTTGGCACTAGCTACCCTGTCGATCGGTCCTGGCGACGAGGTGCTAGTCGCCTCTCTGACCAATATGGCAACGTTTTTCGCGGTGCTATATCAGGGCGCTCACCCTGTGCCGATTGACGCTGAGGCCGACACTTTGAATCTTGACCCAGCGCTATTGCGGGCGAAGATCACTCCCAAGACCAAGGCAATCCTGGTGGTTCACCTGTTTGGCCACCCGGTCGACATGGACCCTGTCATGGAGGTTGCGCGCGAACACAATCTTTATGTAATCGAAGATTGTGCGGAGGCTCATGGTGCTTTATATAAAGGTCACAAGGTAGGCGGCATCGGCGACATCGGCTGCTTCAGTTTCTACGCCAACAAGGTGATCACCACCGGTGAAGGCGGTATGCTGACATTGAACAACGCCGAGTGGGCTGCCCGCGCACGTAATCTCAAGGGATTGGCGTTCGGCGACCAAAACAAGTTCATGCACAAGGACATTGGCTATAACTTCCGCATGACAAATCTTCAGGCGGCGATTGGGCATGCCCAGTTCGGTAAAATCGAACAGATCATCAGTTCCAAGCGGACGATCGCTGAGAAGTATAACCAACGCCTGCACAGCCGCGATGACCTGCAGTTGCCGATTGAAAAGCCGTATGCCCGTAGTGTGCACTGGATGTATATAGTGCTCGTCAAAGGCCGCAATGCTGGTCGGCGCGCAGAAGTGATGCGTGCGCTAGCACAAAAGGGCATCGAAAGCCGCGAGAACTTTCTGCCGTACAACATGCAAGAGATTTTTATCAATCGCGGCTGGACCCGGGCCGATGAATGCCCGGTTGCGAATGACCTTGGGCTGCGGGGTTTTTACCTGCCTAGCGGCCCTTCAATCTCTGATGATGACATTAATTACGTATGTCAGAGCCTAATCGAAGCGTTGAACCAATGAGTGCAGTTGCGCTCGCGACGGCTGAAGAACATGAGCCGATTCCGTTCGACGAATATTCCGCAATATATGACCTGATATATCGCAATAAGGACTACGCTAGTGAAGCTGAGTTTGTCGCCGCTTTGCTACGGCGCTACGCGCCGCAAAATGACGCATCGGTCCGGATTTTGGATATGGCCTGTGGGACTGGGCGCCATGCACTAGAGTTAGCGGCCATGGGATTTGCTGTAGAGGGCAGCGATATCTCATCAGGAATGGTTGCGGTGGCCCGCAAAAACGCGGTTGATCGCGGGTTGGATATAAGATTTCATGAGTATTCCTTTCAGACTGCCAACGCAATTCCGGGCTCTTTTGACGTTGTGTTGGCTATGTTTGCATCGCTCGGCTACCTCACTGATTTCGCGGACTTTTCGCTGACCTTGCACAATGTCGCAAAGAAGCTTGCGCCAGGCGGCATTTTCATTTTCGATGTATGGAACGGTGCCGCGGTGCTAACACAGTATTCCCCTCACAAGGTCAGGCAAGATGAGGATGACGAGCGCAAGGTGGAGCGAATTTCCCGTACGACGTTGGATGGTGTTACGCAACAAGCTATCGTAAGGTTCGAATTCAAGGTCGAGTATGCCGATGGCGCGGTGAAGCGTTTCAGTGAAAACCATCATGTGCGGTTTTATTTTCCTCAAGAAATGACCGACCTGTTATCGGCCCTTGGTTTTGAGGTTCTTTTCCGATGCCCCTTTTTGGAGGTGGATCAGACATTGGCTAGCGATGATTGGAACATGACTTACGTCGTGCGAAAAAAGCCGGGCAAAGCTGAGGCTTTGCCTCTTAGCCGTCAGCACTCAGGGAGCGCGGGTTGAAGGTCGGGTTCTTCTTTAATGACTTTTCCCCGCATTCTGGCGGCGTATTTACCTACCAGCAGGATGTCTTTAGATCCTTTCTGGAGTTGGCAGCGGAATCAAAGCACGAGTTCCACATTATTTGCGAGCATGACAAACATAAGGATTTTTCTGCCCTTCCGGGCCATCCTCTTAACGTCCATGTCTCTCCCATGGCAGCACCTGAGCCACCGCTCACGCCACGCCGGCGCGTAATGCGATTCTTGCGGCGTGTTCTAGAAAGACACAGCACAGCACTTGCCGACAAAAAAGAAACCATCAGTCGTGCCGCAAATGTCTTGGCGTGTAATGAAATCGAATTCACCTGGTCGATAGGACACTATGAGCACGAAGCTTTTGACGTGCCCTACATTACCACCGTTTTTGACCTTCAACACCGGCTGCAGCCATGGTTTCCTGAAGTCAGCCAAGGGGGCCTTTGGGATATCCGCGAAGAGTTTTTTAGTCGCTATGTCAGGCGAGCTGCATATGTCATTACCGGCACCGAAGAGGGCCGTCGCGAGATCGAAAGATTTTATCGAGTTCCCGCTAAGCGAATCCGAGTTCTTCCCTTACCGACACCCAGTTTTTGCTTAAACCAACCACAATCCGACTTTCTATCCCGACTCTCGGCTTTGGGGATTACGGGCCGCTATTTGTTCTATCCGGCACAATTCTGGGCACACAAAAACCACGCTAATTTGTTGCACGCACTGCGCTTGCTCAATGACGGTGAGACTGAGCCGTTCCAGCTCGCGCTAGTCGGTTCTGATCACGGAAACCTTGACTACGTGCGATCGCTGGCGCGCACCCTTGGCATAGAGCAACAGGTGCTATTTCTCGGCTTTGTTACTCGTGAAGACCTGATTGCGCTTTATCAAGGGGCATTCGCTCTTACCTACACAACCCTATTCGGTCCCGACAATCTGCCTCCCTTGGAAGCCTTTGCCCTCGGCTGCCCAGTGATCATGTCGGACTATGACGGCGCCCGGGAACAATTAGAGGATGCGCCTCTATATGTCGACACAACGGCGCCGGAATCGATCGCCACTGCAGTTCGACAATTGTTGCAAGATACCAGCTTGCGCCAGAAAAAGATCGAACTGGGGCATATCCGTGCTCAGCAATGGAGTTCTGCGGATTATGTACGAGAAATTTTCTCAATACTTGACGAGTATGCCGCAGTACGTCGATGCTGGAGTTAAAATTAAAAAACGCACGGAATTATTGCTTGTTTCCAATGCAGTTCAAACAATGCTGCAGAGTCGACACGTCTGATTTGGCTATATAGGATTGCGTCGGTTTGCCCAAAGGATACGCAGTATCAGGCACAGCGATCAAGGGAAAGATTACAGTTCTGATTTACTCCACCAACTCGAATGCAAGCAAGACCGCAGAAGGCCGAAAACTTCCAGAAGGTACGGGTTTTCGGCTTTTTGTTGGGCATCGCGACAGTCGACCCATCTGCTGTCGCCCGGGGCCATCGATCTGCTGATCCGCCCCGCTTGGCGCACGGACACCAACACAAGGGATTGTTTTCGCAGTAAGCGGCACCGCTATGGATCATTCAAGTCTTAAAACCCATGCCAGTTTTGCATGGCTCCTGGCATGGCGAGCCCTGCTTGCCGGCATCGCCCTCTATACCGCGCTGGAGAAGCCGTTCTGGACGATGGTGACGGCGCTTGCCGTGCTCGGCTTCCTGCTGCTTCTTGGCGAAGCGGCATTCAAGAGCAAGGTCTATTTCGAGCATGAACGACTGCGCCTGGCGAAAGAACAGGAAATGCGCGAGCAGCGGGCGAGAGAAGCGGCGTTACGCCGCGAAGCGATGGAAAAGGCCAAGCAGACTCCCCGGCGAAGTTTCATGAGCCTGGATGACGACGAACCGTCAGACGCCCCCATCGGCGAGATCAAAACCCAATAGGCGGCAGGCTGAAAAAAATCAGCAATTGGCCGGGCAATCGCGCTCGCTGGCCATCCGGAGCCAGAAGGCGGCGATTTCTTCGGCCTTGATTCGCCCGCTGCGTAAGGCCGAGCCGAGAACCGCCTCGGCATCCTTCCGCCGGCCAAAGATGACGTAAATTTCCGCCTCGGTCAGCGGGCTGACATCTTCGTCGTCGTCCCCGGCAAATCCGGTCGACCCGACCTGGTCGAATTCGCTGCTCGGGATGCTCAGCCAAAGATCCTTGGCAACACCCGCTGTTCTGGCGGCCTTCTTTTTCCTGAAAGACCCCAGGCTGGCGACCAGGTGACGTCGAACGAGGCTGGCAATTGGCGCAATGGAAATCGGATTATTAGACATCGGCGGCAGTCCTCCTGCTTATTACTTTGAATCGAAAAACAGCAAGGTGTCGTTGGCAAGGTCGCCAAAACACCCAGGCAGTACGGTGATGCCTACATCAACAGCAAATGCCATACCAGAGGCCATCCAATTGATTTATCGGGTGTTTTTTCAGATCGACAGCGCGAGGGCAGCAAATTCTGTCGTGGTCTGGCGACAGCCAGGCCCTGAATAAACCCAAGCAACTGTTTTTTATCGGATAAAACTGTCACCGACTGGCGACACCGAGCTCAGCGGATGAATTTGTCGATGCTCGCCTGACGGCAAAGAAACAGCACTTTGTTCCGACCGACGATTCGCCATCGCCTCTGGATTCCGTTTTCATAAATCGCAAAATGACAAATGAAAACGAAAAATTTAACCCTACGGCGTTCAGTGTTTCTGTGTTTAGATTCGTCGCATGTTTGCCCAAGACGCCAGCTCCAGCGCGCCTCGACGGCAGGTTTCCAAAAAGAACAATTCCCAAAAACATGAAAAACAATCAGCCGGTCAGCCAACGAGAAGTTCCCTTCCCGCCCGATAGCTATCTGGTTTCACGTACCGACCTCAAAGGCAGCATCACCTACGCCAACGATGCATTCGTCGCGATCAGCGGCTTCTCGCGCGATGAATTGCTCGGCCAAAACCACAATCTCGTTCGCCACCCGGACATGCCGGAAGCTGCTTTTGCCGATCTGTGGACCACCGTCAAATCCGGCCTGCCCTGGCGAGGCATGGTCAAGAACCGCTGCAAGAACGGCGACTATTACTGGGTTGAGGCCTTCGTCGTCCCGCTCAAAAAGAACGGCGAGATCACCGGCTACCAATCGGTTCGAACGCCGGTCAGCCGTGACAAGCGGACGGCCGCCGAGGCCGCCTATACAGCCGCCGGGCAAAAGGGCAAGCTGCCCCAATCCGGCAAGCGCTCGCTTTCCCTGGTCACGCGATTGTGGGTCGCCATCGCCGTCATTCTGGCGTTGATGACGCTGGTTGGCGTGCTGGGCATCCGCGGCATTGCCGAAACCAACGACGAAATGGCCGCCCTGTACCGCGAGAAGCTGCTTCCGTCGAACTCCGCCAACCGGATGATGGCGCTGCTTACCGACAATCGCTCGCAGATCATGCTCGCCTTGCAGCACGATCCGTCCAACCCGAATGCCAAGCTGCACGATCACCCGCTCGACCGACACATCGAGGCAACCCTGAAGAACCGTCAGGAAATCAACGCCTTGCTCGATGAGATGAAAAGGCTGAAATTCACCGATACGGAGCAGGCACTGCTTGCCAAATTCAGCGAGACCCGCGAGCGCTTTTCCAAGGAAGGGATCAACCTCGCCCGCGAACTGCTGAAAGAAGGCAAGTACCAGGAAGGCAATACCTTGCTGCTGCTCAAGATCAACCCGCTGTTTGCCGAGATGCGGCAAAACGGAGAAATCCTTATCAAGGAACTAGCCAGCAGTGCCGAGCACAATTTCCAGACGGCGGAACAGCGTTATCGCACGGTTCGCAACATCAGCATCGGCAGCATGCTCTTCGCCATGGTCCTGGCGCTGATTGGCGGAGCCCTGCTGGTCGCTGCCATTACCCGGCCGCTGCGCAAGGCGGCGACGCATTTCGAGCGCATTTCCGCAGGCAAGCTGACCGACGAGATCGATGTTTCCGGGCGCGACGAGTGCGGCGTGCTGCTGTGCAATCTGGCGACCATGCAGGGTACGCTGAAAGTCATGCTCGACGAAATTGGCACGGCCTCCCATGCCATCGACGTGCATAGCAAGGAACTCGAATCGCAAATGCTCCGGGTGGCTGAGCAGTCGGAACAGCAACAGGCCAGCGTCGAAGGCGTCGCCGCGGCAACCGAGCAATTCAGCCAGTCGGTGCAGGAAGTTGCCAGCAATGCCCAGGACACGGCGGCCGCGGCCCGCGATTCGCAGGAGCAGGTCAGCCATAGCAATGCCAACATCAATCAGAGCATGGATGCCACGGCGCGGGTGGTCGATGCGGTGCATGCCTCGAATGCGACCATTGACCAACTCAACCTGTCGATCGCCAAGATCGGCGACATCACCCAGGTCATCGCCGACATTGCCAGCCAGACCAACCTGCTCGCCCTCAACGCCGCCATCGAAGCGGCGCGGGCCGGCGAACAGGGCCGCGGCTTCGCCGTCGTCGCCGACGAAGTGCGCAAACTGGCCGAACGGACGACCACTTCGACAGCCGACATCAACAACACCGTCAACGAAATCCAGTCGGTCACCGCCCAGGCGGTCGCCAGCATGAGCGTTGCAGCCAAGGAAGTGGAAACCGGCATCGGCAAGCTGCGTGACAGCGTCGCCGGCCTGGAAGGCGTCAATCAGTCGTCCAGCCAGGTTTCGCGGATGGCCAGCCAGATTTCCGATGCGGCACGGCAGCAGGGCGTAGCCAGCGAGGAAGTCGCCGGCAGCATGCAGCAGATCACCGACCTGATCGAGCAAAACACCAGCTCGGCCAAATCGGCCAAGCGCGCCGTCGATGACTTGCTGGTCACGGCACAACAGCTGGACAGCCTGATCTCCGGCTTCGAGCTGTACCGGAACTAAGTTGGCGCACGTAGAATGGGGGCTCTGCCGCCCCCATTTTTCTGCCATGTCCCCCACCCTGTTCGATCCGGTTCGCCTCGGCGGCCTCAACGCGGCCGATGCCGGCACCTTCCACCAGGGCGGCCAGCACGGCCACCTCGATTACCCGACGCTGAGCACATGAAGCGCCTCAACGCGCTGCTGGCCGGCGCCATGCTCTCCTTCGGCGCCCTGGCCGACGGCCTGCCGCCGACGGTGCTGCAAGCCCTGAAGGCGGCGCAGATTCCGGCCGCCAACGTGGCCGTCGTCGTCCAGCCGGTCGATGCGGCGACGCCGCTGGTCGCCCACAACGCGGCGCAACCGATGAATCCAGCCTCGGTGATGAAGCTGGTCACGACCTATGCCGCCCTCGACCTGCTCGGCCCGGCGTGGACCTGGAAAACCACGGCGTGGATCGACGCGGCCCCGGTCGACGGCGTCCTGAACGGCAACCTTTATCTGAAAGGCAGCGGCGACCCGCGCTTTGCCATCGAACACCTGGCGGCCCTACTCCGCCAGTTGCGCGTCCGCGGCATCGCCCACATCGCCGGCGATGTCGTCCTCGACCGTACCGCTTTCGACGTCCCGAGCATCGACCCCGGCGCCTTCGACGACAAGCCGATGCGCCCCTACAACGTCGGCCCGGACGGCCTGCTGATCAATTTCCGCGCCCTGCGCTTCACGCTGCTGCCGGACAACGGAAAGCCGCGCGTCCTGATGGAAACGCCGAGCGACAACCTGCGCGTCGACAACCAGTTGCGTTCGGGCAACGGCGCCTGCAGCAGCAACTGGAAAGACCTGATTACCGCCCGGCTGATTCCGGAAAACGGCGGCAACCGGCTCGAATTGACCGGCACCTACAGCGCACTGTGCGGCGAGAAGCCGCTCAATCTCGCGCCGCTCCCGGCCGATGCCCAGGCCGGCGGCCTGATGCGCAGCCTGTGGAAGGAACTCGGCGGCAGCCTGGCCGGCCAGGTGCGCAGCGGCAGCGTCGCCACCGGCAGTCAGCTGGTCGCCCAGCACGAATCGGCACCGCTCGCCGATGCCGTGCGCGACATCAACAAGTTCAGCAACAACGTGATGGCCCGGCAGGTTTTTCTCACCCTCGGCAACAGCACCGAGCCAGGCACCGCCGAGCGGGCGCAGCAGCGCATCGGCGAGTGGCTGAACGGGCGCAACCTGCGCTTTGCCGAACTGGAACTGGAAAACGGTTCCGGCTTGTCACGCCGCGAACGGATCAGCGCCGGCAGTCTGAACCGCCTGCTACTGGATGCCTGGAAAAACCCGGTGATGCCGGAATTCGTCTCCAGCCTGCCGATCGTCGGCATCGACGGGACGATGAAAAAACGCCTGAACGGTACGCAAGCCACCGGCCGCGCCCACATCAAGACCGGCACGCTCGACGGCGTCAAGACCGCCGCCGGCTATGCGCTGGATGCCCAGGGGCGGCGTTACGCCGTGACCTTCCTGATCAATCACCCGCGTTCCCAGGCCGGCGCTGCGGCAATCGATGCGCTGCTCGTCTGGGTCGCCGAGCGCCGGGCGGGTGAGCAGGCCGTCCGGCTCGACAACGAGTGAGCGCTCAGCCGACCGGACGCACTCCGAACAGCGCGGCCCAGCCGCGAAATACCCGGTAAGCGACCCAGCAGCCGAGAACGACGATGACGGCCCAGGCCACCGGGATGCCGATGATCGTGATCACCAGCAGGCCATAGACTACCAGCCACAGCAAGGTGAACCAGAAGGTGCGGATCTGCCAGCGAAAATGCGTTTCCAGCCAGGTGCCGGTGACGTCGCCGCGCTTCAGGTAATTGAGAAACACCGCGCACAGCGAGGGCAAGCCGAAAACGAAACCGCCGGCGATGGTCGCCGCCGAGGTGACGCCGACCAGCACGGCGATGGCGTGCAGGCCGTAGATGAAATGGGTGAGCTGGACCAGCGACGGGCGGACGCCTTGCAGATCGACGACAGGTACGGGTTCCGGCATGGTTCAGTTCTCCTTGATCAACTTCTGCAGCAGCAGCGCATGGCCGGCTGCCGGATCGAGCACGTAAGGGGCAAAACCGGCCCGCTCGTAAGATGCCATCGCCCGCCGGTTGTTGGACAACACTTCCAGCGTCAGCTTGCAGCAACCCAGGGCACTGGCCCGCTGTTCGGCCCAGTGGAGCAACGCCTGACCGATGCCCTGACCACGCAGCTCGGCATGCACGACGATATCGTGGATATTCAGCAAGGGCCGGGCGGCGAACGTGGAAAAGCCGGCAAAACAGTTGATCAGCCCGACCGGCTTGTCGCCCTGAAAGGCCAGCGCGCCATGGAAACCGGGCCGCTCTTTCAACGCCTCGACCAGATGCTCCTTGGCATAAGCCGACAGCCCCTGACCGCCGCCCATCGGGTCGCGGGCATAGTGATCGAGCAGATCCAGCCAGGCCGCGGCAAGGGCCTGCTGTTCGAGGTCGAGGGCGGCGACCCGGAGGGTCATAGCCCGAGATCGCCCCACATCGTATCGACCCGCTGCTTCACCCCATCATCCATGACGATCGGCCGCCCCCATTCCCGCGTCGTTTCGCCCGGCCATTTGTTGGTCGCATCCAGCCCCATCTTGGAACCGAGGCCGGCCACCGGGCTGGCGAAGTCGAGGTAATCGATCGGCGTGTTGTCGACCAGCGTGGTGTCGCGGCTGGCATCCATGCGCGTCGTCATCGCCCAGATCACTTCCTTCCAGTCGCGGATGTCGATGTCGTCATCGACGACGATGATGGTCTTGGTATACATGAACTGGCGCAGGAAGCTCCAGATGCCGAACATGATCCGCTTGGCGTGGCCGGGGTACTGCTTCTTGATGCTGACGATGGCCATCCGGTACGAGCAGCCTTCCGGCGGCAGGTAGAAATCGACGATTTCCGGGTACTGCTTCTGCAACAGCGGCACGAAGACTTCGTTGAGCGCCACGCCGAGCACCGCCGGTTCGTCGGGCGGCTTGCCAGTGTAGGTGCTGTGGTAGATCGGATTCTGGCGCATGGTGATGCGCTCGATGGTGAACACCGGGAATTCGGCCTGTTCGTTGTAGTAACCGGTGTGGTCGCCATACGGCCCTTCAAGCGCCGTCTCGCCGGGATGGATCACCCCTTCCAGGACGATCTCGGCGGAAGCCGGCACTTGCAAACCAGAGCCGAGGCACTTGATCAGCTCGGTCTTGCCGCCGCGCAGCAGGCCGGCGAACTGGTATTCCGACAGCGAGTCCGGCACCGGCGTCACGGCGCCGAGGATGGTCGCCGGGTCGCAGCCCAGCACGACGGCCACCGGGAAAGGTTCGCCCGGCTTCGCCATCTGGTGATCGCGAAAATCGAGCGCCCCGCCGCGATGGGCCAGCCAGCGCATGATCACCTTGTTCGGCCCCAACACCTGCTGGCGGTAGATGCCGAGATTCTGCCGGTTCTTGTGCGGCCCCTTGGTAACCACCAGACCCCAGGTGATCAGCGGCGCGATGTCGCCCGGCCAGCAATGCTGGATCGGCAGACGGGCCAGATCGACATCCTTACCCTCCCAGACGATTTCCTGACAGGGCGCACTCGACACCGTTTTCGGCGCCATATTCAAGACCTGCTTGAGGATGGGCAGCTTGTCCCACGCATCCTTCAGTCCCTTCGGCGGCTCGGGCTCCTTCAGGTAGGCGAGCAGCTTGCCGACTTCGCGCAGGGCCTGCACCGACTCCTCGCCCATGCCAAGCGCCACCCGCTTGGGCGTCCCGAACAGATTGGCAAGCACCGGGATGGTATGGCCTTTCGGCTTCTCGAACAGGATAGCCGGCCCCTCGGCACGTAGCACGCGGTCGCAGATCTCGGTCATTTCGAGGTGCGGATCGACCTCGACACCAACCCGCTTCAGTTCGCCGGTCTTTTCAAGTTGCGACAGGAAGTCGCGCAAGTCGTGATATTTCATCGGGTCCGGTACGAAGAGTGACAGCCCAGGCAGGCGCCGCTGGACAGCAAAGAAAAGAGCCTCATCCGAAGATCCTTCCAGAAAAGAGAAAATCCACGGCAATGCCGACGAAAATCGCCAGCCCGGCCCAATTGTTGTGCAGGAAAGCCTTGAAGCAGGCCATCCGTTCGCGACCACGGATCCAGATGTAGTGCACGCCGAAAATCCCGGCGGCGACGAGCAGCCCGGCGTAGAACGCCCACCCAAGGTGCAAGCTGGTGCCGACCCAGCCGATGATGCCCAGCGTCATCGCATAACAGAACATCACCGCCGCCACGTCGAAACGCCCGAAGGTGATGGCCGAGGTCTTGATGCCGATTTTCAGATCGTCGTTGCGGTCGACCATCGCGTATTCGGTATCGTAGGCCACCGCCCAGAAGATGTTGGCGAGCAACAGCCACCAGGCTTCGGCCGGCACGCTGCCGAGGTGCGCCGCATAGGCCATCGGGATACCAAAACCGTAGGCAATGCCGAGATAAGCCTGCGGAATGGCGAAAAAGCGCTTGGTAAAGGGATAGCTGGCAGCCAGGAAAACAGCCGGCAGCGACAACCAGACGACCAGACTGTTGCCCAGCATCACGACCAGCGCAAAGGCCGTCAGCGACAGGCCGGCAAACAGCGCAAACGCTTCCTTCGTCGTCACCTTGCCAGCGGTCAGCGGACGATCCTTGGTGCGTTCGACATGGCGGTCGAACTCGCGATCGGCGTAATCGTTGATGACGCAACCGGCCGAGCGCATTAGCACGGTGCCGAGCGCGAAAACCCAGACCACCAGCCAATTCGGCCTGCCGAGCGAGGACAGCCAGAGCGCCCACATGGTCGGCCAGAAGAGCAGCAGAATGCCGATCGGCTTGTCGAGCCGCATCAATTGTTCGTATACATCGAGCTTTTCACGGATTTTGGTAATATTTGTCACAGCCTTGTCACATCACACAAAAAAACAGGAAGATCGTCACTATGGGCACTATTCGCAATAGGGGAGATTATCAGTTCCAAGCTCAGGTTCGTCGAGCCGGATATCCCGCACAGTCGAAAACATTCGACACGCGCAAAGATGCAGAGAAATGGGTACGTGCAATCGAACGAGAAATGGATACAGGCACCTTCATTCCACGGGACGAAGCCGAACGCACGACGATAGCCATGCTAGCCGAGCGTTACTTAGAAGAACGAGCCCGTAATATGAAAAGCAAGCGCCAGGAAGAACAACGCGTCAATGCCATATCCAAGAAATTCGGCAAGTACCATCTTTCCGCGATTGCTCCCTCGATGGTTGCCGAATGGATGAAAGAACTAGGCAAAACTCGCAGTCCTCAAACGGTACAGCATTACGCCGCCACCCTGGGACGCCTATACAAAGCTGCTGCCGTAGACTTTGGCATTCCTCTTCCTCTTGGCAATCCGGTAGCCAATGTTCGCAAGCCCGTGGTTCGAAACGAGCGTGATCGCATCCTTGATAACGATGAAGAAAAACGTTTAATGGAATCTCTAAACAAGTCTCGCGGCCTTCACTTGAAATCTATCGTTCAGCTCGCGCTGGAGACCGCCATGCGCCGGGGTGAAATCCTCGGCCTAACTTGGAAGAATATCGATCTAAGAAAACAGCTCGCATTCCTAGCAGACACAAAAAATGGCGATTCTCGTACTGTACCGTTATCTCGCCGCGCAGTTACTATTCTAGAAACACTGCCACGCAACATCAGCGGCAAAGTCTTCGCCTCAAGCACGACTGCAGTTACAGCGGGCTTCCAGCGCGCAGTGCTACGCGCTGAAATAGTAGACTTTCACTTCCACGACTTACGACACTGCGCTGTCTCAATGCTTGCAAAGAAGCTCAGCATGCACGAACTAGCGAAGATGGTTGGTCATCGATCACCCCGTTCTGTGATGCGATACTACAAACAGGACGATGCTGATCTTGTAAGAAAACTAGGTTAGTGCAGCAGCTTCCCCATTCTCAGCCTTGCAAGCAGAGTTTGGACTAATCGACTGATCAATTACCGAAACGTATAAACGCCCCTGCCGAAAACAGCAGGGGCATATTGTTACGCACTGCAAAAGAACAGTTTTTTATTTGCAGGCGGCAGAACTTCGCCTCCTTAATGCTCCTGTGTACGGCAGGCTATGCAAGAGACATGGTCACGAACTATCGGCACGACAAGATGCTTACGTGCGATTTCTTCGAAGTTATGAGGCAATTCCAAGCCGGAAGATTTAACCAATGCACCGAACATTTTCAGCTTATCGTCCCAACTCCGAGCTGTACCAATACTTCCAATGATCTCAAAACAAAATAACACCAGAGTATGTTCAAAACGTCTTTGTATCTGCGAAAGCCACTCATTCTGGATATCCAGCTGTGCAATTAACGGCAACTTTTTAAAATCTTCATCGACCTCAAAGCCTCCATACACATCGGCGGGGAGCACATAAACTTTTACTTGGCAATTAGACATAGCGTCCTCTTTGTGTGGTCAGTAAACATTGCTACCCGCTCACAATACTCATTGACCTTTCCACTGTCGCCCGGCTAAATCAACGGTTTTTGACACGAAAACACAATTTGCGTGCCGTTGGCCGCACACCGAAATGCCTTGAAAGATTGTTGAGTCATCCTGAAAGTTTTAGATAGACAGTTGCTTGAATAGACGAACAATATTGAGCTAGAATGGAAACACTGATGGTCTCCGATGGAGGCTAAAGCGGTAGCTGGTAGCACCGAAAGGGAGAACCCCGACAAGCCAGCCCATATAAGCTCTGTTCCACAGATCACCGCGTGCCAAAACTGCCACGAAGCAAGGCAGAGAGTGTCAAGGCGTCACTTTTTTGGACCGCAGGTCAGAAAGTGACGCCGCCAACGAGCGGCGCCCAACACCATACCCAGAGCGGCCTTTAGCCGCGATCTAGAAAATGACGCGCGCTCTGCGCGCCTGTTTACCCGCGGAAATTCAATATCCGTTCAGGATTATGAAGTGCGGACATTCAGTTTCAATCTCCACCCAGAAAACTCATAGACAGGGCGAATGCCCCCACCCACTGGTGGCTATTTCAGTCTGACGGACTTAAAACGATCGAGCAGGATCCGATTTTCGGATGGGCTTTTCACGTACGTGACGGCGGTGCGACGCACCTCAACCGGCCCCGAGACCTCAACCTGCTGTAGCACCTTCGCGCGCTCGATCGTTCCCCCCGCTCATCAGACCCAGAAAGGATCCGGCTTTCAGCCAAACCAGGGGGAATTTTGCCGTGCGCGATGGGGAACACAGGAGAGTGAACGTGAAGACATTAAGAGAACAGCTTCAAAACGCTGCCTTTGATGCGGGCGGCAGTTTCAAGACCCGTGAAGGTCGGCAAATTGTCGTTGCCCGTTTTCATGATTTTCTGAAAACACAGAACATCCAGATTCGCTCGATCGAACAAATAAAAGGGAAATATATCCAGGCTTATGTCCAGTTCCGAAAAGCAAACGGAATCGGCATACGCACGCTGCAAAATGAGGTGACGGCACTTCGTTGCACGCTGCGTGCGGTAGGCAGAAACAAACTAGCCGAACAGCTTGACAATAAGGCCCTTGGAATTTCAGGCGCAAGTCGAGACGGTACCAAGACAGCGATGTCTGACGCCCGATTTGCCACCCTGCGAACCGCAGTTTTCGCTCTCGACCACGGTGTGTGCGCCTGTATTGATCTGGAACGTGCGCTTGGTCTGCGGGCTGAGGAAGCGGTCAAATCCTGCAAATCGCTAATCAGTTGGGCAAAACAACTGGCCTCCGGTAAGCCGGTCCATGTCATTTTTGGCACCAAGGGCGGCCGTCCTCGGCTTGTCCATCCCGCAAACCGACAACGCGCGATTGATGCCGTGCAGGCCGCACAGGAATTGGCCGCTTGCCAAAACGGGGTTTTGATCAATAAGCCGGATGAAAAGTCGGCCATGAATCGCTACAAAAACGTCATGACCAGCGCTGGATTCAAGGGAAAGGAAAGTGGCCACGCGCTGCGCTATGCGTTTGCCCGCGATCAAATTGAAGCCTATCTAGCTTTGGGATACAGCAAGGCTGAATCCCTTGCCCTGACATCAACCGATCTCGGCCATGGGGATGGCCGAGGTCGGTATATCGCGCAAGTTTATGTGCGATAGCGTTAACCGTAGGCAACACCCCACCTTTGATGGCCTCATCCTCGGAGTAGAAATACTGGCTCCCAAACCTCTTCTCCATTAAACCAAGCTTTGCATGCAGGCGTGTCAAAGTCTGGACTTGTTACCGGGCTGGTCGTTTTCCACCAAGAAATTGTTAGACGTTCGTCATCACTTTTCATTTGCAAGCTATCGCAGGTTGCAAACAATCCGTCTTGGCCGCGCTGAAATTCAGTCGCAACAGGATTTTCTTGCTGGACTTCATGTTCTTTCATACAAATATCCCCTCATTACCGCCAGAAAAAAGCTATCGGGAACACAGTACCCCTTCACAATGTGGGCGTCCCTGAGCTAAAACCGCGATTTCTGATTGGAATAATCCGAAATTGGGCATTGCAGGACGATCCTCTACGCCGCCGGTCCATTGCGTTCACCATTCCGGGTCGAAGAGGGGGCTTTGCCAAAGGCGATCCGCTCAATCGCATTGGTCCAAGCTGCCAGCGGCGACCACCAACGTCCCGCCGGATCCTGATAGGCGCGCCAGGCCGCCAGCCAGGGGGCTTTGTGGAAGGGCGCGAAATAGCCCCGTACGCCGGAACGGAAACCGGACCATATGCCATTGGCGACGGCACGCCAGAGATCCCGACGTGGCTTTCCTGACTGCCGATATTCGACTTCGATCAGCAGCAGAACGCTGACACCCAAAATCAGCACGGCCCAAAAGAGCCATGGTCCGAGCGAATGTATGAATAACGGAAGTTTTTCAGGCATCACCCACCTCCTCCTCATCAAACAGCCAATCAAGGTCATCGATATCGTTCATTTCATCGGTGTCGTCCCGCTGCAAGGCCGCGGCAGCGCCCAGCCCGACGTAGAACGGCGAATCCTGCAGCTGGCGAATCGCCTGCTGTTCAGGGAGGCTCAAGCGGGCGATGCTGCGGGCGTAACGGCGAACCACGCCAAGCGCATGACGCAGGCGATGGCGTTGTCGGGCAATCTCCTTACCGAGACGCCGATTTTCAGCGGGCGTATTGCGCGCCATCTGGTGTATCAAACGCGATTCCCGGGCGCGAAACTCGACATCGGGACGGAAGCGGATTTCCGTCGGCAAGAGGGTGCGATACGGCGGGTGATGCTTTGCTGTTTTCATGAAAGCTCCTTTGAACGAGGGAAAGTTGACGATGGGCAATGCAATTGAGCCCATCGCTTCCCTCTGTTTTACAGGGCAATCTTTCAGATTCAAGCCCCCAAATGGCGGCGCAAAGGCAAATATCGCCACTTGAAACGGCAGCGATTTATGGTATTCGGCGTGCCGCATCCCATGGAGCGTTCGCTTGCATTTGGGGGGTAGAAAGCGCGCAAGAAATGGGTAAAACGGTAAAGGTCAAATTACCGAGGAGTCACCATGACAAACCCGTCACACCCAAAGCAGCACTGCTTCATGAGGGATTTTGCAGCACTCGACTCACGCAGTGCCCATGCCCACCTGCGTGGCCAAAGCTGGCGCCCTAAAGCCTATGCATTCTTCGAAGGTGTAAGCCGTTTGCTCGGCCGCGGCCAACAGGCGCCGGATGATTACCGCTACCTGAGCCGCTGGCTCTATCGGCACCGGGAACCCCTGGCGCGTTGTGCTGCGCAAACGAGCAGGGTCGGCACGGCCCTGCTCGGAATGGCCGCCGGCATAGCGCTCTATCTGGCCATCCTGACCTAGCGCCTCCCCTTCGGGCTTGGGATTCTCAGTCGGCCGGCGGAACGAGTAGGCGGTAGGCGGGAACACCCAAGGCACGGGCCAACTTGGCGATGTTGTCGAGCGAAATGTTGCGTTTGCCTCGTTCGACGTGCGCCACAAAAGTCCGGTGCAGTTGGCACTCGAAGGCGAGATCTTCCTGCGACCAGTCCCGCTGCGCGCGCAGACGACGCAGGTTCTCGCCGAGGGTCTGGCGAAGATCAGCATCAAATGGAGGAACACCGGCGTCAACCATCGGAGGATGGTCGCCGTTGGTTGCTTTTACGTCAGCCGTGTTTACGTCACAATCGCAGGCGTTCTGGGATTACAACAACTCAATCAGGGAGCAAATCATGAAATGTGCGAATCATCCGGACACCGACGCGATCGGCTTATGTACAGCTTGCCAGCGCGCGCTGTGTCCGGCTTGCCAAATCGGCGACCGCGAAGTGTTGTGCCGTGACTGTCTGGTTGCTCATAACCAGGCAGTGGCCGGCCACTTCTACAAGCAACTGGCGATCAGCGGGGTCATCCTGGCGGCCAGCCTGTTTTTCCTGAGCCAGACGGCCTTGAGCTGGGATCAGATCGTCATCGGGGCGTTAGCCCTGACCTTCCTGCCCTTTGGCTGGAGCGCCCTGTCCCGATATTTCCACTCAGGCAGCAGCTACTACCATCCGCTCATGCGCTTCATCTCGCTATCGGCCCATCTGGTGTTCTCGGCCATGCTCGGCTGGCTGGTCGGCCCCTGGCAGATCTACAAGGCGATCCGGGAAATCCTGAAGGCCAGGGAAGTCAATTTGGCGTTCAGCGATCGGTAAATCGTCCTGCCATGCCGGGTCGGGCGGGGCAATTTGGGGGCTTGAAAGCCGAGACTCGCCCGGTAAAGTCGGTAGTACTGGAGCACCAACATGAAATCACTGACCACCCTCGCCCGCACCATTCGCTATCCGATGATCGGGATCCTGATCGCCTTGTGTAGCCTGTTCTATGTCCGGAAGATGGACGGTCCGCCCTTTCCGCTCTTAGCGGACGAGGCGACCGCAATGTGCACGGCCACCGTCGGCTGCAAGGCCATGTCCTTTTCTCATCGCTACGACCAGGCCCTGCAGCGCCGGGTAGTCGCCATCCGCATCATCATGGACAAGAAATTGCGTAAGGGCGATGCTCCGGCGCAACTCCTCCAAGCCATCGATGACCGGCAGGCAAGTCGAAGCTGGCTGGCCGGTTGGGGGTGGGCCGGCCGTCGCCTGGAGGTCCGCTATGAGTGAACGGCTACAGCATTACCTTGTCCGGGCGACGCACTCCCTGAACGTTTGGGCCATGCTCGCCGGTATGGTCCTGGTGCTGGCATCCCTGATCGGCAACGTCAGCCCCTTGCCGGAGCCCGGCAAGTTCGCGACCTTCACGAGCATCTTCGGTCTGTGGCTGTTTCTCGTCAGCTTCCTGGTCATCTGGGGGCTGCTCCTCGAACCGATCTTCGTTTCACGAGCCATCGCCACCTTGCACCTGGTCCTCTGCGGCCTGATGCTGTTCCGGGTCTGGGGGCAGCCCGACGAATTCCCCGAAATCTGGGTGATCAGCGGTATCTGCTTGCTGACCTACGTTCGCCAGCACTGGCTGCTGGCCCGGCCCGCCCTACCCCGGGAGCGACAGCGCACTGCCCGCCCCCAGGTGGGTACGACAGAGGCCGAAGCGCAGAATTCGCCGGAGAGCCGGTGCTGTGATGTGCGTCGGCCACGCATCCGCTTTGCCGAGGTCGCCGGCATGCAGGCGATCAAGGATCGGCTATTGGCCGCCGGCCAGGAAGTCATTCAAGGTGGGCAATCCGGCCATTCCCCCCGGAACGGCATCCTGCTCACCGGCAAGCCGGGCAATGGCAAGACCTATCTGGCGGAGGCACTGGCCGGTGAGTTGAACCTGCCTTTCCTGACGCTGACCTATGGCGATGTCGCCTCGAAGTGGGTCGGCGATATGCCGTCGCGCCTGCCGCTGGTCTTCCAGGAGGCACGTGCCCATGCACCCTGTGTGCTGTTCTTCGACGAGGTGGACAGTTTGCTGGCGTCGCGGGAGACCGCCAACGCGGATGGCGACAGCATCAAGGCGGTCAATATCATGCTCACGGAGTTGGTGGATATCCGCGGGACGGGTGTCATCGTGGTTGCGGCGACCAATCACCTGGATCGTCTCGACAGCGCGGCGGTTCGCGAAGGGCGCTTTGATTTCAAGATTGAGATCCCGCCTCCCGACGCGCCGGCCCGCCGCCATCTGATCCAGTCTCATGCCCGGGGCCCGTTGGCGCCTTCAGCCCTGACGGTGGCGACCGACCGCTGGGCTGGATTCTCGGTGGCGCGGATTACCGCCATTCTGAACGAAGCCAATCGTCGGCCAGACCGCAGCCAGTCGATTACCTACGACGATCTGCAGGTCGCCCTGCGCACCTTGCAGGGACGTGCCGGGCGTTTTCCGGAAAATACACCGACGCTGGATCAACTGGTTCTGGCGAGCGAGGCGCGGACGCGTCTGGACTCGCTGGCGCACCGGATGGCCCGGATCGTTGATATTGAAGCCATGGGCGGGTCGGTGCCGCACGGGGTGCTGTTCTACGGCCCACCCGGCACGGGCAAGACCCTGTGCGCCCGGTCACTGGCCAAGACGGCGCGGTGGGCATTCTTGCCGGTCAGCGGCCTGGACTTGCTGTCGAATCCGGAGCGGATCGAGGAAATTCTCGACGAAGCGAGCGAGTTGCGTCCGTGTGTGGTGTTTATTGACGAGGCGGACGACGTCCTGGCTGATCGGCGGATGAGTCAAACCTCAGTCGTGACCAACAAGCTGCTGTCAGCTATCGATGGATCGGCGGGGCGGATTCCGGATGTGCTGTTCATCGCCGCGACCAATCATCCGGAGGCGATGGATGCCGCCGCGCTCCGGGGTGGTCGCTTTACCGAGAAGGTGGCGTTTTGTTTGCCGGATCAAGCCACGGTGCTCGACTACCTGCACCAATGGCAGCAGCGCTCCAAAGCACGGATGGCGCCCGACTTGTCTCTGGTAGAAACTGCCCAGCAGTTGGCGGGTCAGCCCTTGGCCAATGTTCAGGAAATCCTGCAGATGGCGGTCAATCTGGCCATTGGTCGAGTACCGGCAAAGACGGGCTTGGCCGTGGTCAACGCCCGCGACATTGACCTGGCGATGGCTCAGGTTTGTGGTGAGTGACGCGGCAGAGCCCGTCACTCTCGATACTTATTCAACAACGCATTGGATGGGAGAAGCACCATGTGGATCAGCGAGATAATTGAACAGAAGCTGCAACGGCAGGCGGCCGGGCCGGTTCGACACGGGCATCTTCAGGTCTTTGAGGGCGGGAAGATTGCCGAAGGTGTCTACGCGCAGCAGATCAGCCTTTGGCAGCGCGTCTGCGACTCGCTTGCGCGACGGCAGCGGTCGCTGCGACTGTGCGACAGGCCGCCCCAATAGCTCGGGATTTTGGCGCCAGCGTGCCACTGGCAGGAGTTCGGCGAGGCTGTGTGAAAACACCCGGACTGTGTACTCCAAACAGGTGGTTGATGCGTTAAATCCTCTATGACGATGGATGTCTGGAGGCTGGCATGAAGCGCTTCATTGAGGGTGACAATCGGCAGCAGATTACGCTCCTGCCGGAATCACTCGACGAGTACATCAATGCGGAGAATCCGGTCCGCGTTGTTGATCTGTTTGTCGACCAACTCGATCTTGGCGGCTTGGGTTTCTCTGTCGAGCCCGCCGCTACGGGACGGCCTTCATATCACCCGTCGACGTTGCTGAAGCTCTATGTCTACGGCTATCTCAATCGCATTCAATCAAGCCGCCGGCTAGAGCGGGAGGCGCAACGGAATGTCGAATTGATGTGGCTGCTCGGGCGGCTATCTCCGGATTTCAAGACCATTGCAGACTTCAGGCGGGACAACGGCGAAGGCATTCGCAACGCCTGTCGTCAGTTTGTCGTGCTGTGCCGCCAACTGAATCTCTTTGCCCAGGCGGTCGTGGCCATCGATGGCAGCAAGTTCAAAGCGGTCAACGCCCATGACCGCAACTTCACACGAGGCAAACTCGAAAAGCGGATGCAGGAAATCGACCGTTGCATCGAGCGCTATCTGACCGAGATGGATACCGCCGATCGCCAGCCTGCCGAGATTGCCCAAGCGAGAACGACGCGACTCAAAGAGAAGATGGCAACGCTGAAGGCCAGGATGGAGCAACTGAAGGAAATTCAGTCTCAATTGGACCAGTCGCCCACCGGGCAAATCTCGCTCACCGATCCGGATGCTCGTGCCATGGCAACCAGTACCAGTCGAGGGTTAGTGGGCTATAACGTTCAAACAGCCGTCGATACCCAGCACCATCTCATTGTTGCTCACGAGGTCACCAATATCGGTAGCGACCGGCGCCAGCTGGCAAAGATGGCCAGGCAAGCCAAGGTTGCGATGGCTGCGCCCGATCTCCAGGTCATTGCGGACCGTGGCTATTACCACGGCGAGGAAATTCACGCCTGTGAGGAATCGGGCATCACCCCGTTTGTTTCGAAGCCCATGACCTCCTTAGCCAAAGCAAATGGCCGATTCGACAAGGAGGATTTCGTCTTCGAGCCAAAGACTGGCGAGTATCAGTGTCCGGCCGGCAGCCGACTGATCTGGCGTTTCTCAACCGTTGAACGTGGCGCGCTGATCCATAAATACTGGAGCTCCGATTGCCCACGCTGCGCGATGAAGGAGAAATGTACGCCAAGCCCCTATCGGCGCGTTGCTCGCGGGGAATATGAATCCAGCCTGGAAGCGATGCAGAAACGCCTCGATAAGAAACCCGAAGCCATGCGCACGCGACGACAAACCGTTGAGCATCCATTCGGCACGCTGAAGGACTGGATGGGGGCCACACATTTCCTGACTCGGACCCTGGAACGGGTCAGTACCGAAATGAGCCTGCATGTCCTTGCCTACAATCTGAAACGAGTCATGAAGATCATCGGCATTGCAGACCTAAAGGCAGCCATGCAGGCCTAACCGGGCCTTTTTGCCCTTCTTATTCGGAATGCCAACCGGAAAACCCGAAATTAGTAGGCAGAATTTCTGCACCCAACCTGTAGCAGCCAAAATTTCCGAACGTTTCCACACAGCCTCCGGCCAATGCTGACATTGGGCTTGTAGCCAAACTCAGTCGGGAATGTGCCGGTGACCTGCCGTTCAGCCGTAAAACGTGATGAACGGCAGTTTCTCGATCTAGCGAACGCGAACTCCGACCGTTTGCGGTCAGTCAGCTTTCTCCAATGCCGCCATTGGGCCAATCTCAATTTCAGCGAAGCGGAATTCTACGAAGCGGCCGTTGGCGACCTCAACCTACTGGCCACTAGCGATTATTTACCAACGACAGCTAGGTGGAATGGTACTCATCAATACTCCGCGAGCACTAACCCTTCGCCATAGAGCCTACTTCCTGTCGATGTAAAGCAACTCGCATCGGACATCTAAGCGCTTTTTTTCTCCTGCATCGGGAACAAAGCAACTCTCAAGGTGGGCAGGTATCGGGATGAATATTCGATTCTTCATGACGATGGTGCAAGTCTCGACCGACCCTCCGCCAGACACGGAACTCACTGGCAGCATCGTCTGAATCTCGTAGTAAAGCCCAAACTCGCCGGAGTGATGTTCGAAGATGAAAAGTGCCTTCTGCCCTCCCCAGACTATCGAGGTGCGGTGGGGCTGAAGAAAGAAGTCTCCCCGCTCGTCGCGTATCCTGTCCGTCAATGCCAGAAAACACCGATAGCCGCGCAGTGCTGGCTCGCCGGTGCCGATCGTCAAGAGCTTACGAGGGGTTTCGATATCGAGGCGCTCAATCGGTGGCTGTGCACCTGAGCTGTCACGTTCTCCCGGGATGGCCTGCTCGTTCTCGATTACATCCGGTACAACTTCGCTGACCGATCCAGCAACTCCGGCATCGATCACCTGGCGGCTGCGCTTGGCCATTGCACCAGCGCGCGCCGCAGCCTGTGGCTGGGTGATCTTGCCATCGAGGTAATCCTTCCAGACCTTGGTCAGGCTTTCGACATCATCGTATTCATACTCGAACACCTCTCGATTACGCTGAATCGTATTCAGAAACGCTTCAGCTCCCTGACGTGTGGCGCTCGGAACGAGGTGCGAAATTTTTGGAAAGATGATATTCCGGACGAAGTCCTTCACCATGTGCTCGAAGGCGCCGTACTCCTTCTCGTACACCCGCTTAATTACCTGAAGCGTCGGACTAGATCGTTGAAGGACAATTTGGACCGGTTTCGCTTTTTCCTGCACAAGCACTGGAAGGCCGTGAGAGATGTCTCCGAGTTTGATGTCGGCTGAAACGAAATAGTCGCCCGACACAATTGTAGAGAGACGGAATGTAAAGGCAGATTCGGCCAGGGAATAATCTATCTCGGAAGCTGTGCTCAGGACTTTGGGCTCGTTGCTAATCTCCTCGATCTGGCAATACTTTGTTAGGTATTGGTACTCGCAGTCTCGGCGGGCGGCTTGGCGCGCGAGGATGACCATGGGCTGCTCCGATGAGCCCAAGTTGATGATCGACTGATCGTTACCCGCATACACCAGCAGAGGTTTTGCCAGCGAGCGCTTCTTCAGATCCTCGAGCGTCTCGGAATCTCCCGGCTCAATACGCACTCGCAGAAATCCGCAGAGTTCATACCGGCCGTGTGAATGCACCCACGAGATGAAGTTGGTGTTCTGATTTGACTCTGGCCGCTTCGCTAGGATTAGCGAGACAAACTCATCGAGCGGTTGCAGAATCTTCTGGAGCATTGCCACGCTCCCGGCAGTCAATGCCTCCCGACCTGCGGTCGGCTTAAAGAAGAGAAAGTCCGCAACGCCACCAAAGTTGTAGCGGCTCGCTATTGCAGTCGTCGCAAGCCCGAACGCATTGCGGTAGGTCATGATGCTCCCTGCGTTTTCGCGAAGGATTACACGCCCTTCGAACGGAGTCGAATCCACTGTAATGTTGCTCAGCGCAATTCGGACGTCACCCGTGCCGGCCACTTCCAACTCGAAGTCGCCTACTACACCTTGTCCGAATGCAACGCCGCTACCGGAACTCTTCGATGCCTGAGGAAAGTGTTGCACTGCACTGCTTATGTCGTTGAGGCTGACAACGGCTCCGTTTACTCTTACAGGAAACCGTAGGTACTTGACGAACTCGCGGATGTATTCGGTGGCAGCGTGCACATCGACTTCAGAGCCAGTAGCGATACTGGCATGGATCGTCGTGCCAAATTCGCCAGTAGGTTCGGCCGATTGAAATGTGATGCATTCCTCAGTCACCGAGAGGCTCGCCTTCTCAGCAAAGCAAACTGTGCGTTCGCGGGATGCGAAGCTCTCGGTTTCGACCGACAGAGAGCTCGCAATTCCAAAGTTGGCCATCGCGCCTATGCCAAAGGTTCCCACGACACCGGCGGCCTGAGCCTCCGGTGTGTTCTTACTGCTCGACCCTGCTTTCCAAAAGTTGTTTCTGAGCTCCGTAGCGGACATTCCTTTCCCGTTGTCGGTGACCTTGATGTCGTGGGGCGTAATCGTGACATCAATGAGCGGCTCGAAGGAGTCACCTGCATGTCGCCGCTGCAAGATGGCGTCAAACGAGTTCTGGATGTTCTCGCGAAGCAGCGCCAGCGGTGATGGGTAGATCTGTGCCGCTAGTAGTTCGATCATCTTGCTGATGTCGACCTCAAAGACGAACTTTTCGGTTGGCTGTGTGTTCATTTCTTACTTAGCCCTTCCTCGGCTGCGATGCGGCTCAAGAGTTCCCGCACCTGATGTTCAGGGAGCAACAGGCGGGTCGCATTTTGATCCAAATACGCCTTGGCAACAGAGCAATCTCCTTTACGAATCCGCGCTTCAACTCCCATAACCAACTCTTCGATGCTGCCGGGCTCAAGCGTGAGTTCTACGAGAGATGTCCAGTCCCGGGAGGATCCAGTGGCCTCCAGCAAGAGTTTACGTCCATATCCGGAGAGTTGATTGCGTAAGGGCCAGAGCTTGGCCACCGCCTCAGGATGGTGAGAAGTCTTCACAAGCATCTCGGCTACTTGAATGGCTGCTGTGATGGCTCTCTTGGCAGTGTCAATCGGCGAGCCAAGTGAATTCGTGGGCTGGTCCCACGTGACTTCCCTGGAACCACGGCGCTCAAACGCTGGCAGCGAGGCTGGCCCAAACATATCGGAGTCCATAATCTCGCGCACGTGGACTTCTGCGCTGCGAAGGTCGTCGCTGATCTCGATGATGCTGTACTGTCGGTGGCTGCCGCTCGGTAGATCTGCCCCGCCGGCGCACAGGGCACCCGTGCCGAGGATCGCCATAGTCTCCGATGCTGCTAGGCGCAGTGATTGCGCGGACACTTGGGCGCGGTGCTGATGCCCATACATCCCGACTCGAAAACCGCGTCCGATCATGGCACGCACTATCTCAATGTCCATGTAGTCGGTCCTGTAGGGGGGGCCCTCCAGGTTGTGGTGCCAGACTGCAATAGAGAGCTCGAATGGCCCGAGGGTGCGCATATCAAGATGGGTCTGCGAGATAACCCTTGCAGGAATGGCGCCGTGAAACGCGAAGCAGTCGTTCCCGTGGCAGGAGTTGAACGCGGCAACTCCAATCCGACCACCATGTAGCGAGTACAGATTGGCGTCGCTTCCCGGATCCACCCGTAGCAATCCGCCCACTCCAGAATAGAACGACCTAAAGAACTTCCAGAAGGCGTCAAACCGCTTGGAGTACAGCGCCGGGTCTACGATACGAAACACCTCCCTCGTGGCCCACGAGAAGCGAAACTGGCTGTCCGGCTCCTGCAGAGCGCTGAGCACGTTCTCGGGTAGATCACCCAACTCAACCAGCTGCATTGCACTCTTTGCCAGCTGCCAGTCAATATCATGGTTTCCGGGAACAACGATGACACGGGAACGGTCGCCTCCCAGCAGCTCTGCGGCGAGGTCTACCAAGAACGCCTCAGCTTCCTCATACTGGGCCTGCAAGGTGGCCTGACCATTCGGCGCCTTCAGTGGTACTCCTTGCACGACATCTCCGCTTACGACGATTGCGTCCGGCGGGCGAATGGGCTTGTCGCCTAGCGTATAGGAGTCGCGGTCCCTGACGAGCGCTGATAGCAGCTCCGCATTCGAAATCTTCGCATTTGGTGTGCGATGTAGGTCAGAGATGTGGAGTATTGAAAACACGGTCAAGAGTTCCTAATTTAGCGGGCGGTCAGTCATAGTACGCGCCGGCAGCTTCGACTGATCTATTTGCATTACATATACCTGATATGCCGCAGAACTCTTCGGTGTGCCGAGTTATTTTCCCGACAGAATCCGAAAGTACCGGAGACGATGACCTTCGTCAATTTGGCTTTGTCGAAAACAGTCCAGCGCCGTGTGTTCGACGCGATGCTTACTGAACGTCTGTTTTGGGGCTTGGAGAACGAAGGTTCCAAGGGGTAGCAAAGGTCGGATCCGGCTAAAGCCTGAAGTACCAACCGGTCATTCGGCCAGAGTTTAAGTCTACGACATCTGACCAACACATTGCGGCCGTTGGTGGCGCCTCATCCCAATGGCCGTTGTGGCCGATTTTCTGCCTGTTGTCGTTTGCATCAGGCCGCTGCTCGGCCTTATGTGGAGCTCCACATAAGGCCGATTATGTAGACCGCACGATTATGTGGACCTGATGTCATGAAGCGCCTTCACGTCCTTGGGGCACAAGGAATTCGGCGGACGGGTGATCAACATAATTTTGGGTAATTCGTGTCTCCGAGCAATCCGTGAACACGACAAACAACGGTTACTGGCAACGGTAATACGTGCCTTGGGCCAATTCCAGTGCGACATCTACGGCTGGGTTTTCTGCAGTCGGCGCCTTCGCTACCCTGGAAATTATGTTGAGCATGATGTCATCGCACCGTTTGAAATCCAGCTGGCTGTGTGCCTTCCAAGGTGGCGTGAACCCGCCGCTCTCCATAATCGCCGGGTCTACATAATCGGCCGAAGCTGCCGTTGGCTTCGATCGCTGCCAACGGCGGCAACCTGACCGTCAACGGTCGTAGCCTGGCGAGTTGGTCTCTACGTCGGCTTCACCGTAAGAGCTACAAGCCGCCCACAATTGCGCCACCAGCGGCATAACCACCGTTTGCAGCCGCTCTGAATGGCGCACTGGATTCACCACGATATCGGTCGTCTTGCCATCATTCGATAGCGGTATGGCGCGTCGGGGGCCATCACCGATAACGACGAATATTCAGCCTGACTGGTATTGATAGTTTGCTGGGATCCCTGCTGTCCGAAACCGGCCCATCGCTCGCGATCGGCGCATGTCTCGCGAACCAAACCAGCAACGCTGTACGCCGATCCAGCTCAGCGGGGACGCACCGTGGCAAGGACACCGAGCATCGAGCGTTCGGCTTGGCGCTTCTCCACCTGTTCTCCGACCTTCTCCTTGCCGAAGCCAAGTACGCCGCCACCAACTGCCGCAGTAGCTGCCGCGACAGGAATCGCAACACCGAGCAGCGGAGAAAGGCTTGGAAGCAACGCGGCTACGCCCGCTATGGCGATGCCTAATCCGCCGCCGAGGTACGCCGCCATCTTCTTAGGCGCGTACTTGCGCTCAATCTCGCTCATGGCCTTCTGCTGCCGTTGGACCAACGAAGCGAGGCCAAAGCTCACTTCACGCACCATGTCATTGGTATCGATGGCCGCGCCGCCAGCGAGCTGCGCCGTGTACTTGTTCAGTTCTTCGCGGAGCCAGCGATGCTCGTTGTTGGCGATCAGCTCGGTGAGTGTCTGGACAGGGATCGTCGCCAGCCAGGATAGGCTGTCATCTTGAACGGCCCGCAGGGTCTGAAACGCTTGCTCGGACAGGACGCTCTTGCGCAGGAGGTCTTCCGCGTTCGCCTGCGCGCACATCTCAAAGTAGTGCCAGTGCGCGCGCTGTGACAGAAGAGGCTGCGCACCGAGTTCAGTGGCGTTTTCGAGCAGGTGATAGTGTGGACGTACCCGCTCGAGAACGCCGTTCAAAAGCAGAACGCTGATCGGCAGCTTCTTCATTTTGGCGAGCATCTCTTCGGACCGCACGCCTTCGAGTGCCGCGATGTACGCCTTCGCTGCCTCCGTTACGCCAAACCGTTGGTCGGGTTGCGCGCCTGGTGGGATGAACAGCCCGCTTGCCAGAAGCGCCTGTGCAAATGGCTCGCCATGCTTGTTCGCGTACTCGAACAATTCGCCCACTGACGCAACAGTGCCTTCGCAGAGTGGGGCGACCATCCTAACGGCCAGTCGCTCCATGCCATGCTTGGTGTGGGCGTCGTGCTCTTCGAGGCCTTCTTCGAAGCTCGGGAAGACAAACACCGGAGGAACGGGCAGCCCGGCGTCGACCAGCGGGCTCAACTGGAGGATGTAGAAGAGTGCATTTGCGAGCTGGAGGTGCTTGGCGTTCAGGTGCAGGTCGGCCGAAAGATAGGGGTACACCGGATCGGGGAGCAGTTGTGTGTCGGCGTAGAGACCCGTGATGCGGACGGCATTGAGTGCGGACGGACCGAAGGCACGTTGCCCGCCGCTCACTAGACGCATGCCACCGAGCGTCTTTGCATGCTGGAAGAGCTTGACCGCGTTGGCGCTGTAGAACGCCGCCAGCTCATCAAATGCCGCGTTTGCTCTCTCGGCCATCGCGTCGGGCTCATGCTTCAACCGCCAGAGCATCCGGTCCTTGATTTCCTGCTCGTTCGCAACCAGTGCGACCGCTCTGCCGGTCAAGGCGGCAAAGAGCTGCGCGAACAGCCGGAAAAGTTCGGGCTGAGCCTCAGCCATGGGCAAGGATGACGGGGGAAGCGGCTCCGGCTCGCGCTGTGCCATGAAGTCGAGCGTCATGCCAGAGGTTCGACCGAAGGAAATTGCTCTTTTAGACATGCGGCTCGTGTCGACAAGACCCACAATGTTCAGCGGCGCGGCCATCAACTCCTCGGCAAGTTCACGGAACTGCGGAGCCACCTTCAGTTTGCCTTCACGCAAGGCCCGCCAGGCGGCCAATAGCCGCTCGGCAGTGCGGGCGTCAACCTCATTCCTGTCTGTCATCATGGGTCTCCGTATCCAGATCAAATCCATCAATGTCCGTGGCATGATACCTGCCTGCCGCACTCGCAACTGATCATGCTGTCACTTTCGAGCGGAAGACGGCACGTGTATAAGCAAGTAAACATCAGGGAAGGTATACGCACTCCATGGCGAAGAACCCGATGGGAATAGGTCCCAAGCCGTCCGAATACATGCGCCAGCTACGGCCGGAACTCTACTCGGACTCCACTTCGCGGACATCGCACCGGCTGAAGCCCGAGATCCTGTCACACCACCTCGACACAATCACTGAGCGTAATCAGACGCACGATTTCGAGATCTTCTGCCGCAAACTTTGCGAGCGCACGATCTGCCCGAATCTGCGTCCTGCGACTGGCCCCGAGGGGGGTGGCGACAGCAAGGCCGATACGGAAACGATCCCGGTTGCTGATGAAATCGCCAAGCTACAATACATCGTCGGCCAAGCCAATGGCGGCCGGGAGCGCTGGGCTTTCGCTTTCAGTGCGAAACAGAAATGGGCCGAAAAGGCCCGCTCCGACGTTGAGGGGATCGTCGCCACCCGGCGCGGCTACCACAAGATCTTCTTTGTCACCTCGCGGGCTGCGCGCGCCAAAGATCGGGCGCGCGTCGAGGACGAACTCTCGCGCGAACATGGTCTGCAGGTCACGATCCTGGACCGGGCATGGATCATTGGCGAAGTCATCGACAAGAACCGCAGAGACCTCGCCTTCAACTATCTCGCCATCGGCGAAGAAGGGACCGAGAGCGAACTCGGGCCGGAGGACTATTCCCGAACGCAACAACTGGCCGACATCGAACGCGAGCTGGACGATCCGACGGCGTTCGAGGGCATGGCCATGCACCTTGCGACGGAATCACTGGTTGCCGCCAAGCTTTCGCGCAGCCTCGGATTTCCTCGAACTGACGTCGATGGCCGATTCCTGAGGGCCGTTCGTGTCGCCGACAACGGTGGCACGCGGCGCCAAAAGCTTGAGGCGCGCTACGAATGGCTATGGACGGTCTTCTGGTGGTTTGATGACATCGACGCCGTGGTTGCCGGATACGATCAGTTTGAAGCCGAGGTCATCGAAGACGACAACGCCAAGAACCTGGAATTCCTATGCAACCTCGCGCAGCTGCTCTTCAACGCAGTCTTCCGGAATAGCTGGCCCCGGGAAAAGGCGCAACTGGAAGCGCGCGTCGCTCGGCTGAAGACGCGACTCGCGCAGCTGGCCAATGAAGCCGAGCGACCAAACAACGCCCTTCAGGCCCGCACGTCGCTGCTAATCGTGAGAGTCAATGAAGCGATAGTCAATGACGCCACCGCCGATCTGTCCTCGTTGTGGCCTGAGTTTTCAGACGTACTCTTGAAGGCGGAAGGACTGGGCGAGTTTGAAGGGTCCCGGTTGGTCAAAATGATCCAGGTGTTCGGCGAAGTCGCCGGGAACGATAGCGGCTACCGCGATCTTGTCGACCAGGCCTCCGAATTTGTCGGCAACAGGACCAGCGAAGGCGAGGGCGCGTTGATCCTTCTCCGACGCGCAAAGCAGCTCGCCGACGCCGAGCAGAGCATGGAGATGATCCGACTCCTCGGCAAGGCCGGGCGACGGCTGAACAAGAAGGAATACGCCGAGCAATTCATCGAAACGATGTCGCTCCTCGCGATCGCCTATCGCAGCGCGGGCCTGCTTTGGGCGGCGCGCGCAGCGTTTACGACGGCGGTGGCAAGCCTCTTCATCGAAGGCGATGAATCCGGAAGCGTTCCCGCGAAGGTCTTCCCAACGTTGATGGTCGGGGCATGGATCGCGGTCGAACTGAAGCATTTCCCGGAGGCGCTGGAGGCAATTCAGATCGCGCGCGGTTGTTTATCGTCGCTCCCTTTCAGCGATGAATCAGCGAAAGCCGCCCAGGAACGTTTGCAGGACTTCGACGGGGTGCTCGCCTGCCAGATCATCAACCTCGGTGAAACCGACCTTGAAGGGCTTCGCACGGCGCCGGACATCTTGGAGGGGCTGGGTCTCTTCGTCAGCCGAGCCGCATTGCTCTACGCGCTCGGTCACGAAAACCTCCTGCGGTCGGACGGGTCGATTCCTGCGGAGGAGTCGGCATCCGACGCGGCCAAGCTCTTTCAGACGTTGGCCGATCAGCCGGCCGCTGACGCGGTATGGCGTCCCTCGGTTCTTAACGCCGGAAGCAGGCAAACCTTCTCCACCTCCGTACTCGGGGTCCGCGTCGATGTCGTGCACGACACGACGGACGCATCGATCACACTGGCCGAAGCCGCCGTCGGCGTCATTGAAGCGCTCTTCGCCACCGCCTATGAAATCGAGGCTGCGGCACACATTGAACGCTTCAGCGCGCGCATTGTTGAGGCCGATGTCGCCAGGTACGAGGTTTCGATCGACGCCGATCAGACGGGGCTGACCGTGCAATGGCCCCGCGGCCTCCTTCCCCGCCCGGCATCGTCTTACGACGACTACCACGACATGCTGCTGGAGGTGGCTAGCGCGGTGCTCTCTTCCACCTGTCACATCATCAACCCGAAGGCAGCGCTGCCGCGATTGTTCGAGAACGACGCGGCGATCGATCGCGTCGCCATGGTGGGATCTGTTTGCCTTGGCCGCGCACGAATCTTCGGCGGCGTGTCCCGCCTTGCCGCGTGGGATCGGCACTCGCCTGAACGCTACGACGTTCTGCCGAGCAGGCCGCGCATCCTCCGCTCGGTTACCGCGATGAGGCGCGGCGAGTCGCAGAAGGACGACGAGGAAGGGGCCTTAGCTCGCCCGGCGGTCCATGACCATCGCGACATGCGCGTTCGATCGGTGATCGACGTGCACCTTTGGGATCGCGCGAATTGGATCGGCGCCGCCTTCGGTGATTTGGGCCCACATGCGCCGCCCTGGTTCGGCCTAATGTTCACACACGGGGATGCCGGAACAAGGATCTTCGAGCGTTGGCGGGAGCGGTTCGGCGATGTTGACGAGGATGAAGAAATCTATATCAGCATCGTTCGCAAGTTCTCGGAGGAGCATCCGAAGCATTATGGATTGATCGTCACGTCGAAGGTGCATGATGATGAACGCCTGTCGATGGTCGCATCGCGTACGAACATCATGCATCCGTCGGACGATGTCAATCTGTCCCGCTTTCTCGCCGCTTATCGGCAGAGTGGAGCGTACCTGCTGATGCCCGCAATCTATAGCGGCTCAGGCGCGCCCTCGTTCCTCCGTGATCTGGCCCTCATGAAGCGGGCCTTGAGCGTGAAGGACGCAGTCGATATCACCGCCGCCGATATCGAATCCGCGCATCTGAAGCTGTTCCGCTCATAGACGAATGACTGGTTGCCGCGGCAGCCGTTACTCACCAGACAGACCCGAGTGGCACCAACCGTGTCGTTATGTGGAATACCACATAAGGGCACGATCCGACTGTAGCGCATGCGGGGAAGCAGACGTAGAGACCAATTTGCCGGACTACGGCCGTTGACCGTCAGGTTGCTGCCGTTGGCGGCGACCTACCCCAACGGCAACACTGGCCGAACTACCGCCGAATGGAAAATTCAGGCGATTGACCGGAGGTCGGCCTCAGCAGCCATTGGAGGCGAGCCGATTGAGCGACGGCTCTGCGTTGGTATGCCGCCGGTCAAGTACGCCCGGCGTGAAAATTCGGGCCAGACGAATCTGAGCGGCAGCTTTTCGACCTCCGCTACTCACACTTTGTGCCCACTGCCGTCATTCGTCATTGCGATCATCCAGCGGCAGCTCTCTGAGTGCAGCAGTCACTCGGGCTGTCCGACCACTGAGACCTCATCGGCCATTGCTGCCGGTGGCGTTGGCTGGATTGAACGACCGTTATTGCGAAGGATGCTGACGTTTATGGAACGGTGCCTGAACGGTTGCTTGTTTGTATCAAGGGAAAGCACAGACAACGGAATAACCCGTATGCTAAACAAATCTCATCAACCTTATTTGCCTTGAGTTTCCTTCTCCAAGCTGCGGTTTGCAGCATGCCGATGCGTTCCCTGAACATGGGATGCAGTCTTGCCGCCAGGCACAATCGCTTGAGACAAGCCGTCAAGAATGCCGCAGTGGGCTGCATCTCGCGCCTCGCCACACCGCTCACGCAGGTCTTTTAGTTGCCTCTCTAGTTCCTGGAGTTCTTGCATCCGTTGGGCGACGTGTCCAATGTGTCGGTCAAGCAGTCGATTCACATCCGCGCAGTTCTCCTGCGGTGACTCCTTGAAGTGCAGCAAGACCCGGATTTCATCCAGCGTCATGTCCAAACTGCGGCAACGCCGAATAAAGAACAGTCGCTGGACATGGGTTTCCCCATAGATGCGGTAGTTGCCTTCGCTGCGGGCCGGTACTGGCAGCAGTCCATCCCGCTCGTAATAGCGGATCGTGTCCACATTTGTCCCGGCAAGGCGGGCCAGCTCGCCGATTTTCACATTCGCCTCCTGACGATCAAATGGACCGGGCCGGTTGGAGCATGATGATCGCCATGCCGGCTAACGTGACCGCACTGCCGACAAGATCCCATCGAGTCGGCACAATGCCATCGATCCGCCATAGCCAGATCAGGGCAATCGCCACGTAGACACCCCCATAGGCAGCGTAGATTCGCCCGGCGGCACCTGGGTGCAGGGTCAGCAGCCAGGCAAACAGCGCCAAGGAAACGGCGGCGGGGATCAACAGCCAAGGTGAACGCTGCTGGGTCAACACCAGCAAGGGCAGATAGCAGCCGAGAATTTCGGCCAACGCGGTTATGGCGAACAATCCCAGAACTTTGGCGAACTCAAGCATTGCTTCGGCTCCGACTATTTTCTTTTATTGTAATCGCTTGACTCTGTAGTCACTCAAGGGTTTCTAATGTGGGAAACAAGGAGAACGCCATGAGTCTTGATCCCAACCCGAAGCCCCGTCAGGAAACCGCCCATAGCGGCTGTACCGGGGGATGTTCCGCAGCAGAAATCCCGGGAGCCTCCGATCACGCTCAAAGCGATGGCGTGCCCGTCTTCGTGATTCCAACCATGGACTGCCCGAACGAAGAGAATGATATCCGTCGTGCGGTGGCCGGTATCGATGGCATCCGTTCCCTGCGTTTCCAACTGTCTGCACGCACAATTTCGATAGATGCGACGACAGATGCCCTCGATGCAGCCTTGGCCGCCATCCGCAAGGCGGGGTTCAGCCCCAAAGCGGTCTCGGCAGATCAGGCGGAAACGAAAAACGTCGGCGTCAGTGAGCTCTGGCGAAGTGTTCTGGCGCTGGGGCTGGCCGTCGGCGCTGAAGCCCTCGATTTCTTCGCTCCCGACACATTGCCTTTCAAGGGTTTCGGTATGGCATTAGCCGTCGTTGCCATCTGGCTATCCGGTATTTCTACCTATAGCAAAGGCGTGGCGGCATTACGGCGCGGGCAGTTGAACATGAACGCGCTGATGGGTGTGGCCGTGACCGGTGCCTTCCTCATTGGACAGTGGCCCGAGGCGGCGATGGTCATGGCCTTGTATGCCATTGCCGAATTAATCGAGGCCCGCTCCGTGGATCGGGCGCGTAACGCCATCAAGGGCCTGCTCGACTTGACGCCGGCGACGGCGGAAGTCCGGCAGGCTGATGGGACGTGGCTGGAAGTGCCGGCCGCAGAGGTAAAGCTGGAGTCCTGCGTACGGGTCAAACCCGGCGCCAGGATACCGCTCGATGGTCAGGTGACGACAGGAAGCAGTGCTGTCAATCAGGCGCCGGTCACCGGCGAAAGCATCCCGATTGACAAGGTGGCGGGCGACCCGGTATTTGCCGGCACGATCAACGAAACCGGCATCCTGGAGTTCCGTGTGACGGCCGCTGCCGACAACACCACGTTGGCCCGCATCATCCACGCGGTCGAACAGGCGCAGGGGACGCAAGCGCCAACCCAACGCTTCGTGGATCGCTTTGCCGCAATCTACACCCCGGCCGTGTTCGCCATCGCTGTTGCCGTGGCCATTCTGACCCCTTGGCTCTTCGGCTGGACCTGGACGCAGGCGCTCTACAAGGCCCTGGTGCTGCTGGTCATCGCTTGCCCCTGCGCGCTGGTGCTCGCCACGCCGGTGACGGTGGTCAGCGGCCTAGCGGCGGCGGCCCGGCGCGGTATCCTGATCAAGGGCGGCGTCTATCTTGAGGAGGCCCGCAAACTGCGCGTCATTGCCCTCGACAAGACTGGCACCATTACCGAAGGCAAACCCCGTCTGGTCGCCACAGAAATACTTCCCTCGAGGGTCCCCGAATCCCAGGTGCTAGCTTGGGCGGCCAGCCTCGCCGGGCACTCGGACCATCCGGTCTCAAAAGCGATTGCGACCGGTCTCAACCTTCCGGAAAATGGCTTGACCGATTTTCTCGCCCTTGCCGGACGGGGTGTGGAAGCGCGTGCCGACGGCCAACTGCTGATCCTCGGCAATCATCGCCTGATTGAGGAGCGCGCTCTGTGTAGCGCCGAGATCGAGGTTCGCCTTCAGGTGCACGAGACGCAAGGCCGGACGGTGACTATGCTGGCGTCGGAACAGCAGGTGCTGGCGATTTTTGCGGTGGCGGACACCATCAAAGAAAGTTCACGCGAGGCGGTGGCTGATCTGCACCGTCTCGGTGTCGTCTCGGTCATGCTGACCGGCGACAATATGGCGACGGCCGCGAGCATTGCCAAGGAGGCCGGCATCGACGACGCCCGGGGCAATCTTCTCCCAGAGGACAAACTGGCGGCCATCGAAGATTTGCAACGTCGCTATGGCCCAACCGCGATGACCGGCGACGGCATCAACGACGCACCAGCCCTGGCCCGTGCCGACATCGGCGTGGCCATGGGCGCTGCCGGCACGGACACGGCAATGGAAGCGGCCGACGTGGTAATCATGAACGACGACCTGCGGCGCATTCCCGAGACCATTCGCCTGTCCCGACGCACCCATGCGGTGCTCTGGCAAAACATCGGGCTGGCCCTGGGCATCAAAGCGATCTTTCTTGGACTCGCCATTTTCGGCAATGCGACCATGTGGATGGCGGTGTTCGCAGACATGGGCGCGAGTCTGCTGGTGGTCACCAATGGCCTTCGGTTGTTGCGAAGTTAAGTATGTCGGCCTATGCTGAATAAATCAAACCCGAAGGAGATCGATCATGAAAAAGACTATCTTGATTGCTGTCATGTCCGCCTTGATGCTGTCAGTAACACCGGTGTTTGCGGAATCCGCAGCACCTGCCGACAAGGCGGCCCAAGCGAAACCATCTGTGCCGAACGTGGCCGAGTACGACAAGCAGATGGCGCAGGCGCAAGAAAACATGAAGAAAATGCAGGAGCAGATGGACAAGATTCGCCAGACCCAAGATCCGCAGGAGCGTCAGAAGCTGCTGCAAGACCATTGGGCCACCATGCAAGGCAATATGCAGATGATGCACGGCATGTGGGGTCGCGGCGGCATGGGGGGTATGGACTGCTGTACGGGTGGCCGTGGCATGATGGGGCACGGCATGATGATGGGCGATCCGACGATGGGCTGGGGTCACATGGGCAGCTATTACTCCAAGCTCACCCCGGAGCAAATGAAACAACGGCAGTACATGATGGATCGCCACATGGGCATGCAGCAGATGATGATGGACCAGATGATGCAGCACCAGCAGTACATGTGGCAGCGCTGATGTGTTGGAATTCTGAAGCAAAATTAAAGGGATGACGAAAACGAGCATTCTTGATGACCAGCCAACGTCGCTACGGCTATATGCCTTAGCAGGACACTGATACAATCCCGCCCATGCGCCGCTGGCTTTCGATCCTCATCCTCGTTTTTCTGCCATTCCAGTTCTCCTGGGCAGCGGTGGCCGGCTATTGCCAGCACGAGACCGGGGCCGCTGCACAGCACTTCGGTCATCACGACCACCAGCATCAGGCCGCTGCCGATCAGGAGGGCGCGCCGGATGCCAAAGCCCTGGGTGGCGGCATCGACGGCGATTGCGTCGCCTGCCATGCAAGTTGTGCTGCGGCGATTTTTAGCATGGCCTCCTTGCCGGCTTCAAGCAGCGCGTCCTTTGCGATTCCCTGGTTGCCGGGGAATCTGACCGCACCAGCTCTCGCGCACCCCGAACGCCCCAACTGGTCCGTCCTCGCCTAATCGGCGGGGTGGATAGCACTTTTCTGCGCTTCTCCCTTGCGGCTTCGGTGGACTGATCCGCCCTGACGCATTGCGACGCTTCCCGGTCGCACCTCGCCGATTCCCCGTGTGTCTTTTCATCACTGGAGAATTGGATGTCTCGAAGCAAATCGGTTTCACGAACGACCTTATTACCGGCCCGTCTACTCGCTGCCGGGCTGTGCTCGCTCGCTGCGCTATCGACCGGCAATCTATGGGCGCAATCGACGCCAGCACCCGCCGGCGCTGCGATTACCTTGCCGCAAGCCTTTGCTGCTGCTTGGGCGCGCCAGCCTGAGGCACAATCCCTCGATCTGCGGCGCGATGCTGCCGAAGCGCGTCGGCGAGTTGCCGGTAGTTGGACGGCCCAACCGCCTTCGCTGGATCTGTCCGGCAAGACCGACCAACTGAGCAAGAATCAAGGTAGCCGTGAATACATGGCCGGCGTCGCCTTGCCCCTGTGGCTTCCGGGCGAACGCTCCCGTCAGGGCGCCTTGGCCGATGCTGAATCCAAAGCTCTGGATAGCCGGGTAACAGCCACGCAACTGCGCACTGCCGCCGCCGTGCGTGATGCCTGGTGGAACTGGCAGCGGGCCCGTGGCGAACAGTCGCTGGCCCGCGAGCGCTTGGTCAGCGCGCAAAATCTGGCAGAAGATGTCCGCCGCCGAACCAAGGCCGGCGACCTGGCCCGCTCGGACCAGCATCAAGCAGATGGCGCGGCGGCAAGCGCCGAGGTAACGCTGGCGGAAAGCGCTAGCCTGCTGGCCGCAGCCACCCAGCAACTACGCGCCTTGATGGGCAGGCTGCCGGACGAGAAAGCAGCCGACGGGCCGGAAACCCCGCCGGCGGTGCCAGCCGACTTCACCGCCCTGGATGCGACCCACCCGGCGGTTCTCGAACTGTTCGACCGGGCCGAAGTCGCTCGCCGTAGTGCCGATCTGGCCAGCGTGCAGACCAGGAACAATCCCGAACTCTTGCTGGCCACCACCCGCGAGCGGGGTGCTTTCGGTGACGACTATCAGCAGACCGTCACACTCGGCGTACGCATCCCGTTTGGTTCGGATAGCCGAAATCGCGCCAAACTCGGCCTGGCCCGTGCCGAAGCCCTCGAAACCGAAGGGCAACTTCGCCTCGAACGCGAGCGCCTGGCGGCTGATCTGGAAGCGGCGCGGGTGCGCGTCGAATCGGGTCGCACGCAACTGGCGGCCGCCGAGAAACGCGCCCAACTGGCACGTGAGTCGCGGGGTTTTTTTGATAAGTCCTTCCGCCTGGGCGAAAGCGACCTGCCGACCCGCCTGCGCATCGAACTCGAAGCCGTCGAAGCCGAACGGCAAAGCACTCGCACCCGGATTGATCTGGCCGCCGCGATCTCCGCCCTGCGCCAGGCCATGGGCCTGCTCCCCGAACAAAAATGAGGAACCCGAACATGAGAACAACAAACACACTGGCCCCTTTGGGATGGGCCGCCTGGATCGCCCTGGCCGCGCCACTGGCCTGGGCCGGTGACGGGCACGACCATGGCGAGGCGCCTGCTTCATCCGCCGGTCCAGCCGCGCCGCGTTTTGCGGCAACGTCCGAAACCTTTGAACTGGTCGGCGTCGTCAATGGCAAGCAACTGACGCTCTATCTCGACCGCTATGCCGACGGCAGTCCGGTCAAGGATGCCAAACTCGAACTGGAACTCGGCGGCGTCAAAGTACCCGTCGAACCGCATGCCGAGGGGGAGTTCGAGGCGACGCTGGCGCAGGAACTCAAGCCGGGGGTCGTGTCGGTCGCGGCGACCGTCATCGCCGGCGAGGAAACCGACTTGCTGGCTGGCGAACTCGACGTCCACGAAGAGGCACATGCCGAAACTACTGCCCACACCCACGGCTGGAAGGAATACGCCCTGTGGGCTGGAGCCGCCGGTGGGGCGCTGCTGCTCCTTGCCGCTCTATTGCGCCGCATGCGCGCTTCCCGCAACCCGCGTTTCGGAGGTGCCGCATGAAGCCCCGTCTGTTAATAAGTGCTCTTTGCTTTTCCATCTTGTTTTCCTCAACGCTAGTGCGGGCCGGTGACGGCCATGACCACGGCGATGCCCCGCCCGCTGCCAGCGGCAACGGCCCCAAGCGTCAGCCGGATGGCAGCGTCTTCCTGCCCAAACCGGCGCAACGTCAGATCGGTGTTCGCACCCTGCTGGTTGAGCTAGGCGAACTGCCCCGCACCCATGAACTGGCCGGCAAGGTGGTCATGGACCCGAACGCCGGCGGCAAAGTGCAGGCCATCGTCGCCGGTCGTGTCACACCGGGACCACGCGGTCTGCCGCTGCCCGGCCAGCAGGTCAAGAAAGGCGAGGTGCTCGCTTACGTGACGCCGGAGGTCGGCGGTAACAGCCGCTCGCTGGCCGAGAGCCGCCTGCGCCGCCTGCGCGAACTGGCCGACACCGTGCCGCGCAAGCTCATTGAGGAAGCAGAAGCCGCCGTGGCCAACGAGCAACTGGTGGCGCCGGTCAGCGGTGTTATCGCCTCGGCCAACGTCGTCTCCGGTCAGGTGCTCGAAGCCCGCGAAACCCTGTTCGAGATTGTCAATCCGGAACGCCTGCTGATCGAGGCGCTGGCTTTCGATATGGCCATCGCCAGCGATGTGGCCGGGGCCTTTGTCGCCGTTGGTGAGCAGAAGCTGCCACTACGCCTGGTCGGTGTCGCTCGCAGCCTGCGCGAGCAAGCCTTGCCACTGACCTTCCGGGGTGAAGGCGGCGCTTTGGCAGCGCTGGCCGTCGGCCAGCCGGTTCGGGTTTTCGTGCAGACGCGCAGCACGGTGCCGGGCATCCGCGTGCCGATGGCGGCGCTGATGAAGAACCCGGCGAACCAGGGCATCGTCTGGGTCAAGACCGCGCCGGAACGCTTTGAGCCGCGCACAGTCACCGCCGAGCCGCTGGACGGCACCCACGTGGCAGTGACCAGCGGTCTGAAAGCCGGGGATCGGGTTGCCGTCCGCGCGGCCACTCTGATTAACCAGATACGCTGAGCGGAGCCAATCATGTTCAAGTGGCTTCTCGACAACAGCCTGGCCAATCGCCTGCTGGTCATCATCGCCAGCTTGGTGCTGATGGCTTATGGGGCATTCACGCTCTCCCGCACACCGGTGGATGTGTTTCCTGACCTCAACAAACCGACGGTCACCATCATGACCGAATCCGGTGGCATGGCCGCCGAGGAAGTGGAGCAACTGATCACCTTCCCGCTGGAAACGACCATGAACGGTCTGCCCGGTGTGGAAAGCGTGCGGTCGGTGTCCAGTGCCGGCCTCTCTTTCATTTATGTGACCTTCAACTGGAAAACAGAGATTTTCCGGGCCAGGCAGATGGTGTCTGAACGTCTTTCCTCGATGGAGGAAGGTTTGCCAGCGGGCGTCACGCCGCGCATGGGGCCGATCAGTTCGATCATGGGCGAAATCATGCAGATCGCCATTCCCATCGACACGGCGAAGATTTCGCCGATGCAGGTGCGCGAATACGCCGACTGGGTGCTGCGGCCGCGGCTGATGGCCATCGCCGGCGTCGCACAGGTCATTCCCATCGGCGGCGAAGTGCGGCAGTTCCAGGTGCAGCCGAACACGACCCGCATGGCGGAACTGGGCATCTCGCACGAGCAGTTGACCGGGGCGCTCAAGGGCTACTCGGCTAACACCTCCGGCGGCTTCCTTGAACTCAATGGCCGCGAATACCTGATTCGCCATCTCGGCCGCACGTCACGTTTGGACGACCTGAAAAACCTGGCGCTGACGGCCCGCCACGGTCAACCCGTTTTATTGCGGCAAATCGCCGACGTGACTTTTGCGCCCGCTATCAAGCGCGGCGACGCCGGTTTCGAGGGCAAACCGGCGGTGATTCTGGGCATCCAGAAGCAGCCGACGGCCGATACCATCCATTTGACCCGGAGTATCGAGGCCGCAATCGAGGATCTGAAGAAGTCGCTGCCAGCCGGTATGGAGGCGCCCAAGGTCACCTTCCGCCAAGCGAGTTTCATCGAGTCGTCGATCAGCACGCTGCAAGGCAAGCTGATCGGTGCGTCAGTCTTCGTCGCCGTCATCCTGTTTTTCTTCTTGGGCACCTTGCGCCCGACGGTGATCGCCCTAACCGCTATCCCGGTGTCGATTTTCATGACGGCGCTGGTCTTCGACTATTACGGCCTGTCGATCAACACCATGACGCTGGGTGGCCTGGCCATCGCCATCGGTGGTCTGGTCGATGACGCTGTGGTCGGCGTCGAGAACGTGTTGCGGCGCCTGAAGGAAGACCGGGCCAAGCACCACGATCATCGGATGCACCCGATTGAACTGGTAGCCCATGCGACGATGGAAGTGCGTTCGGCCATCCTCTACGCAACGATCATCATCGTGCTGGTCTTCCTGCCGCTCTTCGCGCTGCCCGGTATGGAAGGGCGCTTGTTCGTGCCGCTCGGTATCGCTTTCATCGTTTCGACGCTGGCCTCGCTGGTGGTGTCGGTGACAGTGACGCCGGTGCTTTCCTTCTACCTGCTGCCACGCATGAAGTCGCTCGATCATGGCGACACGAAACTGCTGGCCTGGCTGAAGGCCAGCTATGGCCGCAGTTTGCAGGCGGTACTCAACCGTCCCAAAGCGGCGTTGGCGGCAGGTGCCGTCGCCATTCTGGTGGCAGCAGTCGCGGTGCCGTTCTTCCCCAAGACCTTCCTGCCGCCCTTCAATGAAGGAACGCTACTGATTGGCATGCGCCTCAACCCCGGCGTCACGCTGGCCGAGTCGTCGGCCCTGGCACAACAGGCCGAGGTGCTGGTCAAAGCGGTGCCGGAAGTGGTGCACGTCGGGCGACGCAGCGGCCGGGCGGAACTGGACGAGCATGCCGAAGGTGTTCACGTCAGCGAACTGGATGTCGGCCTGAAGCCGGCGTCCGAAATGACACGTTCAATGGGCGAAATTTCGGCTGACATTCGCGCCCGCCTGATCAATCTGCCGGCGGCGATTGCCATTGGCCAGCCCATCTCGCACCGCATCGACCACATGCTCTCCGGCGTGCGTTCGCAGATCGCCATCAAGATTTTTGGTGACGACCTCGACACGCTACGCGGTCAGGCCGACGCGCTGCGCGGCAGGCTGGCCGGTATTCCGGGCATTGCCGATCTGGAAATCGAGAAGCAGGTGCTGGCCCCGCAGATCAAGGTCAGCGTCAACTATGCGACGGCGGCGCAATACGGCGTGCCGACGCCGCAGATTCTGGCGACGCTGCAAAGCCTGGTCGAAGGTGAAAAAGTAACGCAGGTGGTCGAGGGCGGCCGGCGCTTTGCCTTGGTCGTGCGCTTGCCCGAGTCGTCGCGCTCGCTGGAAGGGCTGGGGCAGATATTGCTGGAGACGCCCGGCGGCCCGATTCCCTTGTCAAAAATCGCCACCATCGAGGATGGCGACGGGCCGAATCAGGTCAGCCGCGACGACGGAAAGCGGCGCATCGTGATTTCGGCCAACGCGCAAGGACGGGCGTTGTCCGAGATTGTCGAGGACATCCGCAAGGTCGTCGGCGACAGCAAGCTGCCGGAAGGCTACTTCATCACGCTGGGCGGACAATTCCAGGCGCAGGAAGAGGCTTCGCGGCTGGTTGGCCTGCTCTCCATCGTCTCGCTGGTGCTGATGTTTGTGGTGCTCTTTAGTCGCTACCAGTCGGTCGTGCTGTCGGCGCTGATTATGGCCAACATTCCGTTGGCGCTGGTCGGCGCGGTGCTCGGCTTGTGGATTTCCGGGCAGCCGCTTTCGGTCGCCGCGCTGGTCGGCTTCATCACGCTGGCCGGCATCTCGGTGCGCAACGGCATTCTCAAGGTCAGCCATTACATCAATCTGATGCGCATGGAAGGCGAGAACTTTGACCATAAGATGATCCTGCGCGGCTCGCTGGAACGTCTTGCGCCCGTCTTGATGACGGCGCTGGTGACGGCCTTTGCGCTGGCGCCGCTGCTGTTCGAGGCCGAACGGCCGGGCACGGAAATCCTACATCCGGTGGCCGTGGTCATTTTCTCGGGCCTGATTAGCTCAACCCTGCTCGACACCTTCCTGACGCCTGTCATGTTCTGGCTGTTTGGTCGCAAGGATGTGGAACGCCTGATGGCAGACCGCGATGCCGGTGCGCTTTGATTATTTCTCAACGAAAGGAAAACCCATGAAACCGATTCATTTGATTGTCACCATTACCCTGGGACTCTCCGGACTTGCTTTTGCGGCAGGAGGTCACGACCATGAGCATAAGCCGCTGCACGGCGGCATCGTCACCGAGGTCAAGGACATTGACTACGAACTGGTCGCCAAACCGGAACAGATCCAGTTGTTTGTACGAGACCACGGCAAGCCTGCCAACATCTCGAAGGGGTCAGCAAAACTCACCGTACTGTCCGGTAACCAGAAGCAAGAGATCAGTTTGCTTCCCGACGGAGATCGCTTCCTCGCCAAGGGAGTATTTGCCATCACACCGGGCGCCAAAGCCGTAGCGCAAGTGAGCCTGGACGGACCTGCGGTAACGGCGCGATTCGTTATAAAGTGAAGCAACAGCGACACCTCGGCCATCGGGATTTCATCTGGATGGCCAAGGTACCCTGTCCATCGTGATGACAACACAGTCAGGCCATTCGTCTACAAAGCATTGCCTGCCAGTTGCTGAGTCATAACTCTTAAAACGCTGCCATGCCCCAACTCAAACACTTGCCATCCGGGCCATACACGCTGACCGATGTACTTCTGGTTTGGTCGATGATCCTCGTGGTGTTCACCGGTTTCTGGCTTCTCAATCGATATCTCAATCGATATCTCAAGAGAGCACAGAAGAAGCGACCCTACGCGAAACGCCTCACGGAGCGGTTGCAAACACGCAAAAAACGTCACCAATAACGAGGCCTGTGTTCAGCCAAGTCGCTGCGAAGGAGAAGTGGGTAAGGGTAGGCAACAAAATCGAATGCGTAGTCTTGGATGCGGTTAGTACAGCCTTCGACGACTCGACCGAGTCGTCGCGGCCGCCACCAGCAGCGGTGAAGCGCGGGCCGATGGGGCGCTTGCGCTTGGCGTTCAGCACCAACCGGTACTGCCACAGGCTGCAACCGGCCACATTGCTGACGTAGCTTGGGAGGCAACCCAATGGCCGCAAAGGCCGATTTGCTGGAGTAGGCTTTACGTCAGCTTTCAGAGTCATGCGGCCGTTCTGGTGACTGCTCTGGAGGATAGGCGAACGGCCGGTCATGGCCGGTTGGGTGAGTTCAACCTGGCGCTCCAAAGCGGTCGTTACTGTAACCATGGATCTGGCTACGGCTGCTATAGAGATTGAGCCTGATCGCGCGTATTTCAGGCCAAAGGAGCTTCTTTAAGATATGGCCTTTAAATAACCGTTCTCTCATTGCTAGTGTATGCTTTCTTCGTAGCTCAGTCGTGCCGCCCTAAATGACTACGACCATATCTAGAGTAGCTTTTAGCGTATTAATCACCCCGTGTTGTGATCCGTTGGCAGTCATGTGTCGCGCTCTCTGTTACCTAAAACAAGGCAACAATAAATGGTCTTTAATCTACGTCGAGGGCATCAAGTGATTGATCCTTATCAGCAGGCGATGTTTACGCGTCCTACGCGACGGATGATGGTGTTCGTTGATGGCGAAAACTTGGTCTTCCGATATCAGAATATGCTGAAGCGTGAGCGTGTAAGAATTTTTGTGTAAACGGTCATTTGGCAGGAAACTGCCGCGCCCCAAGGAGCGATGATGGCCGTAGCAAAGAAAGCAGTACCCAAGGAGTTGCTGGATAGCCTTTTGGCTGACTATCGGAAGCCGGAAGACCTGATTGGCGAGAATGGCTTGCTCAAGCAGCTCACCAAGTTGCTGGTCGAGAAGGCATTGGAAGCAGAGATGTCTGAGCATCTCGGCCATGGCAAGAACGAGGCCGTGGAGAATCCGGCCGGCAATACGCGCAACGGGAAGAGCCGGAAGACGCTCAAAGGGGAGTTCGGCGAATTGCCGATAGAGATTCCCCGTGACCGCCAGGGCACCTTCGAGCCACAGTTGATTCCCAAGCATCAGACCCGCTGGATGGGCTTCGACGACAAAATTCTGTCGCTGTACGCTCGAGGGATGACGGTCCGCGAAATCCAGTCGCACCTGGAAGAGATGTACGGCACAGAGGTGTCGCCGACGCTGATTTCATCGGTTACCGATGCCGTGATTGAAGAGGCCAAGGCTTGGCAGTCACGGCCGCTGGACAGCATCTACCCTATCGTCTATCTGGACTGCATCCATGTCAAAGTCAGGGATGGCAGCGTGCGCGTCAAAGCCGTCTATCTGGCGATTGGACTCAACCTGGCCGGAGAGAAGGAAGTGCTTGGCCTGTGGATTGCACAGACGGAAGGCGCGAAATTCTGGCTGCAAGTAGTCACGGAATTGAAGAATCGAGGCATTCAGGATGTCTTCATCGCCTGCGTCGATGGCTTGAAGGGATTTCCAGAAGCCATTGAGGCCGTTTATCCCCACGCTGCCGTTCAACTGTGTGTCGTTCATATGGTCCGGCACAGCCTGAACTACGTCTCGTGGAAAATGCGCAAGGCGGTTGCCGCTGACCTGCGGCGGATATACACCAGCGCCACCGCCGACGAAGCCGAGCAGATGCTCGGTGAGTTCGAAGATAAATGGGACGATGCCTACCTGCCCATCAGCCAGTCCTGGCGCAGGAATTGGCCGCGCATCACGCCGTTCTTTGACTACCCGCCCGAGATACGGAAAGTCATCTATACGACCAACGCAATTGAATCAGTGAATATGAGCTTGCGCAAAATCACCAAGAACCGCGGCTCATTTCCGAGCGATGAGGCGCTGATGAAACTGTTCTACCTGGCGCTACGCAACATCAGCCAGAAATGGACCATGCCGATTCGGGATTGGAAGGCCGCGCTGACCCGATTTACTATCCAGTTTGAAGACCGGATGAACAACCTTTAATTCAAACCCCGTTTACACAAAATTCCGGACACGCCCTGAAGCGTGGCTTCATCCCTCGGGACGATCTTGTGCATGATCCAGATACATATGTCTGGAACGCCAGTTTCACGCAGTTAGCACTTCAGCATGAAATCTTAAGGGTCACCTATTACACGTATGTCGTAGGTGATGATCAGCGTGTTGCTACAGTACGCAACGCAATGCAGCTCCAAATTTTTGCCAAGCATATGGCGTCACTGCTTCCGACCACGCTGACGCCATGCATTTTCAAGAAGGACAACCGCTCAAGAAGCGGCAAGGGCGTCGACATCCAACTTTCGGTCGATATGCTTAGCCATGTCTTTCGGGGCAACGTAGACTCAGTGCTGCTTCTGAGTGGCGACGGCGACTACGCGCCCTTACTAGATGAAGTTAGGCGAGCAGGCGTTCTCGTCTACGTTTCAGCCTTTTCTGATGGCTTCAATCAGGCGCTCAAGGAGAGAGCGGATTCAGTTTATGAACTTGATGGCACCACTTGGAAGTAGCCATCAAAATAATGCGAACAACTATTCTTTCAACATCCTGTTTTTCAATCTATAGGTCGTTAGCCGTCCTTTTAAGCACCGATGAATCTAAATGGCTGATCGCATCAAACTACTAGTACACCTTCGACGTTTAAGCGGTTTACTGGAGAGCGCATTTAGGAATGGCCCTGATGGCACGCTCGAAGGAAAGTTCGCCGCTGAACATCCAGTTTTTGTTCATCACGGTAACGCTTTTTACCTTGCAGGGTGCATGGCATTCCTTGAAGGGGAAGATGGCTCGTTTTCCTGGAGCAGTCCATCAGCCAGCTATCCAGACTTTGATAGCTTTGTCGCTTGTTATCCAGCACCTCCCCAAGCATCCTTCAGTGCGCGAGGAATAAGCAAAGCAGCAATGGACGCACTCGCTTGCATCAGAAATGCTGCTGTCCACCATGATGGAGACCTCGCAAAGAATAGAAACCAACAAAGCGTTTCTATCGTTTCCGAGGCGAACATACCCGGAGTTTCCTTGGTTGGCACGGTGGTTCATCTTGAGGCTCAATTCCTCAGTTTCGTGCGCCTCGCAACGTTAGCTGTGCGTAACTATCGCGGAGAGTTCTAGCATTGCAGTTCGCATGGCGGTTACATACCTGTGGGAGCCTGATTTAATAACACGATCAGCCTGCAACATACATGGATTTCGATGGAATACTTACCACCCGTGTGGCACGGATACGCCGATGCGAAGCCTTCGGAATCGATACAGAAAGATGACCTTCCAGGCCTGGCGGTCGCTGTAATTTTTCCATGGAAGCGCGGTAGCCCGATGCTTGATCTCCCCATCAAGCAGTACAAAGACTATCAGTCAAATCTGAAGGGTACTCGCGCACGGCAGCTTGCCGATTGGCTGGCCAAACAGAAGAACAGAGGACTCGTTCTCTCGGGGTTCTTCCTGGCTGACACTCAATTGAATGCCGCAAACATGGGCCTGTCGTTTCTCGAAGAGCTACCCAACACGCATGTGCAATCCCACTATGGCACTTGGCGTCTGCATTTCGGGGATCAGCACATCGATCTCGCGCAGGCAGTAGCGCTGGAGTACTACTTTTTAGCCATTAACTTTGGGCTTCTCCGAGCCGGTTATTGTCTCGAACCCGAGCATAGGCGGCTCTTCGTTGCTATGGATCGGTTTCCCGGCAAGAGTCCTGATTGCGCAGTCCCGGGTAAGCCTCTCCCTGCGTCACAAGGCTCCAAGTTTCTTGAATTCGTCCGATATCGTTCAGCAATCGGAATCCACATTGAGAAAGAGAACACTTCGATCGGCCTTAAAACCAAGCTAGGTGCTCTCGACTGGTGGAAAGCACGCACCAACAGGGAATGGCGCAAAGGAAAGACTCATCCACACTTCACGCTCCCAGATTGGCTTGCTGCTGCCGCCCTTGCGGAGGTTTACCCGGAGGAATTCGCCGCCAGCAGCAGCTTCAAGAGAGAACAAGACGGCATCGATGCCGTTGATGGTCTCACCCAACTTTACAAGGCGTTCAAGCTATATGATCTTTGGTCTGCCGGCGATGTAGTGCGGTACCTGCGCCCCTCTGAGCATCTCTGGACCCTTCCCGAGGAAGCACGAGCATTCATTCTTGAGCGCGCTGAGAGGTAAAGTGCTGACCAACAAGCCGATATAACTGGCGGTAACTCTTGGTTGGGCCTCGTCTATCTTGTGCCCCTTATTCGCAAGACATTGAATGACAGCTTTTGACAGCAAAAACCTTAGCTTTAGGAACGCTACGGTCTTTCGCTGCTGACAAACGCGGCCATTTAGTATGTGGACCGACTCTACGTCGGCAACTTGCTCGACACCGGTCATTCAACCGAGCCAGCGGCACCTGCGGCTTTGTGCCCTGAGATTGTCGTCAAGCAATTTTTGATCACGCCGTGAGAGTTGCAAGCAAAGGTGATCCACGACGCTTTAAGGCATTCAGGTATGTTGATTCGTCGTAGGGTGTGTGGGTCAGCCAGCACCGGTACAGGATTCTGACCCACTTGAAGGCCAAGGCTCGGATAGCGGCCTGATGCGCACAACCTCTTGCCCGTTGCTGGCGATAGTAGGCCTTGGCCCAGAAGGAGCGCGGAATCGTCAAGGCCGCCCACTCGATAAACGTCTGACGCAGGAAAGTGGGACACTGCATTCGCCAGTGCACCCAGTGCTGCTTGCCGCTGCTCTCGGTCACCGGAGCGATTCCTGCATACATCTGGAGTTCGGCGGCACTGGCGTAACGGTCGCGTTGCTCACCAAAGGCAACGAGCAAGCGCGGCGCCAAGGTAGGACCTGCGCCAGGCAATGCATGGAATAGTTCGTAGTCCGGTAGCGTCGGCGCCAAACGGGCGATCTCGGCATCAAAGCGGGCAATGGTCTTCAAGGTCGCTCGCAATTGCTCTACCAAGCCTTCAACCAGCAGTTGTTTTGGTCTGATGATGGCTGGATCTTCCGTGAGTGGCGCCGCATTTCTGACCGTCGCCAGTCGCTCTTCGATCAATTTTGGGTGATGGCAATTGTGGGTTCGGAAGAAGGTCTCCAGGGTTGTTCTGCGGGCCTGGTGTAACTGTTTGAACGTTGGCCAACGGGTCAGGAAATCGCAGAACAGGACCGTCCCTTTGTCCTCGAACCAATCATGGGCCAGCGGGTAGTAATGCTTCAGATTGCTGATCAGGCGATTGATGATGCGCCTTTGATCATCAACGATCTGGCGCCGCTCCTCAAGCAGCATGGCCAATTCACGGACGGCCGGGCTTTGCGGCTGCAAGGCTTTTAACTTGTCACGGTGGCCTAGAAGAATCTCGAGGGCGATTTGCGCATCGGTGGGATCGGCCTTGGCGCGACTGGGCTTGAAGGCCTGACGGTATTTCGCCAGCGTGGCCGGATTGATGGGAAACAGGACCACGAAATCATACTTCTGGAGCGCATAAACCAACGCGCCGCGGGATGTTTCAATACAGACGGCCACCCGTCTGCCGTGGAAACGCCGTCTCAGCGAGCCAGCCCATTCGTCGATGTCTCTTGGGCGATGCGGCAAGACTGCAAATTCACGCTGACTGCTCTCGGCAGCCTGCAAACAAATGTCGTGTTTCGTGTCCGCCCAATCGATGCCGATATAAGCGGCAAATTCCGGCTCAGAATGTTCGGTCGTGTGCGTCATCATGGCTGACCTCCGAAGTGCTAAGGTAGCGGTACGGGATGTGCCTGCTTGGGCGCTGCGAAGGCAATATAGAGAGCCGGTGCAACGGCAAGCCCTGAGTATTCGTTGTCGCGCTCAAGCACACCTGCGAATTCGAAACCAAAGCCGTGAACATCGGATGTTTTGGCCGAGTAATTCGTAATCCGCAGGTGCATATCCCGCTTTCACCAGCAGCTACCTGCCGGCTGTGGTCAGTATCACGGAAAGCGGAACGGAATGCTCCCTTTGGGGCCATGCTGCCGAACAGCCAGCAGGTCGGTTCTAAATTTCTCAGGTTGTACCGACGGGTTATCCACCGCTGGCCGCCCGCCAGCGTTAGAGGCGCGCTGGCGGCCAACCGTGGATAACCCTACACACTGATTGCCCGACCCTGAAACCAAAGGATACATTTCGTTCCGACCTCATACCAAGGAAGGTGAAGAGCGTCTTCGCATGGGAGACTGCATGGACTAACTATATTGGCCGATTTTCTGCCTGTTGTTAGTGGCATGAGGCTGTTGATCGGCGAGGCTGTGTGAAAACACCCGGACTGTGTACTCCAAACAGGTGGTTGATGCGTTAAATCCTCTATGACGATGGATGTCTGGAGGCTGGCATGAAGCGCTTCATTGAGGGTGACAATCGGCAGCAGATTACGCTCCTGCCGGAATCACTCGACGAGTACATCAATGCGGAGAATCCGGTCCGCGTTGTTGATCTGTTTGTCGACCAACTCGATCTTGGCGGCTTGGGTTTCTCTGTCGAGCCCGCCGCTACGGGACGGCCTTCATATCACCCGTCGACGTTGCTGAAGCTCTATGTCTACGGCTATCTCAATCGCATTCAATCAAGCCGCCGGCTAGAGCGGGAGGCGCAACGGAATGTCGAATTGATGTGGCTGCTCGGGCGGCTATCTCCGGATTTCAAGACCATTGCAGACTTCAGGCGGGACAACGGCGAAGGCATTCGCAACGCCTGTCGTCAGTTTGTCGTGCTGTGCCGCCAACTGAATCTCTTTGCCCAGGCGGTCGTGGCCATCGATGGCAGCAAGTTCAAAGCGGTCAACGCCCATGACCGCAACTTCACACGAGGCAAACTCGAAAAGCGGATGCAGGAAATCGACCGTTGCATCGAGCGCTATCTGACCGAGATGGATACCGCCGATCGCCAGCCTGCCGAGATTGCCCAAGCGAGAACGACGCGACTCAAAGAGAAGATGGCAACGCTGAAGGCCAGGATGGAGCAACTGAAGGAAATTCAGTCTCAATTGGACCAGTCGCCCACCGGGCAAATCTCGCTCACCGATCCGGATGCTCGTGCCATGGCAACCAGTACCAGTCGAGGGTTAGTGGGCTATAACGTTCAAACAGCCGTCGATACCCAGCACCATCTCATTGTTGCTCACGAGGTCACCAATATCGGTAGCGACCGGCGCCAGCTGGCAAAGATGGCCAGGCAAGCCAAGGTTGCGATGGCTGCGCCCGATCTCCAGGTCATTGCGGACCGTGGCTATTACCACGGCGAGGAAATTCACGCCTGTGAGGAATCGGGCATCACCCCGTTTGTTTCGAAGCCCATGACCTCCTTAGCCAAAGCAAATGGCCGATTCGACAAGGAGGATTTCGTCTTCGAGCCAAAGACTGGCGAGTATCAGTGTCCGGCCGGCAGCCGACTGATCTGGCGTTTCTCAACCGTTGAACGTGGCGCGCTGATCCATAAATACTGGAGCTCCGATTGCCCACGCTGCGCGATGAAGGAGAAATGTACGCCAAGCCCCTATCGGCGCGTTGCTCGCGGGGAATATGAATCCAGCCTGGAAGCGATGCAGAAACGCCTCGATAAGAAACCCGAAGCCATGCGCACGCGACGACAAACCGTTGAGCATCCATTCGGCACGCTGAAGGACTGGATGGGGGCCACACATTTCCTGACTCGGACCCTGGAACGGGTCAGTACCGAAATGAGCCTGCATGTCCTTGCCTACAATCTGAAACGAGTCATGAAGATCATCGGCATTGCAGACCTAAAGGCAGCCATGCAGGCCTAACCGGGCCTTTTTGCCCTTCTTATTCGGAATGCCAACCGGAAAACCCGAAATTAGTAGGCAGAATTTCTGCACCCAACCTGTAGCAGCCAAAATTTCCGAACGTTTCCACACAGCCTCCGGCCTTAGCTGCCTTTAGGAATCTAAGGGTAAGAATTCTAGAGATGAAGGCGAGGTGAATCGCCTCCCTTCATCTCTTGGCTGGAAGCAACCAAAGTTGTCGCCCCTCAGACTCCATGGCCCTCCTTGAACAGTCCGTGGCGCAGGTGGAATTTCCTTGCCGCATCAAGGTTGGGAATGACATCTCCTAAAATTGAATCAACTGCCTTAACCTGGGAGATAAGCCACTGATTTTTATTTATTTTGATTCTCAGCCTTGCGCACCAAGCCGCAAATGCATGAAAAACAAGGTGGCTATCTATCAAGTTTCCTATGGCTGCGATTCGGCTATGTTCTCTTCCTGAAGCGCATCGCAATCGAGCTGCGGAAAAAATCTCTCCGGTATCCGGGTCGTAAGCTACTGCACCTAAAGCTGCCAGACTGTTTACACACTCAATAAGCGTTGCCGGCGGTAGGCTGGCAAAAGCTGCCAAGCTGTCCATTGAGGACGGACGGAAAACTCCAGCGGGGGTCTGCTCGGGATTGATTGCCAGCGCAAATGCAACAAGCATTTCGCTTGCCGACCAAGCACTTCGACCCCCGCGTGAAGGTAAGGCTGTCAATAGATTGCTGTGCACAACCACAGCAGGCACCCGGGCAAGAGGAGGCTCCAACAGATCTGTCTCAACAGCATTGCGAACCCGGGCCGACTGTATATTTCTGACGGCCGCACGCACCTGGCGCGACCACGGGTCCATTTCATCGTTGCCCGGCACCCGATGCCAAGTAAACGAGCCATGAAGGTAGACCTCGGATGTTTCTATATCGAAGGTGACAATTCCGCGGCGATAGAGGTCTTCCACGATGCCAAGGTAAACATCGGCGGGGAGCGGCAGGCTGCGCATCACGTACGGTGTGAGCACTAGCACAGCACAACACGACAAGCGTGGATGTACTGCTGCAGCAACGGTGACCAGCTTATGTTCGGCCGGTAGGTCAGCCACCCCAGCGCGATCAAGCAGCTCGACGGGATAGAGTGACCTATTCATATTTAGCTTTATTGACACGAGCAGCGACTTGTTCAGTTTTCCGTGGGCGACCAGGACGACGAAGTACTGCGACCGGTTTCTCCATGAGGACCGCCGGCTCACGGAAAGCCGCCAGCCAATTCAGGACATCGGCGGTAATCCACCGTGGCGATTTGCATCCGGGAGGAGTACAAGCGCACGGCAACCGATGCGGAGCACGACAACGATCAGCCAAAATACTGGCCGGTGCCTTACCGAGAAGCACAGATAGGCCATCAACACCGATGACCGGAGGAAATGCAGGACTAATATTTTCGAACATGGAGGGCCCCATGCCGCCAAGCGCGGCGAGCGTGTGGCGGGGACGCTTTTCCGCCAATATGCGTCGCAAAATGACCACCGGCTAATATGCCAGCGTAACTGCTTGGGAGTTTTTTTGTGGCTTCGTTTTACCCAAAAGGGAAGGACTATAGCTCGACCAAAGGAAAGGTTATCAGTAGCCGAACATGAATGCAAGCAGCGGTGTGACATAGGTTTTCTTGGTTTTATTTTCCAACCTAACTTGTCACAGCCATGTCACACCAATCCGTGACAACCCTAAGAAATCGAAAGCAATCCGAAGTAACGAATTGAAATTTAATCCATTGAATCAACTACAATTAACACAATAAAATTATTTATAATCATATACATGATTCGGCTTGTCGAGCCGCATCAGCTTTTCGTAGAGATCAATTCTTTCTTTGAGCGCGGGCCAGTTCATCCGGCGATTTTACCTCGGAGCACGAGGCCGACTGCAGGCCCGGGCAAAAATGCCCGCACCGAAAGACAGCCGGGTCAATCGGCCTTGGCAACCTTCTTGCCCTTCGCCGGGCTCGATTTGCGCGGTGCCTTTCGAGCGCGTTGCATGCGCATCAGGCGGCGACGGATTTCGTCGGAATCCATCCAGACATCGGAGCCTTTCAGGATGGTGCCGATTTCCGTTTCGGAAAGGAACGGCGAACAGAGGCGGCTCATCACCTTTTCAAACCATTTGCCGATCGCCGCAACCTCAGCCTGCTGCTCGTTGCCCTTGCCGGCGAAGATCCCCGAATAGATATGGAACATCAACTGGCAATTGTCGTGAACGATCAACTCGTCGCCGCTCAGGAAGATCAGCGCGGCCATCGAATAGGCGCGCGCTTCGAGGATGGTGACCACCCGGGCATTCGACGCCAGGACGTTATTGATGATCTGCAGACCGGTATTGAAATCGCCGCCCGAAGAATTGAGGTGCAGGTAGACCAGATCCGTCTCGCTGGCCGTGCGCAGGGTATAGAACAACTCGGTGTAGTACTGCGGCTCGCGGATGTCGCCGCAGAGGTAATAGGACACCTGGCGGACCGGCAGTTGCTGTTCATAACGGGTCAGGCCACGGAAGATCGCATTTTCCTCGGGAAGAATGTCGTCATCTCGTGCTGGAGGTTCTCGATGCATGATCGCTCCCTGGTTGTTATTGGCTAGTACCCAGCCTACTCGCCCGCCATCGGCAAGGAAAGCGGAAAGCGCCAGGCCGGGCCGACCGGCGCATTATTTCGTCGCCCCGCGCAGGCGCCCGACGATGGCCTGCAAATGCGCCGGCGTAGCCGCCTCGGGCGGCACCGGCGGAGCGACATGCAAGGCGATGCGCGAAAACATGCCGCGCCGGAACGGTTTCTTCATCAGCGCGCCGTCGATCTGCGAGAAGAAGCTGCCCCACAGGCCACTCAGCGCCATCGGAATCACCGGCACCGGATTGGCCGCAAGGATGCGGCTGATGCCGGGGCGGAAGGGCTGCAGTTCGCCGTCGCGGGTAATGTGGCCTTCCGGGAAGATGGCGACCAGTTCGCCATCGCTCAGCGCGGCGGACACCTCGGCGAAGGCCTTTTCCATCAATACCGGATCATCCTTGGCCGAGGCGATGGGGATCGCCCGGCCGTGCCGGAAGATGTAGCTGAGCAGCGGCGTCCGGAAAATCCGGTGATCCATTACGAAGCGCACCGGCCGCGGCGCGGCCCCCATGATGACCACCGCATCGACCAGGCTGACGTGGTTGCAGACCAGTACCGCCGCCCCCTCGTGCGGGATGTGCTCGACGCCGGTGCTGCGTAACCGGTAAGCCGCTTTGATCAGCAGCCAGGCCATGAAGCGGATCAGGAATTCCGGGACCAGCCGGTAGATGTAAACGGCGACCAGCGCATTGAGCAGCGCCGCGATGCCGAACAGCGTCGGGATCGACAGGCCGCCGCCGAGCAGGGCCGCGGCCGACAGCGCGCCGACGACCATGAACAGCGCATTCAGGATGTTGTTGGCGGCGATGATCCGGGCTCGCTGTTCCGGGGCGCTGCGAATCTGGACCAAGGCGTAGAGCGGGACGATGAAAAAGCCGCCGAAGACGCCGAGCATCATCAGGTCGAACAGCACGCGCCAGATCGCCGGCAGACTGAGCAGAGCGAGCAGTTGATGCGCGCCGTGACCGACCAGACCGACCGGCGAGGCGAAGTAGAGATCGAGGCCGAACAACGTCAGGCCGATCGAGCCGAACGGCACCAGGCCGATTTCCACGTGCTTGCCCGACATCCGTTCGCAGAGCAGCGAACCGAGGCCGATGCCGACGGTGAAGGTGGCGAGCAGCAGCGTCACCGCATTCTCGCCACCGCCCAGCACGTTCTTGGCGTAGGCCGGGAACTGGGCGAGGAACAGCGCGCCATACAGCCAGAACCACGAAATGCCGAGAATCGAGAGGAACACGACGCGGTTCTGGCGCGCGAAATTGATATTGCGCCAGGTTTCGCTGATCGGGTTCAGGTTGATCCGCAGTTCCGGCGCCGGGGCCGGGGCGCCGGGAATGCCCCGGCTGGTCAGGTAGCCGGCCAGCGCGACGAGCAAGCCGCCCAAGGCGATCCAGGCCGGATGCGCGACCGAACCGGCGAGCAGGCCGCCGGCCAGCGTACCGATCAGGATGGCGACGAAAGTACCGGCCTCGATCAGCGCATTGCCGCCGACCAATTCCTCCTCGTGCAGGTGTTGCGGCAGGATGGCGTATTTGACCGGCCCGAACAGCGTCGAATGCAGGCCGAGCAGGAACAGCGCGCCCATCAGCACCGCCAGGCTGTGCAGCGCGAAGCCGGCCGCCGCGATGCCCATGATCGCCATCTCCAGCACCTTGACCAGGCGGGCCAGCATCGCCTTGTCGTACTTGTCGGCCAGTTGCCCGGCGGTGGCCGAGAACAGGAAGAACGGCAGGATGAAGATGCCGGCCGCCAGATTCGCCAGCAGCTCCGGCGGCAGCGTCGTCCAGCTTGCCGCCTGGAAGGTCAGCAGCACGATCAGCGCGTTCTTGAACAGGTTGTCGTTGAAGGCGCCGAGAAACTGGGTGGCGAAGAACGGCGCGAAACGCCGGGTTTTCAGGAGTCCGAATTGACCGCTCATGCTTGGCTCGCAGCGAAAAGGCGACGGGTGTGGAAAACCGCCGGTGAAAAGGAATGCCCCTGCCAGGCCAGCAGGCGCTTCAGGGCGGCTGTTCCGCCGAGCTGGCGAAAAAAGCGATGACGGGAAAGATTGGCGCGCATCAGGCCACCTCGGCCAGACGTTTCAAGGTGACGTAATCGATCTTGCCGGTACCGAGCAGCGGCAAGGCGTCGACCCGCTGGATCTTGCGCGGCACTGCCAGTTCGGGCATGCCGAGGTCACGCGCCTTGGCGGCCAGCAGCTCGCGAGACAAGGCGCCATCGGTGGTGAACAGCACCAGCGCCTCGCCCTTGCCGGCGTCCGGCTGACTCGAAGCGGCATGGGCCAGGGCGGGCGAGGTGGCGGTCGCCAGTTTTTCGACGACTTCCAGGCTGACCATTTCGCCGGCAATCTTGGCGAAGCGTTTGACCCGGCCGACGATTTTGATAAAGCCCTCGTCATCGCACTCGACGATATCGCCCGTCTCGTACCAGCCGTCACCGACCTCCGACACCGGCGGCTGCAACACGCCGGGTCGATCAGCCTTGAGGTAACCGGCCATCACGTTCGGCCCCCGGACGTGCAACAGGCCGCCGTTGGCGATGCCGGGCACTGCTTGCAGGCGATGTTCGATGCCCGGCAGCAGGTTGCCGACGGTGCCGGTCTTGTAGGCCATCGGCGTGTTGACCGCGAGGACCGGCGCCGTTTCGGTCGCTCCGTAGCCTTCGAAGATGCGCACGCCGAATTTCTCGAACCATAGCCCGCGCACCGCCTCGGAGAGTTTTTCGGCACCGGCCACGACGTAACGCAGTCGGTAGAAATCGTAGGGGTGAGCGAATTTGGCGTAGTTGCCAAGGAAGGTCGAGGTGCCGAAGAGGACCGTGCAACTGCGGTCGTAAGCCAGTTCCGGGATGATCCGGTAGTGCAACGGCGACGGGTAGAGGAACAGGCTGGCCCCGGTCAGCACCGGTAACAGCGCGCCGGCGGTCAGGCCGAAGGAATGAAAGATGGGCAGCGCGTTGAGTACCTTGTCATCCACCGAGAAGTCGATCACCGCGCGGATCTGCGCGATGTTGGCGAGGATGGCGCGGTGCGGCAGGACCACGCCTTTCGGCTGCCCCTCGGAGCCGGACGTGAACAGCACCACGGCCGCGTCCTCCGGCGAGGTCGGCAGTTCGAAGCCCCGCGGCCAGTGGATGGCCCAGGCGACCAGCCACAACTTGTCGGCGAAACTGATCCGAGCGCGAATGTCTTCGAGATAGAGCAGTCGCACGCCGCGCAGCCCGGCCAGCTTTTCGCTCAGCTTGGCCTGCTCGACGAAGGCGCGCGACGTCACGATGGTGCGAATTTCGGCGGCGACACAAGCCGACTGCATGGCCTCGCCCCCGGCCGTATAGTTGAGCATGGCCGGGACGCGCCGCCGCGCACTCAGACCGAAGATCAGGCCGAGCGTCGCCGCGAGATTCGGCAGCAGCAAGCCGATCCGTTCGTCGGGCGCGCTCACCCGCTCGATCTGGCGACCGAGGATCAGCGCCATTTTCAGCAAGTCGTTATAGGAATACTCGATCTGCTTGACGTCTTCGAGCAGGCGCCGCCGACCACCGAAAATCTCGGCGGCGTCGCACAGCGCGGTGTACAGCGTCTGCTGCGGCCGCGACGCGAAGATCATTTCCTGCATCAAGCGACGCATCGCCTCGCCTGACTTGCGCCGGCGCAGCTTGGCGGTCGGCGCTTCGGGCATCGGAAAGTGGCGTTCCGGCAACACCGTCAGGCGAATTTTCGGAAACAGCTCTTTCGGATATTTGCCGGAGAGACGCGAAAAATAACTGCGTGCCGCACCGTCCAGGCGCACCGGAATCACCGTCGCACCGGTCTTGGCGGCAACAAAGGCCGGACCGTCGTAAACCTTCATCAGGCTGCCGGTCTGGGTAATCCGCCCTTCCGGGAAAATGACCACCGGCCGACCGGATTCGATCAGGCGGATCACCTTCTTCATCGCCATCGGACTGGTCGGATCGACCGCCAGATAGTCGACCTGTGAAAGCAGGATACGGAACCAGAAATTGTTGGCGATCCCGGTATGGACGACGAACACCGGATCGATCGGCAGGAAAAGGCCAATCAGCAAACCGTCGAGAAAGGATTCGTGATTGGCGACGACCAGTAGGCGCGGCTGGGAAAAATCGGCCTGGCGCAACTGGATATCGACACGAAACAACAGACGGGCCAGGCCGCGCAACAGCGGCCGCAACAGCTTGCGCATCAGGTATTTTCCTTCAGGTAATCGAGGACGTTGCCCAGCGTCTTTGCCAGGGCATCGCGGTTGATCCAGAACCAGACTTCCTTGCCGACCTTCTCCGAAGCCAGCACGCCGGATTCGTGCAGGATCTTCAGATGGTGGGAAACGGTCGACCGGGCAAGCGTTGAAACCTCGGCGATCTGCCCGACATTCAAGCGTTCGCCCGGCTCGAACAGCAGCAACATGCGTTGCCGGTGCTCATCACCCAAAGCCACGAAGATGCGGGACATGTCCTTCCACTCAGAAGGCAGCGCACGGGAATAGTTATTAAACATATCGATAATCTTAGATACGTCGATATGTACTGGTCAAGCATTTTTTTGCCGAAGCCTCTCGACCGCAGCTTAAGTTGAGACTTTCGCTATTTAAGTCGAGATCGCACTTGTACGTAGTTGAAAAAGACCACTTTGGCGAACTTTCCGCGAATCCAATACGGTGACAAATACCGATATCGGAATGAGGAAGGCCCTGCAGGTTTCCCTGCCGGGCCGGATTCGGTCGCCCCTGAAGGGGCACCTCACACCCTCCAGGAGGATTTGATGAGGGGATTCTGGCTTGACCGTCATCCCGCATACGGGGTCAATATTCGTGTCCATAAGTTCCCAGACTGGGTATGTTTAAGTTAGTTCTCTTGCCCTCGAGTTAGCCGCCATTGCTTTACGAGAGCGTAGATAGCCGGAATGACCGCCAAGGTCAGAACCGTGGAGGAAATCATCCCGCCGACCATCGGCGCGGCGATCCGGCTCATGACTTCGGACCCCGTTCCCGTGCCCCACATGATGGGCAGCAGGCCGGCCATGATGGCGACCACGGTCATCATCTTGGGACGAACCCGTTCTACGGCACCTTCCATGATGGCTTCGTAGAGGTCGCCCACGCTGGGTGCCTTCCCTTCTGCCTGGCGCTTTGCCTTGAGCGCTTCCCAGGCATGGTCGAGGTAAATCAGCATCACGACGCCCGTCTCGGCGGCCACACCGGCCAGCGCGATGAAACCGACGGCGACGGCAACCGAGAGGTTGTAGCCGAGCAGCCACATCAGCCAGACACCACCCACCAAGGCGAACGGTACGGACAGCATGACAATGATGGTCTCGGTCAGGCGCCGGAAGTTGAGGTAGAGCAGCAGAAAGATGATGAGCAGCGTGACCGGCACGACAATCTTCATCTTCTCGATGGCGCGTTCCATCGACTCGAACTGGCCGCTCCAGGTCGCGTAGTAGCCCGGCGGGAACTTGACCTTTTCGGCGACCGCCTTCTTGGCGTCGGCCACGTAACCGCCGATATCACGTTCCCGGATGTCGACAAAGATGTAGGCGGAGAGCAGCGCATTTTCGGTTCGGATGCCCGGCGTCCCCTTGGCCACTTCAATCTTCGCCAACTGCCCCAGCGGAATCATTGCGCCGTCCATGGTCGGCACCAGTACCTGCTGGGCAATCTGCTGCGGGTCGGAGCGGAGTTCGCGCGGGTAACGCACGCTCACCCCGAAACGCTCGCGGCCCTCGACGGTCGTGGTCACCATTTCGCCGCCCAGCGCTTGCCCGATGACCTCCTGAACGTCGCCAACCGCCAGGCCGTAGCGGGCCAGCTGGGTGCGGTCCGGTTCGATGTTCAGGTAATAGCCCCCGGTAATCCGCTCGGCGAAAGCTGACGTGGTTCCCGGCACTTCCTTGACGACGGTCTCGATTTCCCGGGCCAGGCGCTCCATCTCGTTGAGATCCTTGCCAAACACCTTGATGCCGATCGGGGTCCGGATGCCCGTGGAAAGCATGTCGATACGGGCCTTGATCGGCATCGTCCAGGCGTTGGACACCCCAGGGAACTGCAGCGCCTTGTCCATCTCGGCAATGAGCTTGTCGGTCGTCAATCCCGGGCGCCACTCGGACTCCGGCTTGAGGTTGATGACGGTCTCGAACATCTCGGTCGGGGCGGGGTCGGTGGCCGTATTAGCCCGGCCCGCCTTGCCATATACCGAGGCGACTTCCGGGAAGCTCTTGATGATTTTGTTCTGCGTCTGCAGCAGTTCGGCCGCCTTGGTAATCGACATCCCGGGCAGCGAGGCCGGCATGTAGAACAAGGTGCCTTCGTTCAAGGTCGGCATGAACTCCGAGCCCAGCCTGCTGGCCGGATAGATGGAGACGACGAGCGCAACGATGGCGGCCACGATGGTGGTCTTCTTCCAGCGCATGACCCAGGCGATGATGGGCCGGTAGCCCCAAATGAGGAAGCGATTCACCGGGTTCTTGCCCTCGGGCATGATTTTGCCGCGAATGAACAGCATCATCAGGACCGGCACCAGCGTCACGGAGAGCAAGGCTGCGCCGGCCATCGAGAAGGTCTTGGTGTAGGCCAGCGGCGAGAACAGACGGCCCTCCTGGTCCTCCAGCGTGAATACCGGCAGGAAGGAAACGGTGATGATGAGCAGTGAGAAGAACAGCGCCGGACCGACTTCCTTGCAGGCGGCAATCATCGCGTCCGTCCGCTCGGCGTGCGTGTGGTTCTCAGGCAAGCGCTCGATATGCTTGTGGGCGTTCTCTATCATCACAATGGCCGCATCAATCATCGCGCCGATGGCGATGGCGATGCCGCCCAGGCTCATCAGGTTCGAGTTCATCCCCAGCAGGCGCATGGCGATGAAGGCCATCAGGACACCGACCGGCAGCATCAGGATGGCGACCAGCGCACTACGCAGGTGGAGCAGGAACACGACGCAAACCAAAGCCACGATGATGCTTTCCTCGGCCAGCGTTCGCTTCAGGGTATCGATGGCCCGGTGAATCAGCTCGGACCGGTCATAGACCGTCTCGATGCTCACCCCTTCAGGGAGGCCGGCCGAGATTTCGCCGATTTTCTCCTTGAGGTTGTGGATGACCTCCAACGCGTTCTGGCCATAGCGGGCCATGGCAATGCCCGAGACCACTTCGCCCTCGCCGTTGAGTTCGGTCAGGCCACGGCGTTCATCGGGTGCCAGTTCGACGCGGGCGATATCCCGTACCAGCACCGGCGTGCCCTTGTCGGCCTTGACGACGAGGTTCTCGATGTCGCCTATGCCGCGCAGGTACCCCTTGCCACGCACCATGTACTCGGTCTCGGCCATCTCGATAACGCGGCCACCGACGTCCCGGTTGGAGTCGCGGATTGCCTGCGAGACCTTGGCGAGCGGAACGCCGTAGGCACGCAGCTTCACGGGGTCGACGGTGACCTGGTAGGTCTGGACGAAGCCGCCAATCGAGGCCACTTCGGCGACACCATGCGCTTTGGTCAGCTGATAACGCACATACCAGTCTTGCAGTGTGCGCAGTTCGGCCAGCGTCTTGTCCTTGGCCAGGACGACGTATTGATAGACCCAGCCGACGCCCGTCGCATCCGGACCAATTTGCGGCGTAACGCCCTTGGGCATCCGGCCGGCAGCAAAGTTGAGGTACTCAAGAACCCGCGAGCGCGCCCAGTAGATGTCCGTGCCGTCCTCGAAGATGATGTAGACGAAGGACGCACCGAAGAACGAGAAGCCGCGGACGACCTTGGATTTGGGTACCGACAACATCGAGGTCGTCAGCGGGTAGGTCACCTGGTCTTCGACGACCTGGGGGGCCTGGCCGGGGTATTCGGTATAGACGATGACCTGGACGTCGGAGAGGTCAGGCAGTGCATCGAGCGGCGTTCGCATGACCGCGACAACGCCGGCCACGATGATGAACAAGGTGGAGAGCAGGACCAGGAAGCGATTGCGTCCTGACCATTCAATGATTTTGGCCAACATCGCGCTGTTCCTCAGTGACCGGCGTGCGGGTTGGCTTTGCCAGCAGGCTTGACGGAGGTGATGACCCATTCGCCCTGGCCGCGCTCGACAAACTCGAAGTCAATCGCCGCCCCCGGTTTCAACTGCTGCATGATGGCTTCGTTGGCGGGTTTGAACTCCATGGTCATTCCTGGCCAATTCAAACTGGCAACAGGCCCGTGGGTAATGCTGACCGTACCCGCCTTGGCATCGACCTCTTCGACTTTGCCTTCGGCCTTGTGGCCGACCTTGGCCGCCGCCGGTTTATCGGAAGGCGAGGCGCCACCGTGGCTGGCGTGGCCAAAGCCACCGATAGCCGCCTTCAGGTTGCTCTCGGCGTCAATCAGGAAATTGGCGGCAACGACTACCTGCTCGCCGTCGCGGACCCCCTCAATGACTTCTACCCGGTCGTCACTCCGCGCGCCGAGCTTGACCTCGCGGGGTTCGAATCGCCCCTCCCCGGCCTGGACCAGAACGATTTGGCGCGTTCCGCTATCGATTACTGCCGAGTTCGGTACGGTGACCACCGCACCCTTGGCGGTAGTGGGCAATTCGAGTTGGGCAAACATGCCTGGCTTCAGCAGATTGTTCGGATTCGGCAGGTCGATGCGAACCGGGATGGTCCGGGTCTCCGCCTTCAGGGTCGGATAGACGTAACTGATGGTCCCTTCGAAGGTCTTGTCGGGATAGGCATTGATTTTCACTTTTGCCTTGGCACCGGCCTTCACCCAGCCGATGTCCTGTTCGAAGACGTCGGCAACCGCCCAGACGGAGGACAGGTCGGCGACTTGATACAGGGCGTCGCCCGGCATGAAGCGCATGCCCTGGACAGCCTTCTTCTCGGTGATGATGCCGTTGACCGGCGAACGGAAAGTCAGCGTGCGCCGGGTTTCACCCGACTTGGCCAGCGACTTCACCTGCTCTTCAGAGATGTCCCAGTTGCGCAGGCGGGCCAGGCTGGACTCGGCCAGTTGGCGCATGCTGTCCTGCGTGGCGCTTTCTGCGCTCTTCAGGCTCTCTTGCCCCTGGACAGCGATGGCGTATTCACGCTGGGCCGAAACCAGCTCCGGGCTGTACACCTCGAACAGCGCCTGGCCCTTGCTGACCGGTTGGCCGGTGACATTGACGTGCAGGCGCTCGACATAGCCTTCAAATTTTGGAGAGATGGCGTAGGTACGGCGCTCATCCGGTTCGATGCGGCCGGCGGCACGGACCACCTTGTCCAGATTGCGCAGGGTGGCGGCTTCGGTGCGCACACCGAGCTTCTGAATTTTCTCGGTACTGATTTTGATTTGCTTGGCGGAGGCCGGCTCGTCATCCTGCTCGCCTTCGTAGACCGGGATGTAGTCCATGCCCATCGGGTCTTTCTTCGGGGTCGGCGAGGTATCGGGAAGCCCCATCGGATTGCGGTAGAAAAGAATCTTCGGTGCCTTCTTAGCAGTCTCGGCTGCAAGGCTAGTGGCGCCATCGGCGTGCGGGGCCGGGGCGTTCTTCTGACCAGCCCAATAGCCTCCACCGGCGGCCAAAACGGCCACCACGGCGGCGGCAATCACTCCCTTGTTCATCCCAAAGGGATTTCCTTCGGTCATAGGTCTTCTCCGAGAATTCGTTCGATTTCGGCAAGGCGGACTTGGGCCTCGGCACGCGATTTGATTTGGTTGAGCTTCGCCTGGCGAATCTGGCGCTGGGCATCCAGCAGGGTCGCAAAGTCGACCTTGCCGGTTTCATAGCCGGCCAGTGCGGCCTTCAAGGTCAGTTCTGCCTGAGGCAGCAGGCTGTCGGTCGTCAGCCGTTCGGTTCGCCGGGCGGCATCAAGCTCGGAGATGTTGGCGGAAAGGTCAGACAGCAGTTGGTTCGAGGTTGCATCACGCTTGGCGCGGCTCGCCGACACCATCGCTTCCGCCTCGCGTTCCTGGGCGCGGCGGGTGGACTGCTGCAGGGGAATATTGATTTCAAACATCAGGTCCCACTGCTTCACTTCGTTCTGCATCTGATTCGGCACAACGCCCACGGTGAGGTCGGGGTAGCGATTTTTGTAGGCCAGGTCGCGGCTCTTCTCGGCGGCCTTGATGCGGTGCTCTTCGGCCGACAGCATCGGGTTCCGGGCGCGGGCTCGCTCCTCAAGAGAGACGTAGTCGAGCTTGGCAAGCGCCGGCAACGGCCGCAGGCTTTCGGGCATCGCCAACGGTGCATTGGCGGGACGCCCCAGCAAGGCATTCATCCGGGTCATCAAATGGTGATGCTCCGTCTCCAGGGCGATCAGCTCATTGCGCATCGAGGTCTGCTCGACCTGGGCCCGGATGACGTCCTGCTGGGCCGCCAGGCCGCCGGCGTAGCGGACCTGGGCAATCTTTTCCAGGCGCACCATCAGGTCGAGGATTTCCTTGGTCAGACTTTCATTGCGCGCCAGGTAATAGAGCTGTGCATAGGTCGTCTTGATCTTGGTGGCGACCTCGCTCCAGGTGCCATAGGCCCGCCCCTTGGCGCCTTCCGCCTCGAGTTCGGCAATCTCGCGCTTCAAGTCGCGTTTGCCGAACCAGGGAATGTCCTGCATCAGCGTATAGCGCGTGCTGCCGACGCGGCTGGGAGACAGGGAGGCGCTTTGTGACCCGCCCTTGGTAATGTCCATCAGCTCGGTGCGCAGCTTGGGGTCAGGCAGCGCGCCGGCGGGCGTGATGCGTTCAGCCGCCGCATCCGCTTCATAGCGCATGCTGGCAAAGTCGGGATTGGCTTCCCGCGCCAGCGCAAGCAGGCTTTCAACATTGCCGCCTGGTGCCTGGGCCTGGGCGCCCAGGCACCAGGCGGCGGCGAGCGCGGCGCACAGGAGTTTGCGCGAGGTCGTTATTCGTCTCATTTGTTTGTCCTCGTGATGATTTCCGGTGGCAGCGCGTGCCAACATACCCTTACTTTGGCAATTCCAGGCGCACGATGGTCATCGCACCATTGACGTTGTCCGAGGCAAAGCGGATTTTCTGGCCGGCCTTCACTTTGTCGAGCCAGGAAGCGTCCTTGACCTTGAAGGCCATGGTCATGGCCGGCATGCCGTTGGGCAAGGCGTCATGGGAGACGGTCAGCTTGCCGCCAGCCTTGTCGACCTTCTTTACCAGACCATCAACCAGTGCAGCTTGGGTGGCATCGGAATGCATGGCCCCGTGACCGGCATGCATGTCATGGTCAGCAGCCATTGCCACGGCAGGCACCAGGGCGGCGTAAAAAGCAAAGGAGGCAATCAACTGTTTCATGGGGGTTCTCCGAAAAATAAAGATTAATGTTTGGCGAAAACTTTGGCGCTGCCGTCTGCCTGAACGAGCAGCGTCTCATAGGGTTGCGGGTGACTGGTTTCCATGCCCGGGGAGCCTTGGGGCATGCCCGGGGCTGCCAGGCCAACCGCCTTGGGTTTTTCCTTCAGCAGGCGCTGGACATCCGCAGCGGGAACGTGGCCCTCCACGACGTAGCCACCCACTTTCGCGGTATGGCAGGAGCCGAAGCGCTCCGGCATACCGGCAAGCTTCCGGGCAGCCGGGACATCATTGACGTCCTTGGTAACCACGTCAAACCCGGCCTTGCGCATGTGCTCGACCCATTTTTCGCAACAACCGCAGTACTGGCTTTTGAACACCTCAACGCGCTCCGCCGCCTGGGCCAGGTTGATGCCGGCAAACAGCGACAGGGCAATAATCAGGGAGCGGGTTTTGAGCATATCGACCTTCGTTGAGCGATGAGGGGTAAGGTTTGGGAACAAAGTTTAGGTATCGGCACCCAACAGCAAGCTGACCAAAAAATTATATTTCGGTAATCAAGGGGCTTAGTGGCTGTGCTCATGCTTGCCGTGGGAATGGCCTTCATGGTTATGCGGCTTGGGCGAACTCGGTGCTGATACAGGGAGTTCCATGCCCGCGTGAGAGTGTCCTTCGCTGGCGGCAACGCGGGCCTGATATTCGGCGGCCGAGAGCTTCGGCAGGACTTTGATGAAGGCCGTCAGGTCCCAGATGGCCTCATCATCCATCCCACCTTTCGCCCAGGCCGGCATCCCGGAACCCTTGACGCCATGTTTGATAATCCAGAATCGACGGCCATCCGCACCTTGTTCTTCGGCTGCAGAGTCTGCCAGCGACAGGTTTGGTGGGCTTGGATACAGCCCCTTGCGTATCTCGCTATCCTCGACACCAGGTGACAGGTGGCAACTAACGCACATCGCCTCGTAGTTTCCGGCGCCGCGACGGATGCGTTCCCGGGATGCCAAATCGGTTGGCGGGACGATGTCCTTGGCTTGCTTGGCAACCGACTGTTCGCGTGCCCATTCAATAAACTTGGTGATGCCGGGCGAGTGAGCCGAATCGGCCGCAAAGTCGATGCCGCCTGACTGAATGAGGCCATAGCTCGCGATAGCCCCGAGACTAACTACGGACACCGCGCCGAAAAGAAATTGCTTCATGGACTTCCCCTGATTTCAACATGCACCATTTTGGGGAAGTCGTCCTAACCAGAAACTGACCGAAAAATTACATTTTCGTAATCTAGATGGCTAGTCTGCAGCCTCAGAGCAAAATGAGCAGTAACACAGGCATCACAAGGAGTAGCTCGATGAGGATATTGGTCGTCGAAGACGAGCCGAAAACAGGCGATTACCTTAAGCAAGGGCTATCGGAAGCCGGCTTTATGGTCGACCTGGCCAGAGATGGCCTGGATGGGCTTCACCTTGCCCTGACCGAGGCCTACGACCTGGCGGTGCTGGATGTCATGTTGCCGGGCATCGAGGGCTGGCAGGTACTTCAAGGCATCCGCCGGGCCGGCAAAGAAATGCCGGTGCTGTTTCTGACAGCCCGTGATTCGGTTGAAGACCGGGTGAAGGGGCTGGAGCTCGGAGCTGATGACTACTTGGTGAAGCCATTCGCGTTTTCTGAATTGCTGGCAAGGGTGCGTACCCTGCTACGGCGCGGGGGTAAAGCGAAAGAATCCGACCTTCTCAAAGCCGGCGATCTGGAACTCGACTTGATGCGCCGACGTGTTACCCGGGCGGGCAAGAAAATCGACCTGACATCGAAAGAGTTTTCACTGCTTGAGTTGTTACTTCGCCGCCAAGGTGAGGTGCTGCCCCGCTCGCTGATTGCCTCCCAGGTTTGGGATATGAATTTCGATAGCGACACCAACGTCATTGAGGTCGCCATACGCCGCCTCCGTGCCAAGGTCGATGACGGGTTCGAACAAAAGCTCATTCATACCGCCCGCGGCATGGGCTACGTTCTGGAAGCCGAATAATGAAGTGGGTGGCAGGCAACGCTCTTACCACGCGCTTGACGCTGCTTTTTGCGACCGTATCGACGTCAGTCCTGCTACTGCTCGGCGTGGTCATTGGCTCGCTGGTCGAGCGTCATTTCGAGGACATGGACCTCGAACTCCTTGAGGGCAAGCTGGAGCTTATTCAGCATGCCCTCGCCGCGACCCGCAGCCCTGGCGATTTGGCAACCATCCCCGCCCAACTGGACGCCGCTTTGATTGGTCATCACGGCTTGGCCGTCGGCGTTTGGGATGAGACTGGAAAGCCGCTGTACCTATCGGAAGAGGCTTCGTTTCCTACGGGAAGCCAGCCTCAAGTCCCGGCTGCGCAATTCCCCCGCACCTGGACAGGTGCCGACCAGCATCTTTATCGGGGGATTATGGGTACGGCGCCAACCGGCATTCCAGGTGGGGCCTCAACTACCGTTGCTCTGTCGACTGATTTGTCACATCACGAGCACTTCATGCAATCCTTCAGACTGACGATGTGGGCAGTTGTCGCGCTTGCTGCCACACTCTCAGGATTCCTGGGGGGATTAGCGGCACGTCGCGGCCTGGCGCCATTGCACGACATTGTTCGCCATGCCGCGGATATTACGGCGGAGAAGTTGGACCAGCGACTCGAGGAAGGCAATATCCCTCTCGAGCTTGCCGAGGTCGTTCGGACGCTTAACGGCATGCTCGCCAGGCTGGAGGACTCCTTTCGGCGTCTCTCGGATTTTTCGTCGGACCTCGCACATGAACTGCGCACCCCAGTCAGTAATTTGCTGACCCAGACTCAGGTCACGCTATCCAAGGTACGAACGCTCGAAGAGTACCAGGACATATTGGCCTCAAATTCGGAGGAGTTTGAGCGCCTGTCGAGAACCATTGCCGATATGCTGTTCCTGGCGAAGGCCGACAACAATCTCTTGATTCCGCTCCGCGAAGAGGTGGACCTGGGGGCCGCAGTATCCAGTCTGCTGGAGTTCTACGAGGCTTATGCCGACGAGAAGCAATTGCGGCTCTCGTGTTCAGGAAAGGCATCGATTGCTGGTGACCGCTTGATGCTACGCCGTGCCATAGGCAATCTACTGTCGAATGCCGTCCGCCACACCCCCAAACTTGGCCGCATCTCTATCGAACTCAAGGAAACGCCAGAGGGAGAAACAGTCGTTTCCGTAGAGAACACAGGGGAAACAATCGACCCAGAACATCTGCCAAGGCTGTTTGACCGTTTCTACCGTGCAGATGCGTCACGCCAACACTACGGAGAAGGCTCCGGCCTTGGATTGGCAATCACTCGCTCGATTGTCCAGGCCCATGGCGGCGAGGTCTCGGTAATATCCGAGCGTGGCTTAACCAGGTTTTCCATTCGCTTTCCACGTTAAGTTGCTGGCAACGTCAATTAAGGAATTGAGACTGGCTCTGCGGATCGCAGTTTTCGACTTTAATTGTCGAGAACAACAATTGTTCTTACCAATTAAAGTCGAAAACTTGAGTCACGAATCCACGCGGGTTTGGAGGTTTCTGATTTTGGTTGCGTTCAGTACGATGTCGAAAACTAGAGCCTAGCCAAAGACTGCAATTTCTCCTCAACAGCAATTACAGTCGAAAACTGACCGCCAAGATCTTTTTCTAGTTACCTGCCCGTAGCGAGATTACGAGAACCACATGTTGGCAATTTGCGATCTGAATTATCGTTTTTGATCGATTCAAAGCTATTTCGATCCAGAGGTACTGCGATATAACTTTTATCTGTGGCCGCACTATCAATCGGGCGAAGAAAAATTCGATTGCCTCCAATATCGATCAATTTCCCGCGCACAAGCTCACAATCATCTTTAATCACACGGATGCAATTGCCTTGCCGCGCAGTTTCTTCAAGGCACCCTTTTCTGTTTAGGATGGCATCCGCATCAATCGAGCCTTGCTTGCTGCCTATATACGGGCCCACGATAAGCAGAAAAATAGTGCAGGCAAAAACAAACGAAAGCACACAATAGAGCACACAGAGACCAACCCCAAGACCAATTGGTGGAACTAGCCAACCAATCCAACCGATCACCCGAAGCCGAGTCAGTTTTGCCCGCATGAGGAGAAGGTAATCAGTCAGTCTGCTCTGGACTATTACAAAAATTGAGCTGTGGAAAATTTGCACAGCCTTTTTCCAAACAGTTGTCGAATGGCGTCCAGGCCAAGCAATAGAAAACCAGACCAAAATAGAAACAAATACACCTGCGCCCAAAGCCAAGTAACGGAATGTTGGATTGAAAAACGCTTGTCGAACGAAATCGATCATCTGCTCGATACCAAGGTATTTCGTTAAGTCGATGGTGATCTGAAGCACAGGCCGATAGCTACGAACAAGGTAATCCAAAGGCGTTCGCTGAAGCAGTTCTGGATAAAGTCCAAATTTGTCCAGATAAAACAGGTCGTAGCCGTAACCCAACAAAGTTAAGCCGAGGGAATATGCGGAGACCAACATGGCCATTACCGTCGCTAGTTTTGTGACGGAAAGCCATTCGTTCTTTGGGGCGGCTGGACTATCCATTTAATTTAACTCCGAGTCACAGCATGCACTTACCCGATAAAGCCCATCGCTAACGCTCTCTTGCCGCCTCATGCCATGCCTTTCTAACCGGAGGCAGCAGAAGGCGTCCTCTCATCTACTAACTTGTCCTACAACACATGGAAGATCACATTAACCACTTCCGTCACTTCGCCGATGTCGTTACCGCCTCACTACAGGCATCATCTCCGCAACCTCATTTACCATCATGCCGGGCAGGGTTGTTGGAGGCATTGCTCCAGAAGCCATCGTGTTTGCTGGGCGGTAGACAAATCGCCAGCTTGAATACGACAAGGCCTCGCTCGCAGCAGAATTGCCTCCGATGACCATCCCCGGACTCCCCACAGATGGCACCCCAAGTTTTCGCATGGGCACGCCTTCCGCCTCACTATAAACTCCGATAATTCGGCCCTGCTCAAGAATAAGCCCCCACTCAGGCACTCCTCGAAACGGATCCACGTAGAGCTTCCGCAGATGCCTAACTGGCCGCGGAAAACGTTGATCCAGCAAGAGATCGTTGAGGCTCTGAGGGTATTGTTTTGGACCTGATGGAGTAAATTCGTAGTAGCGTCCGATTGCCTGACTAAATTCATTTCCAACGAAGAGCAATTGAGCCTCTTTCTCGCGGAGCGCCGCAATGTGCCAAACCTCGCCCAGCCCCGCCAATACAACACCGACGATTACCATGGCAGCCAACAATAGCGGATAGTTGAATCCTCGTTGTAGCTTCCCGCCACGATACCGGGCGCTAGTATTCGGAATACAGAACGCCATCGTGCCCAGTCCCTGGTGCTTTGCTGTGAATGTCAAAAACCCCGACATCGCCATCGGATCCCACTGGCGGGACAATTTCCCAAGCCCCGTTAACCTCAGTAATCGGATCCACCGGAATTCGGCGGAGATAGCCCTTAGCCACTAATTCTTCGAGAGCGGCCGGATATTTGTTGGTATCTGCATGAAATTTGTCGATCGCATCGCGCATGACGCTCAGGTTTTGCTTGAGGGTCGTATCTTTGGCTTTATCGACGTGACTAAAGTACCTCGGCGCAGCAATCGACAACAGTATGGCGATAATCGCCATGACCACTAATAGCTCAATCAGAGTGAAGCCTCGCAGCGCCTGATTTTCCTTAGGGGGCATAGTTACCATTCACGATAAGGAACGCCGTTTAGCCCTATGCCGGGAGATAAGGAGTAGACATCAAATACGTCATCACCCTCCGCCGGTGCATCTGACGTGCTTACCGAACTACGTTTACCCCATGTTTCTGTAGCGGGTAGCGACTGGTCGGTCGTCAGTGGATCACGGGGCAAGCGACGCAGAAAAAAGAGTAGTGGTTTGTTTGGCTGCTTCACATCTGCGACACCAGCGACCAAGTCGTCGAGAGATCGGGGAAACCCTGATTCGCCAATTTTTTTCTCGACCCGCCCTTCATCGGCTGCTTTCTTATAGGCATCGAGAGCCGATCGGATCTGGCGCAGATCGGCACGCAGTTCCAACTCTCTTTCGCGCTGCGCAGCCAACTTCGCCACCGGAAAGGCCATAGAGGCCAACAGCCCTAGTATGGCAACGGAAACTGCTAGTTCGATCAGTGTGAACCCCCGGCACCATATGCCAGACGGCCGGCCTTTTCTGCGCATGACGTTGCCTGCCATCCCTTACTCGACGAAATTGATTGCCGTGGCCATGGGCGATGCGACAGGAATAAGATCACCCGTTTGAGTCGTGACGCGTACGGCACCAATTTGTATTGCCGACGATCCTGCCGCTTTCGCAATCACCTGGAAAGTAGCCGTTCCAGCCAGCGTGTTCGCATTTGCTCCGCTCAAGGTAACTTGCACCTTTCCTGGCTGACTTGCCGCAGGACTCCGGGCCAATAGCTGTCCCGGATCGAAGGAAAGCTCGACGCTACCTTCACGCCCTCCAGTCGAAGTCGGCACACTGATCTGGACCGTCACGTCACCCTGCAGCTTGGTTTGCTCGGTGACAGACACGTTGAGATTGGCGACACCATCGATGGCCGGTTGCATACTGGCGCCGACGGGAGCTTTCGCAGCACCGCGCGAGGCTTCCGGAATGACGGGATCCATCCCCGCTGATTGCGCGAGAGGGCCTGACGATGTGCCGCCTCCGACCGTTGGTATCGATATTTGTGCTTTTGATCGCAGGAAGATCGGTGCCTGACCGACACTCGACTCTGTTCCGGCGACAATCGTCAAGCTATCGGGATCAGGACGGTTGATGTTCCGCACAATCCGAGGGGTGATGAGCAGAACAATCTCGGTCTTGTTTGCTTCGTCATGATTCGACCCAAACAACCTGCCCAGAAGAGGCATATCTCCCAAACCGGGTATTTTCTGGGCAGAATTTCTCTCTTCGTCGCTGATCAACCCCGCCAATACCTGTGTTTCCCCATTCTTCAACCGCAACGCTGTCGCAGCGGTTCGGGTACCTACTTGAAAGGCAGTACTACCCTGAGGCCCTAACACTTCCTTGATCACCGAACTAACTTCCAAACTAACTTTCATGGAAACCTCATCATCCAAGTTTATCAGCGGCTCAACCTCAAGTTTCAATCCGACGTCGAGGTAATTAACCGCCGCAGACACGCCAACGTTGGCCGTCGAGGTCGTGGTAAATACCGGCAATCGTTCACCGATATGAATCTTCGCCTTCTCCTTATTCCTAACGCGGATACGAGGATTGGCCAACAGATTAGTGTCCCCCGTATGTCTTTGAAGATTCAGAGTTGCCACCGGGTTCGGTACAAAGGCCGTCAATCCACCACCTTTAAGCTTTGCGACCGCCTCTCCCCCCATCAATCCATAGCGGATGACCTCTGGAAACTCGATACCCAACTCCATCATCCGGGTCCGGGAGATTTCCAGAACCTCCACTTCGAGCATCACTTCAGGATCCCCCATATCGGCTGCCGCAATCAGCGCTTCGGCATAGCGCACCGCATCAGGTGTGTCCTTGAGGATCAGGAGGTTGAGTTTGTCGTCGATATATACATCCTTGGATTTCACCATGCCCTTGATCAAGGTTTGAGCTTGCTTGGCTTCCAGATTGGTCAGATAGAAGACGCGGGAAACTAGATCCTGATAGTCCTTCTGCTTCGCTGGCGTATTGGGATAAATAAGAATCGAGCTGTCATTCAGCACTTTGCGTTCCAACTGGTTGGTCGTCAGGATCAAGCGCAATACATCCTCGATCGTGCTGTCACGAACATAAACGGTAATTTTCAGGTCCGGGCGAACATCCTTGTCAAAAATGAAATTCACTCCGGCATATCTGGACAGCACTTCAAAGACGCTGCGGAAATTTGCATCACGAAACGCCAGAGAAATGGGCTTATTTAGCAAAGAAGGGGCTGAGGCCGAGCTCGACGGAGATTTTGTGGCATCGGTTTTGATCTTACGGATCGCCTCTCGGGCCAAGCCATGCTTGGGATCAATCGCCAAAATTGAACGAAACCGAGATTCTGCGGCCTCGGAGTCGCCATTTTTCAAGAATATGTCACCATCCGCGTAGAGTTCTCCAGCACGTTTTTGCAACGCAAGCTGATCAAGCCCTTGGCGCGCCCTAGCATTGCTTGGATCGAACCGCAACACCTTGATGTAGATCTCTTCACTCTCAGAAACAAAGCCCTTTTCACGCGTTGACTCAGCGGAATGGAGCAATCGGTTGATGACGATATCGCGTTGACGAAATACCTGCACCCTAACTTCCCGATCATCGGGGCGTTCCCGTAAGGCTTGTTCAAGCTTGACGAGAGCTTCTTCGTAACGCCCCTCCGCCTGATGCGCTTTGCTCTCCTGAACCAAGCGAGAGGGGGTGCAGGCGCACACAAGTAGCACACCGGCAAAAAGAAAAACACTTCGCATGGGAATCATCAATTATCAGAACCGCAAGAGTTGAGTTTCGTTAAGGGGGAGATAAATCAACGTAGCGCCTTCGGATGAAATTCTTGCCACCCGGTATTGCCCGACAGTCTCACCCTCACGCAATAAAAAGCTTTCCGTATCGTTCTCGACAAATGCCACCACTTTGTTGCCCTCTTGGGCATTGCCGATAAACCGGAACGGAAGCGGCGGTGCGCTCGGCTTTGGTGGCGGCTCTTGAGCGGGAGGCGGCGGAGGCGGCTGCCAGTTCTTTGACGCGAACGCATCTGTCTCTTCACCCGAGACTATTGATCGCCAAGCCAATAGAACCTGGTTCAACTCAGGGGCCGTAGGCAGCCCATCCTTGCGATTGGTGCCAGGCTTCTTCGTAACGCGTACCGAATCCGACGAGGGGGTACGTGTCTTTTTAACGTTTGGCATGTCGTCACCATCGACAGACCAGAAAGTAGCGACCAAGGCAGCACTAAGGAATAATCCTAAAATCCATTGTCGGCGCCCCATCACCTGCTCCGGTGATAGAAGGCCAGTCGCAACTGGGCTTCTATGGTTGGCGCCAATACGCTATCGCGCTTGATCGTGCACTCGACAAGTGCCAGTGACGGCCACTCATTCATGATCTCGGCGAGCCACCGACGTAGTTGGGGGTATGCCGCCCGCACCTGCAACGAGACTTCATAGCGTCCCAGAGAAGTTCCGGCAACTGGCGTCTCGCGATAATCAGCCATGGTCAGGTCGAAGCCAGCTTTGCCTGCTGCGTCATGCACCGATTTGAGAACAACAGAAACTTGATCGGGAGCCGGGAACTTTTGGTAATAATCGGGCAAGCTGGGAATTGCATGAGCTGCGACGGATTGCGTCGCGGCGAAGGTCTTGAAGCGATGCCGCAGATCGTCGACATGTTGGGCGGTCGTCTCCGCTTCTCGCATCGAGTACAGTGCGGCGCCCCAAATCATGGCTGCCGCAAACAACATCGTGGCGCCGACCCAGGCGGCAACATCCATGCGGGCTGCCAAGGCTCGCCCAAAATGGGGAAGAAGTCTGAGGAGAGAAGGTCTGGACATGACTTATTGGGCGAGGATCGAAAAGCCCAAAACCCTGACCGCTCCCACCATACGATATTCGTGATGCGTCATATCGACACTATGGAAACCCGCCGGGCCCTTAAGTCGCGCGGCAAAACCAAGGGCATCCTCCAGGCTCTTCGCCTCACCGAGAATTTTCAGCCGGCCAGCCTTGGGTTCAGGTTGCAGGCTGAGGATTGCCACCTCATCGCTCAGTGAGCGCTCTACTGTCAGGAATTGCTGGTTCAACGGGTAGGTCAACTCATCGGCCAACACCTGGAGCGAACGCCACTCGACCGGATCCATCTTAACCACGGAGGGTTGAGCGGAACGAGACAGCTTGCTGAGTTGACCATCTAGATAAGCCACCTTGCTTTCGTAGCGCTCAACACGATCCACAGCATCGAGATAATCGGCGGCCGCCGCCAAGAGTGCGGCACCTCCCGTGAGCAAGAGAACCAATCCAAGACTGGAGACTCTGCGACGGCGGCGCTCAAAATTGATCGACAGAAATTCACCGGAGCGTCCAAAGGGGGTTATCAGTACGTTCACGTCAGGCAGCCATGGCGATCAGAATTTCCGGAGAAGAATTGGCACCGGCCCGAATAACTCTTTCAGAATCACCCCACTGGTCGGAGTCCTTACCGCACACAACGATCGGCAGCGCATCATCGGTGATGCCCATCTGCATTTCTTCCCGGCGAACTAGCTCAAGGGGTTCGAAGCCACCACCAACTGCCTGATTGCGGACTATCTGCCAGCCCCGAAACCCCGTCTCCCCTATTCCCGAACGCCAAAGTCCGCAGACTGCGCGGAATTCATCGGCGGCAACCCACCAGAAGTCCTTTGCCAAGATTGACGGCCGATAACGATTCAACGAGGCGACAAAGAAGGGCTGGATGGATTCGATTCTGAGGCCTCGCTGCCCGGCCGTTTCGTGAATCGCCAGATCAAGCGCTTTGGGCATTCGGCAGGCCATCACATTGCGCAGCGGCCAGGGCTGCTCCATGGCAACCATCCAATCGTCTACTCCACTCGGCACCTCCTGAAACACTGCTCGGGCATAGCATTCCCATTGGCGACATCCGCTTATCGAAGGATCCCAAGGCAATGCTCGATAGCCGATCCAAGCATCGGACAAGAGTATTCTTAGCCGCCGGCGCTTGGCCAGTGGCTGGTCGAGGAGATCTCCCAACCCCTTTATCACCGACTCCCAAGACAACCCAGCCGACCCACCGACGATCAAAACCCCCCTCTCGCCGTTGCCTGCCCCCCCTCCGGTCGCCACAAACTCAATTCGATTGGGGAACAACGCTATTTGAAGGACACCCCCGCGAAACTTATTCCACCAGCGTGACACGATTCAGCTCCGCGAGGTTGGTTTCTCCATGACGCACCAATTCCAGACCCGCTTCACGCAAGGTTCGCGTCCCCTTGCTTTGGGCTACCATCTTGATCTGTCGAACAGGCGCCCGCGTGGTAATAAGCTCCCGTAGTTCATCATCGAGCACCAGCAACTCGGCAACAGCACGTCGACCACGGTAGCCAGTTCCCCTGCACTGACCGCAACCGCGACCTACTCGAAAATCGAATCCTGTCGAATCGGCGATTGCTGATGCGTTCAGTTCTTCGGCGGACAGTTGCTCCCGCTCCGAGCAATGGGGACAATTGATGCGCAGTAGGCGCTGGGCAACGACGCCGTTCAGGGCGGAAACAAAATTGTAGGGATCGACCCCCATATGCATGAAGCGACCGATGACATCAAAGACGCTATTGGCGTGCACCGTGGTGAAGACGAGATGACCGGTAAGTGCCGCCTGAATCGCAATCTGGGCGGTCTCGCCATCACGAATTTCGCCAACCATAATCTTGTCTGGGTCGTGCCGGAGAATGGACCGTAGCCCCCGGGCGAAGGTCAGCCCTTTTTTCTCATTGACTGGAATCTGCAGAATGCCGTTTAGCTGGTACTCCACCGGATCCTCGATAGTGATGATCTTGTCTTGGCCCTTGTGAATTTCACCCAGCGCTGCATAGAGGGTCGTGGTTTTGCCGCTGCCGGTGGGCCCTGTCACCAACAGCATGCCGTATGCCTCGCTCGCCAATCGGCGAATTCCGGTTAAGGCCTGAGCATCGAATCCCAGGCTGTCGAGACGCAAACCGGCCACTTGGTCAGCAAGATGCTGCTTATCGAGGACGCGCAGCACAGCATCTTCACCGTGGATACTCGGCATGATCGAGACTCTAAGGTCGATCTCACGCCCCTTTGCCGCCACTTTGAACCGGCCGTCCTGAGGTACGCGGCGCTCGGAGATATCCAGCTCGGCCATCACCTTGATCCGAGAAATCACTTGCTCGGCTAGCTCTCGGCCGGCCACGCTGCCGGCACTGGTCAACACGCCATCGACCCGGTACTTGATAGCGATACCAGATACGGTTGTTTCCAAGTGAATATCGCTGGCACCGGTTTTAAAGGCATCGTAAAGAGTCGAGTTAACCAGTCGAACGATCGGGCTGGTGTCCTCGTTGATGCTGCGAATCGAGAGATCTTCCAGAGAGGAATCTCTCACTGCAGAGACCGGTTCAGTCAGCAGCGAATCAACCGCGCGCAAGCGCTCTTCATGCTTGGCAAGGCAAGCGGCGATACTCTCTCGCCCCGCCATGGCAAGCGTGTAGGATTCGCTCAAACACTCATCAGCCCAGTCCTGTACGCGCCGGTCAAAAGGATCCCACACTGCCAGAATCAAACCGACAACTGGATCCCTGAAGAGGACAACCTCCCGATGCAAACAGTCGGCATACGCCATCGACTCGAAGGCCGGCGTGCTATCGCGCAAATTCGCCATATCCATAAATGACAAGCGCAACAAGCGGGCAACACCACCTAGCCAGTCATCGTTTGGGCTGGGACCGTCACCGACGAGAATACTCATCACCGAGCGACCGGTCTCTCTGGCCACGCGCCGGGCCTGCACGATGTCGTCGCCGGTAATCGGCGAGGTCACTGTTTGATCCATGATCTTAGTGGATACTTTCGGCGAGTTGGAAGATCGGCAGGTACATCACGACGACAATGCCGCCAATCAAGAGTCCCATCAGGAGCATCAATGCGGGGCCGATCAGTTTCCCGAACCACTCCCCAAGACGAGCCATCTCCTCCTCATGGAAGCTTGCGATACGCTCCATCATCACGCCCATGCCGCCACTACGCTCACCAACCCGCAGCATCCGGTATGCCATAGGCGTTGTCAGACCGTTCACAGTCATCGCCTCCGAAACCAAGCCACCAGCCCTGATGCTTGCCGTAGCCAGCAGTAGCTTGGCTTGTAGCGCCTGCGAGAGTAGTCCTTTGACTAATTCGAGGGCTTGAATGACAGGGATTCCGCCCAAGAGCAACATCCCAAAAGTACGATAGAAGCGGGACAACTGATATACGCGCAGGCGCTCGCCAAACCAGGGAAGTGCCCAAACCTGGCGAACAAGCCAAGCCCGCACATCCTTGCGTTGCAATACCGCCGACAGGCCGACGATCGACAGTGCCAGGCCACTGGCAACGACCAGCGCATATTTTTCCGCAAACTGTCCCCAAGAAAGTAGCAGTCGTGACATCAACGGCAAGTCACCACCGATGTCTTCGAAGATATGAGAGAAGCGGGGTACGACGTAGCCCAAAAGAAACATCACGACCAAGCCCCCCACCGCAATCAAGATGAGCGGATAGGCGGCAGCACTAATCAGGCGGTTCCGAATGGTCTCCAGCTGGCGCTGATAGGCAATGTATCGCTCCAGTGAGCCCTCGAGATCACTTGTCCGCTCCGCTGCACGGACGCTAGCCACATACAAAAGCGGAAAAACCTCTGGTGCTTCGGCCATGGCCGAAGACAGTGGAAGGCCTTCGCGCAGACGAGCAACCAGACGGCCAATCACCCCATGCACGAACCGGTTCTGCTCTTTCTCAGCCAGTGCCTCCAAGGCCTCGAGCAATGGAAATCCGGACGTCAGCAATGCGGACAATTCCTGATTGAAAAATATGAGCGGAAACTTGGCGCGACCACTGCCCGACCCAAAAGTCAGCGTGGATGCCGACACGTCCAAGACCGAAAGCCCTTGCGCGACGACAGCCGCCCGGGCGCCATCGCCATCAACTGCCTCGATAGTTAATGTGCATATACCGGAACCCGGTCGGAACGCCTTTATCTTGAAGCGCTGCATGGAATCGTCAGTTCTCCATCACCAATTCGTGATGTCGGCATCTTCGCCGTTTCCACCAGGTTGCCCGTCCTTGCCATAGGAAAGCAGGTCAAAATCGCCATGCTCACCGGGTTGACGATAGATATAGGGATGTCCCCACGGATCAGGCGGGACCGCCTTCTTCAAATAAGGCCCTGACCATTTTTCATCATTGGATTGGCGCTCCGTCAAGGCCTGCAGACCTTGTTCCGTCAATGGGTAATGCCCGGTGTCCAAACGGTATTGGTCCAACGCCTTCTCCAGGCCATCGATCTGGGCACGGGCCGCCTTCACTTCCGACTTTCCAATCTGAGAGAAATAGCGCGGGCCAACATAACCAGCCAGCAGCCCGATAATCACCATGACCACAAGCAATTCAAGTAGGGTGAATCCGCGCATGCGCGAAAGCAGCAAGCCCATCGATTCGTTACCATTTGCCGGTTTGCTTTCCCCAAGTTTCTTATGATACATATACGATCCACCTGTCATACTGATCGAATTCTAATGCCAATAGTCAAATCCACGGTTATTTTCCTAGCTGCAGTCTTCTTCGTTGCCAGCTCGGCCCAGGCGGCTTGCACTATCTCCGGCAAGGATGCCGGATCCACCCTTGAGTGCGACCCTCAAACCATGAGCAAGGCGAAAGAGCCTGCCAACAGTCGTCCACCTGCATCTGGTTCCGGTGGTGTTTTCGTGGCGCCCGACAGCCCGGCAGGGAAGATCTCGGCAGATCCCTCCGCGCATTCAAAAGATGGCTCCCTGCGCTCACTGACGGCAGAAGAAAAAGCCGCCCTGGAAAGCTCCCTGCCGCGCAAGTAATTTCCCCTACTTCGGCGTACCCATCTCCCTCTTCCGCCGCCCCGCTTGGGGCGGCGTTCTTTTGTCAGCGCTGCACACCAATCAGGCGTCCCATTTCATCGTAAGTAAAGGTCACCGGCGCCGCGGTAGTGGCACCGACCGTCACGTTTATTGGAGTGGAATCAGTCGTCGCACCCTGATTGTCATAAGCGCGGGCGGCAAAGACGTAGGGGCCATCCGGCAAGCCTGACACGCTTAAACTGTAGGGAGCCACAGTTACCGTGCCGATCAACACCCCATCACGGTAGAACTCGACCTTGCCGATCGTTCCATCCGGATCCGATGTCGTTGCAGTGAGCGGCACCGCTGCTGCCGAGGCAAAGATCGCATAATTCGCAGGCGTAGTGATCGCCACCACAGGCGATCGATTGACGATGACATTGACCACCGACGAGGTTGTGCTCACACCCTCGCCATCATAGGCTTTAGCTGTGAAGGCGTAGCTTCCACCTGTCAGCCCGGAAACCTGAGCAGTATAGGGTGACGTGGTCACTGTGGCGATCAAGGCTCCTCCTTGGTAGAACTCGACCTTGGACACCGAGCCATCCGGATCACTCGCCGTCGCTGAAAGAGTGACATTGCCCGGTGCAGGCAGCACGGTATTGTTGGCTGGGGCAGTCAAGCCGACGACCGGCGGCAGATTTCCGGAGACATTGATGGCAACGGCCGAAGAGGTCACGACCGCACCGCGACTGTCATAGGCTTTGGCCGAAAGCGTGTAACTACCGGCCGCCACGGCATTCCAGGCAAAGGTGTAGGGAGCGACCGTTACTGTCCCCAGTAGCGTTGCACCGTTGTAGAACTCGACCTTGCTGATGGTGCCATCGCTATCCGCCGCATTGGCGGTCAGGGAGATATTCGCCGGAGGCGTAAAAGTCGCGCCATTAGCAGGAGCGGTGATTGATACTGTGGGCAAGGCGTTAGAGATCAAGGTCACCGGAGTACTAGTCGTAACGCTTCCCTGATTGTCGTAAGCTTTCGCCGCCACGGTATAAGTACCTGCGGCCACGGCATTCCAGGCATACGTATAAGGCGCAGCCGTCACTGTTCCAAGCAGCGTTGCACCGTTATAGAACTCCACCTTGCTGATCGTGCCGTCGGTATCCGCTGCGGCCGCCGTCAGGCTGAAACTGGCCGGCGCCGTGGCCACCGTATTATTGGCTGGTGCCGTCATACTGACCGTCGGCTTGGCATTGACGATCACGGTCGTCGTCGAGCTGGTGGTGATCGCACTGCGGTTATCGTAAGCCTTGGCCGTCACCGCATAGGTGCCTGCGGCTACTGAACTCCAGATATAGGTGTAAGGAGTAGTCGTCACCGTTCCGATCAGCGTCGCTCCGTTGTAAAACTCCACCTTGCTGATTGTTCCATCGCTATCCGTAGCACTCGCGGTCAAGGTAATTGCCGCAGGTGCATCAAACACCGCATTGCTGACCGGGGCTGTGATGCTGACCGCGGGCAACGCATTGGAGATCAAGGTCACACCGGCACTGGTGGTTGCCGCACCACTATTATCGTAGGCCTTCGCGGTGACGGTGTAGGCACCTGCCGCCACCCCGCTCCATATGTAGGTGTAGGGTGCAGCCGTCACGGTTCCAAGCAGCGTCGCCCCATTATAGAACTCGACCTTAGAGAGGCTGCCGTCTGCATCAGAGGCGGTCGCCGTCAGCGTAAAGACGGCCGGCGCCGTTACTACCGTGTTATTTGCCGGGGCCGTAAGGCTTACCGTAGGAGCATTGTTGGCTATCAGGGTAACGGCACTGCTCGTGCTCACTTCCCCGCGATTGTCGTAGGCTTTGGCTGTTACGGCATAGGTGCCGGCGGCAACCGCGCTCCAGACGTAGGTATAGGGTGCGGTGGTGATGGTACCGAGCAGCGTCGCACCATTATAGAACTCGACCTTGCTGATCGTGCCATCGGCATCCGCTGCGGTTGCGGTCAACGTGAAACTGGCCGGAGCAGTTGCTACCGTATTGTTGGCCGGGGATGTCATGCTGACGGTCGGCAGAGTATTCGCGATCAGCGTCACCGCGGCACTGCTTGTCGAACCACCAAAATCATCATAGGCCTTGGCAGTGATCGTATAAGAGCCTGCCGCCACGCTGTTCCAGGCGAAGTTGTAAGGTGCGGTGGTTACCGTACCGATCAGGGTGGCGCCGTTATAGAACTCCACCTTGTTGATCGTGCCATCGCTATCGGCTGCCGAGGCGCTGAGAGCGAAGCTGGCCGGTGCCGTCTGCACAGTATTGGTAGCTGGCGCGGTGATGCTCACCGTCGGCAACGTATTCACTTTCAGCGTAATGGCAGTCGACGTGGCCACCGCACTACGATTGTCATAGGCCTTGGCGGTAATACTGTAGGTGCCCGAGGGAACGCTGGCCCAAGTGTAGTTATAAGGCGCAGCGGTCACCGTACCGAGCAAGGTGGCACCGTTATAGAACTCGACCTTGCTGATCGTGCCGTCGCTATCGGCCGCGCTGGCGCTCAGTGTCACGTTGGTGAGCGGTGCCACTGTCGTGTTGTTGGCCGGCGCCGTCATCGTAACGGTCGGCAGGGTATTGGCAATCAGCGTCACGGGAGCGCCGGTCGTCGTGCCACCAGCGTTATCGTAAGCCTTGGCAGTGACCGTATAACTGCCTGCAGCGACGCTGTTCCAGTTGAAGTTATAGGGTGCAGCGGTCACGGTCCCAAGGAGTGTCGCACCGTTGTAGAACTCAACCTTGCTGATCGTGCCGTCACTATCGGCTGCAGTGGCGCTCAGCGCGAAGGTCGCGGGGGCCGTGACTGTTGTATTGGTGGCTGGCGCCGTGATGGCCACAGTTGGCAGCGTGTTGGAGACCAGCGTCACCGGTGCGCTAGTGGTAACCGCATTGAGGTTGTCGTAAGCCTTGGCAGTTACGGTGTAGGTTCCCGCTCCAACTGCGTTCCACGTGTAGGTATAAGGTGCGGCGGTGACGGTGGCGAGCAAAGTCGCGCCGTTATAGAACTCGACCTTCGAAATACTGCCATCGGCATCGGCCGCGGTGGACGTCAACGTGAAAGTGGCAGGAGCCGTCACTACCGTATTCGTGGCCGGCGCCGTGATACTCACCGTCGGCACTTGATTCGTCCCCACCGTGACCGTCGCTACGGACGAAGTCACTACCGCATTCCGGTTATCGTAGGCCTTGGCTGTCAGGGTGTAGGTCCCGTTGGCCACAGCATTCCAAGCGAAAGAATAAGGAGCCGTCGTCGCCGTGCCGAGCAGGGTCGCGCCGTTGTAGAACTCCACCTTGCTGATGGTGCCATCGCTATCCGAGGCGGATGCCGCCAGGGAGATGTTGGCGGGCGATGTAAATGTGGCGTTATTGGCCGGCGCAGTCAGGCTCACCGTCGGTAAAGTATTGGAAATCAGCGTCACGGCGGTGCTGGTCGTTGCCGCGTTGAGATTGTCGTAGGCCTTGGCGGTAACGGTATAAGTGCCGGCGGGAATGTTGCTCCACGTATAGTTGTAGGGCGCCGCCGTCACCGTTCCTAGCAGGGTCGCACCGTTGTAGAACTCGACCTTGCTGATCGTCCCGTCCGTATCGGCGGCACTTGCCGTCAAGGTTGCGCTACCGGGCGCGCTGACCACCGTATTGTTGACCGGCGCCGTGAGGCTAACACTCGGCGCCAGGTTCGCCGGAGCGGCAGCCACGGTAATGACCACGGCCGAGCTAGTGGTTGAAATCCCGACGTTGTCGTAGGCCTTGGCCGTCAGGCTATAGCTTCCCGCCGCCACATTGCTCCAAGCAAAAGTGTATGGGGCTGTCGTCGCCGAACCAAGCAGTGTTGTCCCGTTGTAGAAGTCGACCCTGGCAACGCTCCCGTCGGCGTCGGCGGCAGAGGCCGAGATGTTGACAGCAGCCGGCGCCGTATAGGCGGCATTGTTGGCAGGCGCAGTGATGCTGACTGACGGTGGCACCGTGACAGCAATGGGCACCCCAGCCGAAATCGTTCGGGCACCTTTGTTGTCATAGGCCCTTGCCGTCACGGTATAGGCGCCAGCAACATTCAGCGCCATCACCGCATTGAATGGTGCGGTCGTCAGCGTGCCGAGATAAATATTTCCGGTCACACCGTTTACGAAGAATTCGATGCGGCTGATCGTTCCATCCGTGTCGCCGGCAATGGCCGACAGGGGGAAGGCTTGCCCTACGGGATAAACCGAATTGGCATTAGGCGCAGTGATCGAGACAGTGGGTGCCACATCAGTCGCATCCGTCGGCATAACAGTAATGGACACCGCCGCGCTAATGGTCGAAGCGCCCTGGTTGTCCCAGACCTTCACCGTCAAACTATAGGTTCCTGCCACCAGATTCGTGACCGACAAGCCGTAGGGCGGTGCATTCTGTGCAGCAGCAAGGGCGGTTCCAAAATAATACTCAACACGGTTGATCGTGCCGTTGGCATCGGCCACCACCGGGAAGATCGAGAACGAAGCCGGCGCCATGAAATTGGCGTTGGTGGTCGGATAGCCGATGGACGCCGTGGGTGGCGTGTTGACCGTATTAGGTGCAAGCACCGTCACGGTCACCGCGTTGGAGGTCGTGATCAGGCCGCCGCTATCGTAGACCTTGGTGGTCAACGTGTAGGTGCCGGCTGCAACATTGTTCCAAGTGAGGTTGCCACCACCGGCAAATGTCCCCGCCAACGTGGCACCAATATAGAGTTCGACCTTTGAAACCGGCCCTTCCACATCACTCGCTACCATGTAGATAGGAATCGCGGCGGGCGCCAAATAAGTCGCACCGGTAAACGGATAGCTGATGGCGGCCGTCGGCGGCGTGTTGGTCTGGGCAAAAACCGGCAGCGCCAGAAGCCAGGCACAGAGCAGGAAGACGAATTGGCGAAGCCGGTTGGGTGTTTTCATGTTTCCGTCCCTGATACGGTATTCACAGTAGGGGTTTTGAAGGCAATGTTGTGTTGAATTGGGCCAACGGGGCGGCCGATGTAATTAGCTTTATTGGAGGGACAGTCATCAATCACAAACGCAACGGATCCGGATTTCGCTAGAGCGCGAGCCGGATAGGGCGCGGGAGTGAAGAATTTTGAAATCATACTTTGGCTGTTTTATTTAAATGGGCTAAAAATTAGGTTGTTATTTGTGTTACTGCGGTCGACTGGAAAAACTGGCTAATTGGCGTAGAAAATAAAATATCTCTAATCCCTTTGGTTAATCTATTACCAAATCGAATTCCCGCGGAGATTGCTCCGCTATAGTTAGTCGTTTTCCGCTCTCAAGAAGACCGAAGGCCTTTGGGCCAACATAGAAAGCTTTAACTTTCCGAAATTTCTTTTTAATGACCGAACTAAATAGTTTGATCAAAGCCAGCGACTGAACTGAATTTGAGGCGGTGCCTACGCGCCCGTGCAATAAAATATTCCCGTTATCCCAAAGGCCTGCTGGCGTGAAAGTCACGCTATCAGGATTATTCAGTTGATCCACACAGTACCGAGCAATACCTGAAGAGCCAACCAACGGCAAAACGACAAAGGCCGTTTTTCGCTCAGAGACCAAATAGGATTCGCAGACAGACGAGGACCCAACGTTGGCTATCCCAAGGTTAGGAATCTCTGCCGCTGACCCAAAGCTATCAACCGTTGGCTCAAGAAAATTCCCCATACGGTAGTATGTTAACTGCGCCTTCTTTTCCACCTCGTCGATAACACAAAGCAGATCTTCTTTAAGGGCAAAGAATAGAATTTGTTTCATTTAATTTTTGGAATCAGAATTAATTGGTCGTTAGGAAATGCTGCCTGAATTCTAGCCGCAGCCGCAGCCTCAGCTTGCGTAGGAGTAAACCCGTCAGCTCGCGTGCTGATAGTCTGGATGCGGACCACAGATGAACCATTTGTAGCGGTAATATCCACAAAACTACCTCCCTTTGTGGACCCTCCCGGACCGGGAATCCATTGTTCTGAAGCTCGCCCAGCCCCCCCTGTAATAACATACCCTTGATCAATGTAGTCTTTCGCAATTCCATCGTTCTGTACGCGTGTACTGTTACCCCCCCATCGACCGCCAGAACCAGACAAATATCGATCAAGCAATCCAGGCTCTCTTCCCACATTCGATCCACCGCGACCTACGGAAAGGAGAATGCCCAGCACTTCAACATTGTTAGTCCTATTCTCAGAGAGCCCATCCAGACCGGCATTGATAAGCGCTTGATCGTTAGTAACTGCGCCAACACCAACTGCAGCAAGGCCACCGAATGCTTTACCAACAGTAACTGCAGGTGAATTATCCCAAGTTGACTTGGCCGTATTGGAAAGCGTTTGATAACTTGAACTAACAAAGTCGGTGATCGTGCCCATATAAGAGCTCGCATCCGCCAGTAATACTGGCGATTGCCTAATCAGGCCTGTTGGGTCGATATAGTTGATTGGGTTATTGCCCACATAGGCGTACTGATTGACACCACCCTGTAGCCCAATCGGATCGCGCTGACTAAAGCGGGCCATTGCCGGGTCGTAATACCGTGCCCGGTAGTACACCAGCCCCGTCGCATCCGGCTCGCGTCCGGTGTAACCGTAGCGTTCAACATTGCCCAGCTTGGCGCCAGGCAGACTATTGCCCCAGCTATCAAACATCTGCGTACCGACCACCGTACCGTTGCCATCGGTCACGGCGACAGCGCTGTTCTGGCCGTCCTGGTGGTAGAAGAACTTGTCGTAGCCGCCGCTGGTGTTGCGGGTGTAACGCACAACCGGGTTGTCGGTGTTCGGGCCATGGGTGGTGAAGGCCTTGGGCTTGTTCCAGTCGTTTTCGTATTCAGCAACGATGTCGGCACCGTTGTAGAGGTAGAAAGTGGTGCTGCCGTTGCTGGTCTTCCGGATACGTCGGCCCTGGTCGTCGTAGCCGTAGGATTCATTGGCGCCGTTACCGACAGCTTGAACCAGGCGGTTGTCGGCGTTGTATTGCAGGCCGAGCACGCTGCTGCCGCTACAGGTGGCGGCCGTGGCGGTAACCGAACCGCCTTCACATTTCTGGGTGAGGTTGCCGGCTTCGTCGTAGATCAGGGCGCCGACCAAGGGGCCGGTGGCGCTGCCGTTCCGGATTTCCTTCAACTGGTTGACGCTGTCGTGCAGGTAGGCGGTGACGTTGCTGCCATCGGTCTTGCTGATGCGGTTGCCCAGGGGATCGTAGCCGTAGGCAAGGGTTTGCACCGGCTGGGTGAAGGCGCCGACCTTGTCCTTGGCGGTCTGTTTGCGACCCAGCGGGTCGTAGGTCAGATCATGCTGGGTAAAGGTGGTGTATTGGCTGGTGCCGAAGTTGTAGGCGCTGTTCTTGATTTGCGCGACGGTGTTGTCAGCGTTGTAGGCGTATTCGGTGGTGACGCCGTTGGCCAGCCACTTTTGCCTGAGGCGGGCGCCTTGGTCGTAGATGTAGGCAAGATAGCTGTCCTGGCTGTCCCACAGGGTGGTCAGACGACCGACGGCATCATAGCGGTAGTCGACAACGCCGGTGTCGGTGCCGGTCATGCGGTTGAGACGACCGCCGGGGCTCCAGGTATAGGCCAGGGTCTTGTTGCCGCGGCTGTCGGTGAGGCTGGCCAGGCGGTGGGCGGCGTCGAAGGTGTAGCTGTAGCTGACTTCCGGGCTTTGGGCCAATGTGACCTGGCCGAGGGCGTTGCGGATATAACTGACGGTGCCGGCGGCGTTCTGGCGGGTTTTGAGGACACCGCCGTAGCCGTAGGTCATCGTGGTGATCTGACTCTTCGGATCGGTGGCCTGGGTTAGGTTGCCGTTGTCGTCATAGCGGTAGCGCCAGAATTTGCTGGCGGCGTCTGTTTCCCGGATTTTTTTGCCGAAGTCGTCGTAGGCGTAGGCTTGCTGGACGGCGACGACATCGCTGGACGGGGTGAGGCCACCCGCGTCGGTGCGACCGGCGGCGACCTGGGTCAGGTTGCCGAGGCTGTCGTAGCTATTGACGGTGACCGGGCGGATGCTGCCGTAGGTGATGTCGGTATAGGCCGGACCGACGATGCGGGTCGGGCGGTTGAGTTCGTCGTAGGTGGTGAGCGTGGTGCGCCCGGAGTTGTCGGTGACGGTGACGGTGTTGCCGTTTTCGTCATAGGCGTAGCTGACCCAGCGACCACCGGCATCGGTGACCTTGGAGAGGCGGCCGTTCTGGCTGGCGTCGTAGTAATCGTAGGTGGTGGCCGTGCCATTCGGGCTCATGATCTGGCGCGGTTTGCCTTCGATGTCCAGGCTCTTGCTGACAGCATTGCCTTCTTCGTCGAAGGCGCGGATGACACGGTGCATCGGGTCGTAAATAAAGGCGACCCGGTAGCCATCTGGATTAACGACCTGCACGACGTTGCCGGCGGCATCGTAGGTGTAGGCGGTGGCATTGCCGGCCGCATCGAGGCTGGTGGTCTTGCGATCCGACATATCGAAGATGGCGGAGGTTCTGTCGGCCAGTTTATTGGCCGTGTTGGCGGCCAGGACCAAGCTTTGTTCGATCAGGTTGCCGTTAGCATCATATTTGAAGTCGCGCCAGTTGCTGAGGGCATCGGTGGCTCGGGTGACACGACCGACCGCGTCGTACTGGGCCTGAGCGGTGTACCAGGCGCCAGTGAGGCTGGTGGTGGGACGGCCGTAGGCATCGTAGATCTGGGTCGGCGAGGTTTTGGTCACCACGCCATCGCCGTTGACGTCGCCGTTGCGGCTGATGGTGGCGACGTTGAGCTTGTTGGTGTCGTAGTTGTAGGTGACCGTCGGCCCGGCCTTGCTGGCGAAGTCCTTGACCTGCTTGACGGTGGCAATGTTGCCATAGACGTCGTAAGTGTTGATCGACTGGGCGACAAGTTCGCTGGTTCCGGGGTTGTAGGTCGCTGGATCAACGGCGGCACCCAGGCTACTCTTCAAGACTGAGCTCTGCGTCAGATTGCCTTTGGTGTCAAACTGGCTGAGGGTGTAGTTGCCGCGCGGATCCTTGATCTTCCCTGCCTGACCAAAGCTCGTGTAATTGGCGTAAACCACAGTCTTGGTTGACGGCAGCGTCATCTGAGTGACGTTGCCGCTGGCGTCGTAACTGTATTGGGTCGTGTAGCCGAGGGGAGAAGTCTCGATTGTCTGCTTGAACGGATGGCTGGCATCACCATAGACGTAGGTCTGCTCACCACCGTTTTCCTGAACGATTTTCTCGGAATTGCCGTTCTTGTCGAAGAAGAAGATGCGCGTATCGCCACGCTCGTTGACGCTGCGGGATTCACGACGGAAATCGTTGTAGACGAAGGTATTGGCCTCGCCCTGGCTGGTGGTGTGACGCAACACCTTGCCGTTGGCGTAATACTCGAAGTTCATGCTGTTGCCACGCGGTAGGGCGTAGCGCTGCATGGCATGGTCGATCTGCCCGCCAACATAATAAGTGTAAGTCACCGGCGACTGCGATCCGGCAATGGCCAGCGGATTCTTGTAGGTACTCAGGTTGCCGGCACCATCGTATTCATAGCGATGTACGGTGCCGTTCCAGTCGGCAACTTCATAGATGCGGCCATTACCATCGTGCTTAAGGGTGAGCGAACGACTCAAAGCATCGCTGACCAAAAGATTCGGCCAGGCAGCATAGGAGAGCGTCAGCGTATTGCCGTTGCGATCGGTCACCGAAAGCAGGCGGGCTTTCTGATTGGTGTTGGTAGCCGTACCGTTGATAGCCTCGAAAACGTAGGTCAGGCCGTTCTTTTCGCGAATACTGTAGAAGCCATCGGCACGACGGGTGAGGGCCTGGTAGACGCCGGGCTGGGCACTCAGGGTGGTGCCGACGGTGATGTTGCCGCTGCTCTGGGCGGCGGTTTTGTAGAATCGCTCGGCACCGCTGCCGTCAACCCAGGTAACTTTGGCTTCGCCGGTTTCAACCCCCTTGAACAGGATGTATTGATTGAAACTGTGGGTCCAGCCGAAGCCCAACGGGCCATCCTTGGGCGTTTTCGAGTTGTAGGTACGCTCGAAAATGATGGGCAAGCCCCGGCTCTTGATGACGATATCCCGCTCGCTGTGTACGAGGTTGCCGGTCAACATATTGACTGGGTCGCCGGCCGTGGTGATGGACGTACCAACCCCAAGAGATGACGTAGGCGTACCGCCGAAATTGTAGCTAGCAACCAGATTGCTCAAGTAATTCGCATCGATGTAGCTAGTTGCGAAGTCATAAAGAGAGCTAACCGATGGCGAGCTGAGGAGCCCATAGCCACCGTTGAACCCCCCGGCAATGGTCATGGTGATGGAATTAGGAGTGTTAGATTCATAAATGGCCCCGACCCACGGTGCCGAAGCACCATCTCCTGTATAGGAAATCGTCTTGGAGGGGGCATACACGAAGGCCCCGGCTATAAAATTGCCGTTCTTATCTTTTAGACTTTGCGTGATAGTTGCCTGATAACCCCACATGCTTATATCCATCAAGGATAAATAGTCAGCAATGTTCGATTGCCTCAGGGTCACCATGGGAATGCCCGTTTCGCGAGCGAACTGAATGCCTCTAACCGTTGAAACAGCGTCCAGACGTGCCGTTTCCTGCCAAATGTAGTGCTCGTAGGCCGAACCTGCATATAGGGAGAGACGGAATTGACCGGCGTTCTCCGCCAGGATGGACGCCACATCGGTGGCCGTAGAAGTCAGCTTGACCAGACGCTTGTTACTGCCGGAAACGTCCACCAAGGTTCCACGCAATGATGTTCCATAGGCAAGATCGAATAGATAGCTGACTCGCGCCTTCGACTTCGACAGACCGAGGTGAACCCACGGCTCATCGGAAAAGCCGTTCAAGGCAGCGAGATAGCGCTGGGAATCACTCAGGTAACGGGCGTACTTCAAACCAGCAGTAAAGAGAAACTCACCTTCTGTAGCATCCTGATCAGTCAAGGGCGTGGGGTTGGCACGAACGGCGGCCAGCAGCTTGCTCGCCCGATCCGCCAGCATGCGATCTGAGCCCTGCAATGCATATACGATAAGAGCGTTATAGTCCGCAGCATCGGTCTTGCGCGTCGTCTGGTTGATCAATGTCGGATCAGACGATGCTGAAATTTTCGACACCAGTATCGGATCAGGTATCCAGACCTTCATGGCGATATCGTGACTGGTCGAACAGAGAGTCACCGAATTGCCGACGGCGACTTCAACCCCATCAATTTTTAGGACCGGCAGTACATTCACGTTACAGGGTGCCGCTGCGGTATTGTTTTTCCAGGCATCAAGCGCCGTTTGATCCGCGGGGGTAGCCCCCTTGAAGGAGTGAGTGATTCGCTTGAAGGCCAAATCGGCGACGGCATACTGCTTGCTGATGCCCAGAGAGTTTATGCTGACCTGAACCCGGTGGGTCTCGGGAATGGCTGCGACTTCCGAAGGACCGCCGAGGTTGTCCCACGAATCGTACTGATACACCTCATAAGGCAACGAGGCGGGCAGCACGTCGTAGTCCCGTTTGACCAGCGTACCGGTATAAGGAACGTCGGCTAGCGTATTGTTGCCATAGCGTGGCGCCATCGACTTGATGGCCGAATTGACTTGCTGGGCCATTTTCTCATGAGGCAAAACGTTACTTCGCGTCGCCATGTAGCCGTTGTAATCAAAGCTGACGTTATGGGCGATGCCGTTTTGATAGACCAGTTCCTTGAAGCTGGGATCAAGAGGGGACCAACGACTGCCGGTAGTGTCAGAGCGCGTTCCTCGATAGTTGGTATATGGCACGCAAGCCTCGATCCAGACATGCGATATCCGCACTCCCGGTGCCCCAACAAAATACGTGGCAGTCGGAAACGCGCCTCTCGCAAATATCTGGGAAGCTGCGTTATCCGTTTTGGCGCCCACCCATCGTCTACCACGGTCATCTGAAAACTGGACCTGTCCTCGTACATAGCGCGCGGGGATATTTGAAGCTCTCAACAACGAGGCCAGAAGCGATGCCTGATCCATCGGCCCGCCAGCCTTGCTCCAGAGAGTCCCCATCGCCCCTTTCGTGGAGCCCCAGTAGGGTTCGAACTTGATCTCGTTGTATACGTAGCTATAAATTTTCCGAACATCAAAGTCCAGACTCCGTGCCAGATCCTTGATTTCCTGATTGAGCGGAGCATCCGCAGTCGCAGCCAGATCGCTGGCGGCATATTCACAACTCGTCGTTGCTTCGGGGGGTATGGGATCCGGAATGCCGTTGCCGTTGTAGGCGTACATGACCGGCCGACTCTGATTTTTCGCGATGACATACTGCGGCAACGCCCGACTGGGAACGCCGGGCGTCGATGGCGCGACATCCCGATAGCGCTGCTGCGGCTGATCAGGCAAGACCGCATTCTCACGGGCAATAACTTGGCCGTGGAGTCGGAAGATAAGCTGTTTGGCATCGGCCACAGCCTTTCTGAAACTTGCGTCATCACCAGATTTTTGAATCTTGGCTAACGCGGCAGATAGGCTGTCGAAGCGCTCATTCAGCGCCTTGTTAACGGTATTGCCAGACTGCCCTGCTTTGGAGACAGGCGATCCGCCAAAGCTATTCAACACCTCACCCTTCAGAACAGCAAACTCCTTAATCTGCCCATCTACAAGCATTCGCCCTTCGGCCGAGGTTTTCGCTGAAGCGCCGCCCACTGCCTGAAGTGAAGCATCCAGCGAATCGATCAACTGGCTTGTTTTCGTCAAGGTATGCTGCAAGCGGTCGGCAACCGGATGAATCTTGGCACGCGCCCGCATACTGCCAACGACGGCTTGTACGACTTCGTCGGATAGCGGTGCTGGATCGCGGTGCTGGAACTCGGAAGCTTGCGAAGTTGTACAAACCGCAAGAGCCAAGGAAAGACTGGCGAGTCGAGTCAGCACGGACATGTTGGGTTCATCCTGTTTCGTATTCGAGGCATGAGCAGGCCCGAGCGCCAGACCGGCGCAACGGGTTCGCTAGCAAGTGGGATTCAGTTAATCTGGGGGGTGATTCCGGGCACGATATTGCCGTTCGAGTCAAATGCCTTGACCGCTCCAAACGCCAAACCTGTCACGCCGCCCGCAACATAGAATTTGAAATTAGCCATGCTGGCCAGATTGACGCCGTTGGCCGGCGTCAGAATCACTCTGATGGTCGAGCCATCATCCCACCATGACAGACTCTTGACATCCCCTCGCGGATTCACGACCCAGGGCTTACCAACGGCAGGCGTTCGCGTCAGGTCTATCTGTATGCCATAAGGAATAGTGGCACCGGCAAAGGTGATCGTCTTGATGTCAGCACGCTCCAGGTTCGCAGCCATTTCGGTAGAGAGCGTAGTACTGCTATTGTTTTGCTGCAGCGGATTTGCCCCACCGACGCCAGGAATAATGTCGATAGTCATGGGAACTGCAGTAACCGACGTATTGAACTGATCTTTTACGACAATACTGGCTGTACCAGTCACCAGCGTGGCGGGCAGGTTGAGCACCAGGATCGTTTGGCTAAGATCTTTGTCATAGTTTGTTACCACAGACTCGATGTTGGCCCCATACAGATTGGCATTGACCCCGAGCGACTGGTTTGTTTCCGTTCCTACAATCAAGCGCGATACGGGGTCCGGATAGAGATTTGCCACGGCACGCACGTTGGGATCGTTCGGTGGATAGGTAAAGGTCGCTGAATTGGCCCCGGTGATCACTACCGTCGTATTTTGCCGAGCAAGGCTCTTCGCCCATCCGAGTGGCAATGCAACCGTATCTCCGGCGCGTGCTGCCGTCGTAAACGCACGCTGACCGGCGCAACCACTCAGAACCAAGATCAGACCCAGTAGCACCAAACTGCTTATAGCTCTCATAACTCCCCCTTGATCCGGGTCAACAACGATTGAAAACGGTGATCCAGCAAAATCAACGTAGCTTCAGCAATTTCCTGGCAATCCAGGCAACATCAGAGGCATCGATAACGCCATCTGGGTCTGTATCCGGAGCCACATCGCCAGCAGCAAGTTGTGCCACCGTCGGCGCCATCTTTCCAAGAGCGATCTGCTGTGCAAGGATCACGTCCGCCAGATCGACCTTGCCATCGCCATTTAGGTCGCCGGTTCCGGGAGTTCGACGGATGACGGTAATCAGGCCAAGTGTCGGTCGCGTAATTTGAGGAGCACCGCTATCAGTCGACGCGTACTGGAAAGTGTATGACCCAAGTTGGCTCGGAACTCCGGAAATCAGGCCAGATGACGACAGTGCCAAGCCAGGTGGTAATGCCCCGCCGATCAGATTCCATGTAAATGGGGAGATGCCGATCGTCGAAGTTAAGGTGTAATTGAACGCCTGATTGACCGTAGCACTAACCGAAAGAGCCAAGGGAGTGGTTGTCCCCGGTTGCGTATTTCCGTTGCCCTTATCAGCCAAGGAACGAGCATCGGCAATCGTCGGATTGGAACCCAGGATAACCTCCACCTCATCCGGAATCCCATCGCCATCCGTATCCAAGGGCTGCGTCGCCAATGTGGCGAGTTGTTCCAGAACCAGCCCAGTCTGCATCGGCTCATTACCCCAAGAACCGTTGGCATCCTGCCTCGAAATCACATAGTCGATCAGACCGGGAAGCGCAGCATCGCTTGGTCGGGCTGCCCGGATGCCCTGATATGCCAAAGCAGTCGAAAAAATGGTCGAAACACCTTTTTCACCAACTCCGCCGTCACCATTTTTTTGGGAGAGGAGCCAATTCGCAGCATTCTGAACAGCAGTGGTAATTGTGTAGGAGGAGGATCCACAGGCATTTGTATCCCACCCAAATTTTGCGCGAACGGCATTGAGAGCAAGCAGCGTCATCGTCGTCGGCAGTACCGCGCCGCCAGACGCCGAGGATGGCGTCGTGGCAGCCACTGTCGCAGGAATATGAGGCCACCCACCCGCGGCGCTCTGCACCGGAAGAATGTTGCAATAGACCGCATTGCCCAATTCGGAAAGTTGGGTTCCATAGGAGAACGGAACTGTCGCCAGAATTGCCAATCCCGTATCCGAAAAGCTTGTCCCATACTGCGGATAGGTACCCCAAATTGACCTGGCCGGGTAAGTCTTCCAGGTCAATAGTTTGTCGTGTTGAGCATTCAGGTTTGCAAAGGGAACCACCTTGGCCCGTATCTGGCGGGCCAAGGCATCAACGCTCTGTGCATCCGCATTTCCGAGCCAAACCCCGGCGTTGTTCACCGGAAACCCCTTGACCCCCGCAGCCAGCAAACCAGCTGCAGTCTGCGCGGTCACGGAAATATCAGCGCCCTGACCACTGCTCCAGTTGCCATCGCCCTTCTGCTGGGTAATCAACCAGACTGCCGCTTTTGTTCTGGCCGTATCAATTTGGAGCTGAGTCGCTGCATGGGCGCATTCAGCCGCCGCCAGCATAGCTAGCCCAGCCAGAGCTATTCTCTTCTTATCCAAGAACCTCTCCCCCGCTCCAGCGTGACAGTTCCACCGTCACTCCACCCAAATGTATCGATTGGCTACAGAGAGATTCCCCTGAATCAACCCCAACTATTCTCTTACCATTTTTAACTATCGCTTCTTGGGTCAATACGCTCCTACACGCACGACCCAAGCATGGCTGTTACCTACACCATCAGTTATGCAAACCGAATGTACTCGAAGTAAATTGCAAATGGAATACAACAAACGTCATATCCCGTGTGAATTTTTCAATATCTATATTTGACTTTTGGCGTGCCTCACTCAAGGCCAACGGCATCCAGATCAGCATGGACGGCCAGGGCTGAATCGCCCCGGATTTAGTGGAGGCTCTAACTCTTGAGAAGATAGAGTCATGAAGAAATCAGTCAAGTTCTCCCCCGAATTTCGTGAGCGCGCCGTGCGCATGGTTGCCGAAAGTCGTGTTGATCATCCGTCGTTGTGGTCAGCTGTTGAATCGATTGCCGCCAAGATCGGTTGTACGCCGCAGACGTTGCTGACCTGGGTGCGTCAGCACGAACGAGAACCGGCCAGCGAGAAGGACCGACCACGGCAGACCAGGAGCGCGTCAAAGAACAGGAGCGCAGAGTCAAGGAGCTGCGCAATGGTTCAGGAACCGCCAAGGCGATTGATTACAGCCTGAAACGTTGGGTGGCGCTGACGCATTACCTGTCGGAAGGCCAGGTGCCGATCGATAACAACTGGATCGAGAATCAAATTCGGCCCATCGCGCTCGGCCGCAAGAACTGGTTATTTGCCGGCAGCTTGCGCGCCGGCAAGCGCGCCGCCGCGATCATGAGTCTGATCCAGTCCGCCAAGCTCAATGGTCATGACCCGTTGGTCTATCTGAAGGATGTCCTGACTCGCCTGCCGACCCAACCGGCAAGCCGTATCGGCGAACTGCTGCCGCATCGCTGGCAGCCTCAAACTATCGCCTGACTCAGAAAGCAACCTGGTTTGCCGTGTGCTTACGGACAATCGCCAAAAGCTCTTAGCTGATCGGAGTTTCAGTCAAAACTAAAAACGCGATGGCGCACCGTCGCAGCTTTTGCCTGTGCCGGTGAAATCAGAAACAGACTTTCTTGCGTGCGTTCGCCATTACGAACCTGCGCCCGCGACTTTTCTTGGCGCTCGCGCTTGGCGGCATCCAAAGTAATATCTCGCAGGGAGTTTTGATGGCTCGTTTGCATGCGTCAATAATCCTACGTTCTCTGTGTCATTGCAAGAATCCTCAATCGGAAACCGTAGGCGTCAAGACATGCCAATACTTGGAACCCCTCGGGGCATTCGACCGACCGTAAGCCCGTCGAATCACCGAATTGCTACCCCATCGCTGGCTGCCAAATACCTTGGCCTGAAAACAAGCTGGGTTCGCCGGGCGCTTACGCTTCTTGCGGCGCCGAACCGATAGGCCGGCATCGCTGTAGAGGCGATAGATGCGCTTGTGATTGGCCTGGACACCCTCACGGCGAACCAATGCATGCAGACGGCGATAGCCGAACCGGCGACGCTCGCCGGCTAGCTCAACCAGTCTTGCCTGCAATTGCTCATTCTCTGGCTGTGCCGTCGATTCGTAATGCAGGACCGTGCGCGACAAACCCACCAGCAGGCAGGCACGGCGCTCGGAAATCGTTGTCGATTCACGCATCACCATGACTGCCTCACGCTTTTGCTGGGGGCTCAGCGTTTTCGGCCTAAAGCTGCCTTGAGTGCCTCCGCATCGAGGATCGATTCGGCTAGCAGACGTTTAAGCTGACCGTTCTCGGCCTCCAATTCCTTCAGACGCTTGGCGTCTGGAACCGACATGCCACCAAACTTCGCTCGCCAGTTGTAGAACGATCCGTCACTGAAGCCATGTTGCCGACACAGTTCCTTGATCGGTATGCCGGCTTCTGCCTGCTGCAAAAAACCGATGATCTGCTCTTCTGAAAACCGCTTCTTCAAGTCCATTCTCCTTCTCGAAAACGGACTTTACTAAATTCCCCGTGGCACTGTTTATGGGGGGCACCTCAGCGGAGCAAAAGCGTAGCTTTTGCGGAGTCCGCTGGAACGAATTGTTAGGGCTATACCAGCCCAGAAAGTTTTGCAATAACTGCAACAACAACCCCGACTACTATGGGAGCCAAATAGAGTGTGTGAATCTGAGAAAGCCAACCAGGTTTTGGCACTGAAACCTGCTCTTGAATTTCTTGCCGTCTGCGTGGAGCGTTACCCTTGACTGACTCCCGGATCAATTCGTTTTCAATTTCTTTGTCAATCTCCGCAAGTCGTGCCGACAATGAGCGAGCGGAGCCGACCGAGGCCATCCCAAAGAATATGCAGAGATAAATAACAAAAAACGCAATGTTGCTGTTTGCGAAAAGTTCTTTCGGTGTTGGGGTCGGAGAGTGTTTCCAGAAAAACTCTAGAAAGTGCGTGTTCTCGTAGATGAGGTAGACCAATCGCTTAATTGGCAGTGCAATCGCGCTACTTAGTTGATCTCCGCTATCTAGCCCGAAGTAAAACATTTTCAGTGCTGAAACGGCACTGGATAAAGAGGTGGCGACAATAACAGGCGCACCAACTAGCCACTTTATAAGAATCTTCTTTTTTGCTTCGTCGTATGTCATATGGGGGTTCCTAGCCCTACGTGGAAATAACCCGACGGCCGTCAGGCCGGTCGGGTTGATTGTAGGGTTGGGCGGCATTTTCATGGTGCATGTGCCCGTTGTGCGATTAGGAATAGCTCGCCGAGTGTGACCTTCTCATGCCAAATGCTCTCAAGCGAGAAGCCATATTTGGCCTCAATGTCTTTTGCAAACGTTTCAAGCTCCATGGCGTCTGGTGTCCACCGGCTCGGATATATGGCCCGGTAAATTTGAAGGACCTGGTCCTCTGGGTTTAGCTTCAGCCTCTCCTTTTGTGAAAAGGCGAATGCGTCAACAAAGACTGCGAGAAATTCGCGGATGTCTTGTTTTGATGCGGAGGGGAAAGCAATGCGCCAACCTTTGCCTTGGCATGAGCGCGTGTTGTAAGGCTTGGGTACCCGTCATGATGCGCACCATGGATTCCAGGTTGTCCGGCGTCTGGAAAACGTCCTGCAGGATCGCTGCCTGGAAATGGGGTCGAGCAAGTCACTTGGGGCGCCTGAGCTGTTTCTCCTGATCGCCGCAGCCTATGCACATGACCTTGGCATGACAGTATTTCCAGGCGAGGAACCACTGCTCAGGGCGACGTTGGACCTTCCGGAGCATGGGTGGGAAACCAGTGTTCCGCTGACGGACTACCTGCGTCGAGAACATTCCAAGCGGGGGGGCACATACATCCACCAAAATGCCCTGACAATGGGAGTTCCTGAAAACCTGGTCGCTCCCCTAGACTGGATCATGAAGTCGCACAACCTGAGCGTTTCGGAGTTGGAAGCGAATCTGCGGAAGCCGTTCGCTGCAGATGGTCGTGTCCTGGATGTTCGGCAACTTGCAGCCATTCTGTGCAGCGCCGACGCCATCGAATTCAGCAACACACGCGTACTGGATGGTGTGGTTGATCTGGCTCGACAGACAGCCGGCGATGCGGCGGCAATCTCTTTCCGGGAGAACAGAAAGCACGATTGCATCCGTGACAGCTTAGCGGTGACCGATGACGGTCAGGTGGTCGTGAGCGGTACGTTCGACGACGGCGACGTGCTTGCGCTCGCACATCGCACGTTTGATGATATGGAGGGGTGGATTCGTGGCTACTGCGACATCGATCGAGAGTCGCCCCCCCCCGGCTGAGGATTCGGCCTGAGCCGTTCGTGCGGAGGTTGGATTTGCCGGGCGCAACGTTCGAGCGCTTGGGCGTAAGAATGAGCAAGCGGGCGGTGATCGACTTGATCGCATCGAACGCGGTCTGGAAGAGATCGACCGGCGCGCCGATTCGCGAGTTGGTTCAGAACGCGGTGGAGGCATGCCGATTCCGAATGCACCATTCCAGTCCCGCTGATGATTACCGGCCGCAGGTCAGGATTGAGTTTGATCGTGCGAGGCACACGGTTACAGTGACGGACAACGGTTGCGGAATGTCGCTCCGAACCATCCTGAACCACTTTCTGAGCGTAGCAAGCAGCAGGGCCAAGGAGCCTGCCTACGCATCAAAATCGTATGCTCCGATCGCACGCTTCGGAACAGGTTTCTGGTCGGTCTTTACTGTCGCGACCAAGGCGGACATCCGTTCCCTGGCTTTCGAAGCGGGGAACGCCAAAGGCATCGGACTTCAGTTCGAAGTCTCCCTAGACGAACTCAAGGACTACACGGTATTCCGAGACTGCCCGATGATCCCTGGCACGTCCGTGACCCTGGAGTCTACAGCTTGTGTCGCTAGCTTAGTGCCCCAGGTTACGCTTAAATACCGGCACAACGCAGCCGGCACGGCAAAGTTCTACAAATGTCTCTTGTTCCAGGCCAAACGCAGTTTCGAAGTAGTTTGAGTCCTTGATGTGCAAGGGGAGTTCTACGTAGATCCGGTCATATAGCGGCAGCATCGCACCCACATCAAGCTTACCGACCGAGGGGGTTAGGTAGATCTTGCTCACAGTCTGGTCATCCACCACCGCAACTTGATCGCGATACCCTTCAACGAGACGGCTTACGCGTTGTGCGTATGTGACTTCATCGGCTTCCGTGTAATCGACGATCCGACTATTTCGGGAGGGGACAGCAAATCCGGCTCGCCCCATGCCTACGTGGCCAGGATTTTTCAGATCAATCGCCTTTACCTCGAAAGGCAGACCGACGTAGCCAATGCTCAGCAGCGCCGTCCGGACACGTTCCAGAAACTCATCTGGTGCCGTGCCGTCTTCGCGAGAAACGTAAAAAGTGACGGATCTACCTGGCTCCTCTTCTACGAATACCCTTGCGAGATCGTGGACCACAGATATAAGGGTCTTTGGGAGACCGTGGACACTCTGATCACTGGCAAATGCAGCCAGAGAAAGATATGGTGGCCCCCTGAACTCTGAAAGTGGAACCTCGGAAGAAAAAGGTTCAAGTTCAAATCCGACTCCGGCCGACTTCTCTGCTGAAAGAACTTTTCTGACGTCTTCGGCTACCTCATTGAATGTCCTACGCCCTTTTGTAGAAAAGATCACTCTAAAGACGAAAGGTTGTGCAGGTTGAATATCAAGATTGGCCAGGTCCGGCACACGATTCCGTAGTTTCCGAATAAGGGTTGCTCGAGTCGTCACTCTTGAATTTCCTCAAATTGAATCGGCACGCTAGCGCAAGTTGTGGCTCGGCATTTTAAGAGTTGTTTGCGGCGCCTGCATCGACTCGCAACGTTTTAGTAGTTACACCTTCTAGCCGACATACGTCCGGTAACGAATACATTGCCGACTTGTTCGTGCCGACCAACCAAAGGCCGCTTTGGCCGATGTCCGGCCTGTCGTCAAAATGGCCAATCCGGCAATTCATCGGCGTGAACGGATACGGCAGATAGCTGCCAACCACGTCCGCAAGAATAAATCGGCGGCCATGGAAGAAGAAGCGGCCACGAATGCAGGCAGCCTTTGTCGGAGCAAGCCACGGCCATGCGACATGGTATCGGCGAATAATCGACTTTGCAGCGACATCACGCTACATTGCCTTTGCCCACTGATCATGGCGAAAAACAAGCCATACGTCCTCTTCGGTTCACGCAAACGCCAAGTGATGAAGCCAAGGGACACCAACCCGTAATCCAGCCGAGGACCGATCAGCTTGAAGGACTCTCAACTAGCGCCAGAGGTGCAAGCCGTTGTCTTTGACGCGTACGGCACCCTCGCCCATATCAGAGCACGACGCCACGCCTTCAAGAAATTGCTGCGTTATGGCCAACAACTGGGTCGAGCCCCGCAGCCGGACGACGCAGCAACCATCATGACTCATCGCGGCGGGTTATTGGAGGCCGCCCAACGCCTAGGCATTACTCTCCCTCCGCCGGTTTATCGGGAATTGGAACTGGATCTCGTGGTCGAATTGAACAGTGTGACGCTCTTCGATGATGTCAACGCCACTTTGACTTCGCTGAAAAACCGGGGGCTGAAAATCGGCTTGTGCTCGAATCTGGCTGAGCCGTACGCGGCGCCCCTGCTACGCCGTTTGTCGGTTCCGTTCGATTGCTACGCCTGGAGCTTTTCCGTCGGAGCGATCAAGCCATCCCCGGCCATTTACGCCTATGCTCTCGAACAGCTCGATTGCCCGCCAAGACAAGTGTTGTTTGTCGGCGATACGCCCGGCGCCGATAGCGACGGCCCGCAACTGATGGGCATGCAGGCCAGGTTGATTGACCGGGACAAGGCGGAGCGCCTGAAGGATAAGGTGACTATCGCTTTACGGTGCCCCATCCGTCGTCATAGAGGGTTTAATGCTTCAACTGACTGTTTGAAGTACAAAGCCACATGTTTTCACACAACCTCGCCGACAAGCGGCCCAAAGCAATATTCAGCGAACCAACTTAAGCACTGCGAGTGATCGAATTACCGTCGCCAGGGCTTTGGCGTGCTCGGCCGTACCATCCCAAGTCTCCGTCAAGGCAGCAATCAACTCGTCATTGGCAATCACCAGCTCTTTACTTACACCACCTTCCAGACGTTCGGCAAAGAGGCAAATTTCTTCGAACAACCTACTGCCACGCCCTATCTTTCCGCCAAGCAATCGGCTCACTTGACCTTGGCTTGCCCCAACGAAGTCAGCGATTTGAGCCTGAGAAACCCCGTGTTTCCGGCAGATGGAAGCAGCATGCATTGCCCGTGCTTGGAGGCTTTTTGTTTTCATTGTTCGCTTTCAAATATGCAGCCCATAAACGGACTGACCCTGCATAAGGGAGTTTTCGACTCTATTAGCGAGTTTTCGACTTTAATAGCCAGTTTTCGACTTTAATTGGTGAGAACAACAATGGTCGCCAGAAACTTTTTCTCGCCTTAGCACTCTTAGGAACCGAGTGCTAAAATGGAATCGAACATTGAAGGAGAAACCTACGCTATGACCCATGCCTTGGCTTATCCCATCCCCTCGGCGGTTGGAAACATTGATGCCTATATTCAGGCAGCCAATCGTTATCCGATGCTTTCCGAGGTTGAGGAATCCCGGCTGGCCCAGCGTTTCCACAATGATGGCGATGTGGAAGCGGCGCGGCAGCTTGTGCTCTCTCACCTTCGCTTGGTGATTTCGATTGCCCGCGGCTACTTGGGCTACGGTCTGCCGCATGCCGACCTGATCCAGGAAGGCAACATCGGCCTGATGAAGGCGGTCAAGCGTTTTGATCCGGCGCGCGGCGTGCGCCTGGTGTCCTTTGCCATGCACTGGATCAAGGCCGAGATCCACGAATACATCCTGAAGAACTGGCGTCTGGTCAAAGTGGCGACCACCAAGGCCCAGCGCAAGCTGTTCTTCAACCTGCGCAGCCTGAAGAATGATTACGAAGGAGTCGATACCCTGAACGGTACGCAGGCCGGCGAAGTGGCCGCGCGCCTCGGCGTCAAGGCTTCGGAAGTGGTCGAGATGGAAACCCGGTTGACCGGCCGCGACATGGCGCTGGAAGGCAATCCGGACGATGGCGACGAGGCTTTCGCGCCGATCGACTATCTGGCCGACTCGCGTTACGAGCCGACCCGGATGCTTGAGAACAAGGCGCTGGCCCGTCTGCAGGACGAAGGTCTGCATGAGGCGCTGGCCGAACTCGACCCGCGCAGCCGCCGCATCGTTGAAGCGCGCTGGCTACACGACGAGGGCGAAGGCGCCACGCTGCACGACCTGGCCGCCGAGTTCAGCGTATCAGCCGAGCGGATCCGGCAGATCGAGGTCAAGGCCCTGCAGAAGATGCGCGGCGTTCTGGCTACCGTCTGAAGCGCCTGAGTCGAAAAGAGAAGAGGAGCCGCGGCTCCTCTTTTTTCATTCCGGCCGGGCGGTAGACGGCGGGTTGTGGAAGCGCAGCCCGAAGGAAAAGACGTCCTTCGAGCAGACGTCGATGCAGCGCCCGCAATTGGTACAGTTCGGCGCCAGGATGACCGGCCCGACACCCTTTTCTTCGCCTTTCAGGGCCGGCCGGATGACCTGCGGCTCGGGGCACACTTCAAAGCAGTCCATGCAGTTGTTGCAGGCGGCGCGTTTCGTCGCGCTGACCCGGAGCGGACTCCAGCGGCCGAGCAGGCTGTAAAAGGCGCCGACCGGGCAGAGCCGGCCGCACCAGCCACGGCTCATCACGAACAGGTCGAACAGGAATACGGCGAGAACCACGGTCCACGCCGCTCCGAGGCCGAAAATCAGGCCGCGATGCAGCATCGACACCGGATTGATCAGCTCCCACAGCACGACGCCGCTCAGCGCCGAGCCGAGGAAGGTCATGCCGAGTATCCAGTACCGCGTATTACGCCCGAGATGCGCGCTGCCCTTGATGCCCAGCCGGTCGCGCAACCAGCCGGCGGCATCGGTGACCATATTGACCGGGCAGACCCAGGCGCAATAGACGCGACCGCCGACCAGAAAATAGAACAGCGCGGCAATCAGCAGGCCGACCAGCCCGAGGCTTTCCGGCAGATGGCCGGTGGCCAGCGACTGCAGGGCGACATAGGGATCGGTCAGCGGCAGAAAATCCAGCGTATAGCTGTAATTGAGGTTGCCTTTGACCAGCCAGATGCCGGCCAGCGGACCGAGCAGGAACAGGGCGAGAATGCCGGACTGCGAAAGGCGACGCAGGATCAGCCATTGATGGGCGCGCAGCCAGCCTTTTTCGGCCACCGCCTCGGCGCCGATACGCTTGTCGCTCATGGTTTGTCTCCCAGGCCCGGCGGATGGCTCGGCATCGCCCCCGCCTCGCTGCCGGGCTGGCCGCGCATCGGCGCGGTATGGCCGCTCGCCGGGTCGTAATGACCGGGCAGGTTGGCGCCTTCCGGCAGGCGATCCGGCAGATCGAGCATCTTCGATTCATCGATCAGCGAGTGACCGGCTTTCTTCTGTTCTTCCCAGCCGACCCGGTAATGGTGGCCGAGTTCGCCCTTGGCCAGCTTGGCCGGCAGGACGCGGATGGCGGACTCTTCAAGAACGCAGGATTTCTCGCACTTGCCGCAGCCGGTGCAGTATTCGGAATGCACCGTCGGCAGGAACAGCGCGTGCCGGCCGGTCCGCGTATTGGGCTGCAGATCGAGGGTGATGGCCTTGTCGATGACTGGGCAGACGCGGTAACAGACGTCGCAACGCAAACCGAGGAAGTTGAGGCAGGTTTCGTGATCGATCAGCACGGCGATGCCCATCTTGGCCTTGTTGATATCGGTCAGCGCATGATCGAGAGCCTTGGTCGGACAGGCCTTGATGCACGGAATGTCCTCGCACATCTCGCACGGGATATGGCGCGCATTGAAGTAGGGCGTGCCGGTCGCCACCGGCATTTCCGGCTTGGCCAGTTCGAGGGTGTTATAGGGGCAATCGCGCACGCACATGCCGCAACGGATGCAGGCCCCGAGGAAATCGTCTTCCGGCAGCGCCCCGGGCGGGCGCAGGGCCAGCGCCGGCAGGGCCTTGGACTGCTTGGCGTAGAGGCCAAGACCGAGGCCGAGCATGCCGACACCGCAAACCATCTTGGCCGAATCAAAAATGAACTGGCGCCGTGCAATGCCGGCCTTGCCGGCAGTCTTTTCTGGAGCTTTCATGATCGTTAGGTTGGCCGCCGGGGCGGCGGCTTTACCCCACCCTGAACACGGCCCCTGAAGCCTTCCATCCTGTGGGGAACCCGATGGCCCAATTTACTTGATCAGCGTTTGCGCATATTTGGCGCAGATCAAACTGGCAAAAAATAACCGGAGCAGCTCAAAGTCCGGGCAATACGCTGCGGGCATTCTTGCCGGTTTGCGCAACAATCTGCGCCAGCGGCATGCCGCGCAGGTCGGCCAGGATTTGCGCGATACGCGGCAATTCGGCCGGCGCATTGCGCCCCCGGTTCAACCAGGCCGGCGGCATGTCCGGGGCGTCGGTTTCGAGGACGATGGACTCGAGCGGCAAGCTCGCCGCCAGCTGGCGAATGCGCGTCGATCCGCTGTAGGTCATGGCGCCGCCAAAGCCGAGCTTGAAGCCGAGGCTGATGAAGGTTTCGGCCTGCTGGCGGCTGCCGTTGAAGGCGTGGGCGATGCCGCCCGGCACGGCAATCCGGCGCAACTGTTTGAGCACCGCGTCGACCGAGCGGCGGACGTGCAGCAACACCGGCAAATTGAACTCGCGGGCCAGTTTCAGCTGTTCGACCAGGAAGAATTCCTGGCGCTGCGGATCGCTGTCGGCGACATAGAAATCCAGCCCGATTTCGCCGAGCGCCAGCGACTTTTCCTCGATTACCCAGTCGCGCAGCACGGCGAGATCGGACTCGCCGGCCTGCGTCACGAACAGCGGATGGATGCCGTAGGCCGCGACGCAGCCCGGGTAGCGGGCCGCGGCGGCTTTGACCTGGGCGAAGCCGTTGGCCGCCACCGCCGGAATCACCATCCGTTCGACGCCTGCCGCCAACGCCGCCGCATACACCGCGTCACGATCGGCGTCGAACTCGGCCGCATCGAGATGGCAGTGGCTGTCGATCAGCATCGAATAAAGGGAAATTCCGGTTCGGCGCGGCGGCCGCTCATCAGCCGGGCCAGCGAGGCGGCCGAACCGCAGGCCATCGTCCAGCCCAGCGTGCCATGGCCAGTGTTGAGCCACAGATTGCCGTAGCGGGTGCGGCCGATGCAGGGCACGTTGGACGGCGTGGCCGGCCGCAGGCCGCACCAGAATTCCGGTTCGCCCTCGACGTCGACCCGCGGAAACAGTTCGCGGGTGCGCTCCATCAGCGCCTGGCAGCGCACCGGGTTGAGATCGAGGTTGTAGCCGTTGAACTCGGCGGTACCGGCAATCCGCAAGCGGTTGCCGAGGCGCGAGAAAACCAGCCGGTGGGCATCGTCGGTAATGCTGACGGTCGGCGCCAGCGCCCCTTCGGCCAGCGTCAACGTCGCCGAGTAGCCCTTGGCCGGATAGACCGGCAGGCTGATGCCGAGCGGTTTGACGAGCAGCGGCGAGTAACTGCCGAGGGCGACGACATAGGCGTCGGCGGTAAGCAATTCGGGACCGCCCTCGCCGCTGACCACGACGCCGGCGATCTGGCTGCCGCCCGGCGCGATACGGTCGACGCTGACATTGAGGCGGAAATCGACGCCCGCCGCCTGCGCCCGCTCGGCCAGCGCCCGGGTGAATTTGTGGGCATCGCCGGATTCGTCGGAACGCGTGTAGTCGCCACCGACCAGACGGTGCCTGGCGGCGCTCAGGGCCGGTTCGATTTCCAGGCATTGATCGACGTCGACCGTATCCCGGTCGAGCCCGAACTCGCGCATCACCTTGGCCGCCCGGATCGCCGCGGCGAACTCGTCGCTGTCGGTATACAGATGCAGGATGCCGCGTTCGAGGTGGTCGTATTCGAGGCCCAGCGACTGGCGCAAGGCCTGCAATTGCTGCCGGCTGTAGAGCGCCATGGCGACGATCGCGGCCATGTTGCGACGCGTCCGGCCGGGCAGGCATTCGGCCAGAAAGCGAAGGCCCCACGCCAGCTGGGCCGGATCGGCCCGCCAGCGCCAGAGCAGCGGCGCATCCTCGCGGCCCAGCCACTTGATGGCCTGCGGCAGGACGTGCGGATTGGCCCAGGGCTCGGCATGCGAGACCGAAATCTGGCCGCCGTTGGCGAAACTGGTTTCCTGGCCCGCCACCGCTTGCCGATCGACCACGGTGACTTGATGGCCGGCTTCCGCCAGATACCACGCACTCGTTGTGCCGATGACGCCGGCCCCCAGTACGAGAACCTTCAAACCTCGTTCCCCCGTTCCCGAACGATGCGGGTCACTTCAGGAATATGGCGCATGCCGCGCATGACGGCCGCCAGATGATTGCGATGGGCGACCTGGATGGTGAAGCGGAGCAAGGTGAACAGGCGCTCCGGGTCAGAATCCATCGAGACATGTTCGATATTCGAACCGGCCTCGGCAATCGCCGCCGCGACCTGGGCCAGCACGCCGCGCGTGTTCTTGACCTCGACCTTGATGCGGATGTCGAACAGCTTGCCGTCCTCCGGCTCCCATTCGACGTCGATCCACTTCTGCGGCTCGGCCGAGCGCGATTTGCGGATGGTCGGACAGTCGTGGGTGTGAATGACCAGGCCGCTGCCCTTCTTGATCGAACCGATGATCGGATCGCCCGGGATCGGCTGGCAGCAGCGGGCCAGCTGGATGGCCATGCCTTCGGTGCCGTGGATGGCCAGCGTCATGTTGCTCGGCATATCCGGCGACATGTCCTCGCGGGCCAGCAGGCGCCGGGCAACCAGCGACGGCAGGCGCTTGCCGAGGCCGATGTCGGTATACACCTCTTCGATCGTTTTCTGGCCGCCGGCCTTGACCATCTGATTCCACGCATCGTCCGGGATCGAAATCGGCACCACCCCGAGCGACAGCAGTTCCTGGCGCAGCAGCCGCTCGCCGAGACGGGCCGACTCCTCGTTCTGCATGGTGCGGAGGAAGTGGCGGATCTTGCTGCGCGCCCGTCCGGTCTTGATATAGGTCAGCCAGACCGGATTGGGGCTGGCTTGCGGCGAGGTGATGATCTCGACCAGATCGCCGTTGTGCAGTTCGGTGCGCAGCGGCGCCAGTTCCTGGTTGATGCGCGCCGCCGAGCAGTGATGACCGACGTCGGTGTGCACGGCGTAGGCGAAATCGACCACCGTCGCGCCGCGCGGCATGGCCATGATCTTGCCTTTCGGCGTGAAGACATAGACCTCGTCGGGGAAGAGGTCGATCTTGACGTTCTCGAAGAACTCGGCCGAATCGTTGCCCTGCATTTCGAGCAGCGACTGCAACCACTTGTGCGTCTTGACCTGCAGGTCGGCGCCGCTGTCTTCGCTGTCCTTGTAGAGCCAGTGCGCGGCGACGCCCTCCTGGGCGACGTGGTGCATGTCGTGCGTCCGGATCTGCACCTCGACCGGCGTGCCGTAGGGACCGATCAGCGTGGTGTGCAGCGACTGGTAGCCGTTGGCCTTGGGAATCGCGATGTAATCCTTGAACTTGCCGGGCACCGGTTTGTACAGGCTGTGCAAGGCGCCGAGCGCCAGGTAGCAGGTCGGCACGTTCTCGACGACGACGCGAAAGCCATAGATGTCGAAGACCTGGGAAAACGACAGGTGCTTGTCCCGCATCTTGCGGAAGATCGAATACAGGCTCTTCTCGCGGCCAAACACCTCGGCCTTCAAGCCGGCATGCTCGAGCTTGCCTTCGATGCCGTCGAGAATGCGGACCAGCAGCTCGTTGCGATTGCCGCGCGCCGCTTTCAGCGCCTTGGTTAGTACCTCGGCGCGATGCGGGTGGATCAGGCGGAAGCAGGTGTCCTGCAATTCGCGGTAGAGCTTGTTCAGGCCCAGACGAAGGGCAATCGGCGCGTAGATTTCCAGCGTTTCGCGGGCGATGCGTTGGCGCTTGTCGAGACGCATCGCCGACATCGTCTGCAGATTGTGCTGACGATCGGCCAGCTTGATCAGCACGACGCGCAGATCGCGCGCCATGGCCATCAACATCTTGCGGAAATTTTCGGCCTGGGCTTCCTGGTAGGAAGCGAATTCCATCTTGTCGAGCTTGGACAGGCCATCTACCAGCTCGGCGACTTCCTTGCCGAATTTGTCGGCCAGTTCGCGCTTGGTCGTCCCGGTATCTTCGAGAACGTCGTGCAGCAAAGCGGCGGCAACGGCATCGGCATCCATCCGCCACTCGACGACGGCGCCGGCAACGGCCAGCGGATGCGTGATGTAGGCTTCGCCCGACATGCGTTTCTGATTCGCATGGGCACGTTCGGCGAAGACATACGCCGCCTTGATACGTTCTACATCGGCAGGCGCGAGATAATCGAGACTATCAAGGAAAACCCGGTAGGCGGGTTCCTCAGAAGCAGGCGGCAGAGGCGACGGCGTTGAACCCATCTATCTTCACCGCCCCTACCTTCAGGCCTGACCGCGGTTGAGCACTTCCAGACCGACTTTGCCGATCGCCATTTCACGCAGGGCGATGACAGTCGGTTTGTCTTTCTCCGGATCGACGAACGGGGTGGCGCCGTTGGCCAGTTGACGGGCGCGGTGAGCGGCAGCCAAGGTCATCTGGAAGCGGTTGGGAATTCGTTTCATGCAATCGTCGACGGTAACGCGGGCCATGTAAAACCTCTAAATCAGATCATTCGAGCAAAAAGGGCGGCGTGACGGGCACGCTGCGCCGAGATGGTCAGGCTGGAAGCGCGCACCACGGCACGCAAATCGTCCAGCGCCTGAGCCAACTGGTCGTTAATAATAACATAGTCAAATTCCCCGACATGGCGCATCTCGGCCTGTGCCGCGGACAATCGGCGGGCGATGACGTCGGCGCTGTCGGTGCCCCGCCCGGTCAAGCGACGGGTCAGCTCCTCCATCGAAGGCGGCATGATGAAGACCCCGATCGCCTCCGGGAACAAGGCCCGCACCTGCTGCGCCCCCTGCCAGTCGATTTCGAGCAGGACATCGTGGCCGGCGACCAGTTGGTCGGCAATCCACTTCTTCGAAGTGCCGTAGAAATTGCCATGCACCTCGGCCCACTCAAGGAATTCCTCGCGGGCAATCATCGCCTGGAATTCGGCGGCCTCGACAAAATGGTATTCCCTGCCGTCCTGCTCGCCGGGGCGCGGGGCGCGCGTCGTGGAGGAAATCGACAGATGGACCGTCGCTTCCTGTTCCAGCAACAAACGAACCAGCGTCGTTTTGCCAGCCCCCGATGGGGCGGCGACAACATAAAGATTTCCGGCCATAGCGCATTTCCAGCAAAAATTTTCAGCGGTCGCTGCCGGCAACCGCTTCACTCACGGCAAGGCCAGACGGCCGTTGCCCATCAAAAAAATAAAAACTATTCCAGGTTTTGAATTTGTTCGCGCATTTGCTCGATGAGCAGCTTGAGGTCCATCGCCGCCTGCGACACTTCGGTGATCGCCGACTTCGAACCCAGCGTATTGGCCTCTCGATTGAGTTCCTGCATCAGGAAATCGAGGCGTTTGCCGCACGCACCGCCCTGCTTCAGCACGCGCTCGACTTCGTCGAGATGGGTGTTCAGGCGGCTGAGTTCTTCGGCGACATCGATGCGCGTCGCGAAGACGGCGACTTCCTGCAGGATGCGGTCGTCGCTGGCGTTGCCCAGCGCCTCGGTCAGACGCTGGCGCAACTTGTCGGTGAACAGGGCCTGGGCTTCGGGAATGCGCGGCGCCACCTGATGGACGATTTCGCGCATGCCATTGACGCGGTCGACGATCATCGCCGCCAGTTTTTCGCCTTCGCGACCGCGGGTTGCCGAAAAATCGGCCAGCGCCTCACGGGCCAGCGCCATCACTGCGGGGCCGAGGGCGACGAAATCGATGCTCTGGTCGCCGAACATCCCCGGCCAGCGCAGCACGTCGTTTACCGACAGCGCCCGGGCCTCGGGCATTTCACCGCGCACCCGGTCGTTGAGGTTTTTCAGCGAGGCGAACAGGTCGTCGTTCAGTTGCAGTTGATCGCCGCGCGCCGCGGTCGCATTGAAGGCCAGTCGGCACTCCACTTTGCCGCGCGTCAGGCGGCTGGCGAGCAGTTCGCGCAGCGGCATTTCCAGCGAGCGCAACTCTTCGGTAACCCGGAAGTGAAAATCAAGGTAGCGCGAATTGACGCTTTTTAATTCCAATTGCAGGGATCCGCGCTCGACATCGCGCGTTTTGACGGCATAACCGGTCATACTACTAATCATTGTTGGCGCCTCTTCAGCTTTACAGGCCGGACAACACGCCCGAAAATGCCTGACACTGCATCATAACCGCGAGATCAATGGCGCAACAAGCCAATCAGCCGCTACCTAACGGCTACCCGCTCGAAGAGTACACCATCGACCGCCAGCTCTCGCTCGGCGGCTTTTCGATCGTGTACCTCGCCACCGATCCCGAGGGCCGGCAGGTCGCCATCAAGGAATACCTGCCGAACAGCCTCGCCCTGCGCGGCAAGGGCGACGTCAAGCCGGTGATCACCAGCGAGCACCTCGGCGCCTTCCGCTACGGCATGAAGTGCTTCTTCGAGGAAGGCCGTTCGCTGGCCCGGCTGTCGCACCCGAACGTCATTCGCGTGCTGAATTTCTTTCGCTCCAACGACACCGTCTACATGGTGATGGAATACGAGCACGGGCGCACGCTGCAGGAGTTCATCCAGAAACACCAGGGGCACATTTCCGAGCGTTTCATCCGCGGCGTTTTCACCCGCATGCTCAACGGCCTGCGCGAAGTCCATTCGCACAAGCTGCTGCACCTCGACCTGAAGCCGTCGAACATCTACCTGCGCGCCGACAACACCCCGGTGCTGATCGACTTCGGCGCCGCCCGGCAAACCTTGTCGACCGACCAACCAATGCTCAAGCCGATGTACACGCCCGGCTTCGCGTCGCCGGAACACTACGGCGGACGCAAGGATCTCGGTCCGTGGAGCGACATCTACAGCGTCGGCGCCTCGATGTATGCCTGCCTGGCCGGCTGCGCGCCGCAGGCGGCCGACGAGCGCCTAAAGAAGGACACCCTGGTGCCGGCGATGCTGCGCTGGGACGGCCAGTTTTCCGATCGCCTGCTGGAGATCATCGACTGGTGCCTGAACCTCAACCATCTTTACCGACCGCAAAGCGTCTTCGCGCTGCAGAAAGCCCTGGTCGAAACCGTCACGCCGCCGGAGCCGAAAATCAATCCCAACTGGCTCGGCCGCTTCGTCGACAAACTCAGGAAGCCGAATAAATGAGATTCACCATCTATCAGGAAAGCCGGCAGGGTGGGCGCGCCAACAACGAGGACAGGACCACCTACTGTTACTCGCGCGATGCGTTGCTGATGGTTGCCGCCGACGGCATGGGCGGCCACCACTACGGCGAGATCGCCGCGCAGATCGCCATCCAGACGCTGGCCGACGCCTTCCAGCGCGAGGCCCGGCCGCTGCTCGCCGATCCCTTCCGCTTCCTGCAGAAGAGCATCACCAATGCGCACCATGCCATTCTCGACTACACGGCGCGCCATCACCTAAAGGACACGCCGCGCACCACCTGCGTCGCCTGCATCGTTCAGGACAACATCGCCTACTGGGCGCACGCCGGCGATTCCCGGCTGTTCCTGATGCGGGCCGGGCGGGTGATTGCCCAGACCCGCGATCACTCGCGCGTCCGGCTGATGGTCGACGAAGGCATGATCACCGAGACGCAGGCGGCGGTGCACCCGGACCGCAACAAGATCTACAGTTGCCTGGGCAGCCCGACGCCGCCGGAGATCGAGTTCTCGCGCAAGACCCCGCTCGAGCATGGCGATATCCTGCTGCTGTGCACCGATGGCTTGTGGGGCGTCACCTCCGGCGAACTGATGGCCATTGCGCTGAAGGGCGCCAACCTGCTGCATGCTCTGCCGCTGCTGCTGGCGCAGGCGGAAACCAAGGGCGGGCCGCATGGCGACAACCTGTCCGCCGTCGCCGTGCGCTGGGAAGAAAGCTATGTCGACGAGGCGAGCAGCGCCATCTCGACCCAAACCATGACCCAGGACGAAGTCACCACGCGGCTCGAGGAATTCGGCCGCAATCCGGCCTACAAGAGCGATCTGACCGACGACGAAATCGAAAAGGCGATCGAGGAAATCCGCTCCGCCATCGACAAATTCAACCCCAAGAAATAAGGACATTTCATGCGCCCCAGCCAACGCCAGCCCGACCAACTCCGCACGGTCCGCCTGACCCGCGACTTCACCCGTCATGCCGAGGGTTCGGTGCTGATCGAGATGGGCGATACCCGCGTCCTGTGCAACGCCAGCGTCGAGGAAAACGTCCCGCCTTTCCTGCGCGGCAAGGGCCAGGGCTGGGTCACCGCCGAATACGGCATGCTGCCGCGCGCCACCCACACCCGGTCGTCCCGCGAAGCGGCCAAGGGCAAGCAGACCGGCCGCACCCAGGAAATCCAGCGACTGATCGGCCGCAGCCTGCGCGCCGTCACCGACCTGAAGGCACTCGGCGAACGCCAGATCACCCTCGACTGCGACGTTCTGCAGGCCGATGGCGGCACCCGTTGCGCCTCGATCACCGGCGCCTGGGTCGCCTTGTACGAAGCCTGCGAAAAGCTGGTCAAGGCCGGCAAGCTGCCGGCCAATCCGGTGCGCGATCATGTCGCCGCGGTTTCGGTCGGCATCTATCAAGGCTCGCCGGTGCTCGACCTCGACTACCCGGAAGATTCCAACTGCGATACCGACATGAATATAGTCATGACCGGCTCTGGCGGCATTGTCGAAATCCAGGGCACGGCCGAAGGCGAGCCGTTCACCCGGCTGCAGATGAACAGCCTGACCGACCTCGCCGAAGCCGGCATCCGCCAGTTGATCGCCGCCCAGCAGAGCGCCCTCGCTTCATGAAAAAGCTCGTCCTCGCCTCGAACAACGCCAAGAAGATGAAAGAGCTGAACGCGCTGCTCGCGCCGCTCGGCTTCGAAGTCATTCCCCAGGGGCAACTCGGCATCCCGGAAGCCGAAGAGCCGCACTGCACCTTTGTCGAAAACGCCCTGGCCAAGGCCCGCCATGCCGCGCAGCTGTCTGGCCTGCCAGCCCTGGCCGACGACTCCGGGCTGTGCGTCGCCGCCCTCGGCGGGGCGCCCGGCGTCTATTCGGCACGCTATGCCGGCGAGCCGAAATCGGATGCCCGCAACAACGCTAAGCTGCTCGCCGAACTGGCCGGACAAACCGACCGGCGCGCCCATTTCGCCTGCGTGCTGGTGCTCGTCCGGGCCGCCGACGATCCGCAGCCGATCATCGCCGAAGGTCAATGGCACGGCGTCATTCTTGAAGCCCAGCGCGGCGCCGACGGCTTCGGCTACGACCCGCTGTTCTACGTGCCGACGCATTGCCAGACGGCCGCCGAACTCGACGCAACGGTGAAGAACCAGTTGTCGCATCGCGGGCTGGCCATGCAGCAGCTGATCGCCCGCCTGCCGACCCTGTAATTCCGTGGCCCGCACCATCCCCATTTTTCCGGACAAAGGGCCGGCCGCCGGCCCTTCAGGCGCCGCGCCCCTCGAATTCCGCGTCTCGCCGCCGCTGGCGCTCTATGTCCATGTCCCATGGTGCGTCCAGAAGTGCCCCTATTGCGATTTCAACTCGCACGAAGCGCCGGAGACGATTCCCGAGCGCGACTATGTCGCCGCCCTGATCGCCGACCTGCAAGCCGCCCTGCCGCTGATCTGGGGCCGGCCGGTGGTCAGCGTCTTCTTCGGCGGCGGGACGCCCAGCCTGCTGTCGCCGGCGGCCATCGACGAGCTGATCGGCGCCTTCCGGGCGCTGGCCATGCTGGCACCGGAGGCCGAAATCACGCTCGAAGCCAACCCCGGCACGGTCGAAGCGGCGAAGTTCGCCGGCTTCCGGGCGGCCGGCGTCAACCGGCTGTCACTCGGCATCCAGAGTTTCAACGACGCGCACCTGCAAGCCCTCGGCCGCATCCATGGCGCCGCCGAGGCAAAGCGCGCCGCGCAGCTGGCCGGCGAACATTTTCCTTCGTTCAATCTCGACCTGATGTACGGCCTGCCCGGCCAGACGCTGGAACAGGCGCTCAGCGACGTCGACAGCGCATTGGAGTTTGCCCCGGCGCACCTCTCCTGCTACCAGCTGACCCTCGAGCCGAACACCCGCTTCGCCGCCTTCCCGCCGGAACTGCCGGAAAACGACCTGTGTGCCGACATGCAGGAAGCCATCGAGGCGCGACTGGCCGCGGCCGGCTTCAGCAATTACGAAACCTCGGCGTTCGCCCGACCCGACAAGCAGTGCCGGCACAACCTGAATTACTGGTATTTCGGCGATTACCTGGGGATCGGCGCCGGGGCGCATTCCAAGCTGACGCTGCACGACCGCGTCCTGCGCCAGATGCGCTGGAAACACCCGAAGGCCTACCTCGAGAACATCGGCCGCGGCCAACCGGTGCAGGAAGAAAGCCAAGTCGAGGCGGCCAGCCTGCCCTTCGAATTCATGATGAACGCGCTGCGCCTGGCCGATGGCTTTCACCCGGCGCTGTTCGAAGCACGCACGGCGCAGCCGCTACAACGCATCCTGCCGCAACTGCGCGCCGCCGAAGCGGCAGGCCTGCTCGAGGTCAGCCCGGAGAAAATCGCGCCGACGCTGAAGGGCCGGCGCTTCCTCAACGTGCTGCTCGAACGCTTCCTGGAAAGCTGAGTTCAGCGGTCGACCATCAGGTGGCAACCGACATAAAAAACGGCCCCGACTGGTAAGTGCGGGGCCGAAAACAACAGGCTTCAGGGCGATCCCGCGTTGAAGCAGGACCGGAATCAATGCTAAACGCATAATTCGGATCGGCGAATGCGGCATAGTGCCGCATGACCAAAGGCCATCAGCCGAACAGCTTGCCCTTCAGCAGATCGAGGCCTTGCGCCATCAGATCGTCGCCCTGTGGCACCTGGCCATTTGGCGTCAGCTTGTCGACCAGTTGCGGCAACAACTCGGCCAGATTGCCCGAAGCCTGCTCCGGACTGACGCCGAGTTGGGCAGCCAGGCCTTGCAGCTGTGAGTTGCCGAGTACATTCTGGATCTGCTCGGGCGAAACCGGCTGATTGGCGCCGGTCGACACCCAGGAATTGACGACATCCCCCAAGCCGCCCTGCTGAAAGGACTGGATCAAGCCGGCCAGGCCGCCGGTTTGCGGGTTGTTGATCAGCTTCATCACCGTTTCGAGCAGCGCATTGTTGCCACCCGACGGGCCACCGGCCAGCGCACCAACTACCGAATCGAGAAGTCCCATGATGTTCTCCGCAAGGAATTGAGATTCCTTCACCCTAGTCCACCAATGTGAAAGCGGATGTGAAATTTTGCTAGCCGATACGCTCCAACGCCAACGGCTCGAAGCGTAGCCAGACGGTGAACCGCGAACCGTGGCCAGGCTCGCTGTCCACGCTGATCCGGCCGCCGTAACGCTCGATCAGCGAGAGGCTGACCCACAGGCCGAGCCCGGTGCCATCCGGCTTCTTGGCGGTGTAGAACGGCTGGAACAGGCGCTCGCGCTCGGGCGGGGTCAGGCCGGGTCCGGTATCGGCGACGACCAGCTTGAGGCCGACCGGCATGTCGGCCTCGTCCCAGTCCTCGGCCGCCAGCGTCAGTACACCGCCGTCCGGCATGGCCTGGATGGCATTGACCAGCAGGTTGATCAGCACCTGCTGCAGTTCGTTGCGATTGCACAGCACGTGCCGGGTCGATTCGAAATGCTGCTTGATCGCGATATTGCCCTTCTTCAGCAGGTGGCCGACCAGCACCAGGCTATCCTGGACCAGCGGCGTCAGGGCGACCGGTTCGAGATAGCCGACGTAGTCCTGCGGCCGGGCGAATTGCAGCAGCTTGGCGACGATCAGCCGGATCCGGTGCACCTGCTCGTGGATCAGCCGGATCTCCGGCGCCACCGGCTCGGCCGCCGGGCCGAGAATATCGCGCAGGACGTCGAGATTGCCGAGAATGACAGCTACCGGATTGTTGATTTCATGGGCGACGCCGGCGGTCAGCTGGCCGATCGCCGCCAGTTTTTCGTTCATCACCAGTTGCGACTGGGCCGCCTTCAGATCGGCCACCGCCTGCACCAGCTCGGCCGTCCGCTCGGCCACCTTGGCATCGAGCGACTGGCCCCAACGCTTCAGCGACCGGGTCTGCGCCTGCAGACGGTCAAGCAGCCGGTCGAAATGCTCGGCGACGACGGCCAGCTCGTCCTGGCTGGCCACCGCGCCGACCCGGGCATCGGCATCGCCCTGCTCGATGGCGTGCATGGTCGCATGCATCCGCTCGATCGGCTTGAAGACGCGCCGCGCCCAGAGCACCGCGAAGACGCCGGCCACGCCCATGGCCAGCGCGAACAGCCCGACGACGACGGCAAAGGCCTGGTGCCGTGCCTGCGCGAAGGGGCCATCGAGAAAGCCGACATAGAGCATGCCGATGCGCTCGCCCCGCTCATTGCTCAGCGGCTCGTAGGCCGAGACGTACCAATCCCGGACGACGAAGGCGCGGTCCAGCCAGGTACGCCCCTCGTTGAGCACCGCCTGATGCACGGCGGCCGAGACGCGCGTGCCGATCGCCCGGCCGCCTTCGAACAGACGGACATTGGTCGCCACCCGGACGTCACCGAGAAACAACGTCGCCGTGCCGGCGCTGCCGAAGGGCAAGGCGCCTTCGGGATAGACGATCTCGTTCAGACGGTCGATGAACGCCAGATTCTTGTTGAGCAGCACCCCGCCGGCCAGCACGCCGAGCAGCCGGCCGTCGACGGCGTGTACCGGTGCGGCGCTGTGAATGACCAGGCCGCGATCTTCGACCTGCCGGCTGTCGGCTTTGGCATTGACCGTCGCCAGCAGCGGGGTCAAGGCCCTGGCCGGCAGTTCCGGGTCGATCGCCGCCAGCTGGGCGGCGGAAAAGAGCTCGGTATCGGTGCCCGCCGTACCGGCCAGGGCCGCCTTGATCACCGGCCAGGTCGGCGCTTCGGCGGCGCTGCGTTCGATGTCGAAAAAATGCAGGAAATCGAGCTTCTGGCCGCGCCGCACATCGTCCAGCACGCCGCCGACCGCCGCTTCGCGCTGGCCGCCCGGGCGCTGCAAGGCGCCGGCCAGGCGCGCCGAGCCGGCCAGCCCTTCGACCGAGCGACCGACGCCGGCGGCGACCCGCTCGTAATAGCCATGGGCGACGGCCAGATCGGCCTGCACCTTGGTGATCAGCAGCCGGTCGAGGTAATCGCCGCCCCAGATGGCCAGCACGGCAACCAGCAAGGGCAGCACGATGCCGAGCGGCAGCAGGGCGAGGAGCAGCAGGCGAACGCGAATCGACCGCCGGCTCGGCGGCGTCATCAGGCTGCCGGGCATCGGCCGGAGCGGCGATTGGACGGCGCGCTCAATGCATTTCGGCCAGGCCCCAGGCCTGGCATTTGCGGTCCAGCGTCTTGCGCGACACCCCGAGGCGGCGGCCGGCTTCCGACTTGTTGCCTTCGCAGGCGGCGAGCACGGCGAGAATGTGGCGTTTTTCGACCGCCTCCAGCGTTTCGTTGATGGCCCCGGCCGGCGCGCTGCTCGCCTTCGGTTCCGGGCCGAGATCGAACCAGCCGAGAATCAGCGAGCGCTCGACGAAATTCTTCAGTTCGCGCACATTGCCCGGCCAGTCATAGGCCGCCATCCGGGCCAGCGTCCGGCCGTCGAGCGCCAGCCGCGGCACGTCGAGATAAGGCGCCAGCTGGCTGATGAAATGCTCGACCAGCAACGGCAGATCTTCCGGCCGCTCGCGCAGCGGCGGCAGCGTGACTTCGACCACCTGCAGGCGGTAATAGAGATCCTGGCGGAAACGCTGGGCGGCGACCTCGACTTTCAGGTCGCGATTGGTCGCCGCGATGACCCGCACGTCGACCGGGATTTCCTGCTCCGAACCGACCGGCCGGATGCGCCGCTCTTCCAGCACGCGCAGCAGCTTGGCCTGGGCGGCCGGCGGCATTTCGGCGATCTCGTCGAGGAACAGCGTGCCGCCCCGGGCGTAGTAGAACAGGCCCTCGCGGCTGTGCTGGGCGCCGGTGTAGGCGCCCTTGACGTGGCCGAACAGCTCCGATTCGATCAACTCGGCGGCAATCGCCGCGCAGTTGACCGGCACGAACGGGCCATTCGCCCGATTGCTCATCCGGTGCAGGGCGCGCGCCGCGACTTCCTTGCCGGTGCCGGATTCGCCGGTGAGCAGCACGGTGGCCGGGGTCGGTGCGATGCGTTTCAGCCGCTCGCAGACTTCCGTCATGGCGTCCGAGGAGCCGATCATGCCTTCGATATCGGCCGAGCGTTCGCTGACTTCGCGGCGCAGCACGAAGTTCTCGCGGACCAGCGTCGAACGCTCGAAGCAGCGCTGGATGGCATTCAGCACCTGGGCCAGCGAGAACGGCTTGAGCAGGAAATCGGCCGCTCCGGCGCGCATCGCATCGATCGCCGTGTCGAGGTCGGCATAGGCGGTCATCATCACCACCTCGCCGGCATAACCCTCGTCGCGCAACTGGTGCAGCCAGTCGATACCGGAGCGCCCGGGCAGCGCAATATCGAGCACGATCAGATCGTAGAGACGCCGGCGCAGCATCGGCTCGGCCTGCTCGATGCTGTCGGCGGCATCGACCACGCCACAGCGCGGCGTCAAGGCGCGCTGCAGAAAACTGCGCATGCCCGGTTCGTCATCGACCACCAGCAGCGAGTATTGCTTCCATGGCACTTCAATCACCGGCGCGAGCTTCGTATCCATCGTTCCTCCAAGATATTCCCCGGATCATCGCAAAGCGCAGCCAGCGAAGCAACCGCCAACCGCAAACAAATGAGAGGCCGATCCGCTCCCCCGCAAAATGCCGGCGCAGCCGTGGCGCCGGGCTGCAATCCCTGTCATAGTGAAGGTCTACGGCAATATCGAAAACAAGAATGATGGTGACATTCTGATTGGGGGGAAGCATGAACGCCGTTGCAAGCCTGGACCGATCGATCCTTAGCCGTCGTCGCTTCGTTCGATCGCTAGCGATCGGCACCCTGCTGATCAATCTGTTCGTGGTCGTCATGGTTGCGCTGGTCATCGAGCAACGGCGCGAACGCGAAGAGATCCAGGCGATAACCCTGACCGAAAACTACGCCAAGGTTCTCGATGAAGCGCTGGTCGGCTTCATCGGCAAGATCGACATCACCCTGCTCTCGGTCAGAGATGAGGTGACCCGTCAGATGGCCAACGGCGGGATCGACGACAATGCGCTGGCCGCCTTCCTCGCCCAGCAGGATGCCCATATTCCCGAGGCGCTCGGCCTGCGCGTGGTGGACGCCGACGGGATCATCCGGCACGGCGCGAAAGGCATCCGGGTGGCCAATGCGAGCATCGCCGACCGCCCCCAATTCATCCGTCTGCGCGACGATCCGGCAGCCGGCCTGGTCTTCTCCCAACCGCTGATGGGGCGAGCCGCCCAGCAGCAGCTGATCACCCTGGGGCGGCGCATCGACAACCCGGACGGCTCTTTCGCCGGCGATGTCCACGTCGCCGTGACGATCGATCAGTTCATCAACTTGTTCGCCAAGATCGACCTGGGGCCCAAGGGAAATATCGGCCTGTGGGACCACACCAATCTGATCGCCCGCTACGCCAGGGACGATGCCCGCGGTGCTTCGGCAGGAGCGACGACGCCCTCCGCCGAGTTGCATGCCCTGCTCGAGTCGCCGCCGCAAACGGCCACTTATCACACCCGCTCGGGCGTCGACGGCATTTCCCGCGCCTACCATTTCCGCCGGATAAATTCCTATCCGCTTTACCTGGTGGTCGGCCTGGCCGACGAGGATTACCTCGCCGAATCGCGCAAGGACGCGCGGAACATTATCGCGCTGGCCGCCATCTTCTTCGTTACCTCGTTGTTCGCGGCGCTCTTGCTCTACCGCGGCTGGCAACGGCGCGAGGCGGATCATGCCGCCCTGCTCAGCCAGGAAGCCGAATATTCCGCCCAACTCGAACAGACCAAGCGGCTCGCAGAGGAGGCCCAGCGGCAGAGCGAGTTGATTCTCGCCTCGGCCGGCGAAGGCATCTGCGGCGTCGATCTGGCGGGCAAGGTCGTCTTCGTGAACCCGGCGGCTCGCAAGATGCTGGGCTGGGCTGCCGACGAAGGTGTCGGGCTGGATCTGCACGCCGCAACCCACCATCACAGGGCCGACGGCAGCCCCTACGCACATGCCGATTGTGACGTTTCCAGAACCCTGCTCGACGGAGCCCGCCGGCAAGTCAACGACGACCTGTACTGGCGCAAGGATGGCAGTTGCTTCCCCGTCGAATTCACGGTCGCCGCCGTCGAACTCGACGGCCGGGTCAGCGGTGCCGTCAATGTGTTCCGCGACATCAGCGAGCGCAAGCGCAGCGAAGCCGAACTACAACAGCACCGCCGCCATCTCGAGGAACTGGTCCAGCAACGGACCAGCGCGCTGATGGAAACCGAGGCGCGGGCCAGCCACATTCTCGACTCCAGCGCCGACGGGCTGTACGGCAGCGACCGCAACGGCATCATCACCTTCATCAACCCGGCAGCTTGCGCCATGCTCGGCTACCGGGCCGAGCAGGTCATCGGCCGGCCGGTCCATCCGCTGTTCCACCACAGCCGGGCCGATGGCTCGCCCTATCCGGCAGCGGAATGCCCCGGCCTGCGGGCGCTCAAACTGGGTCAGCAGGTGCGCGTCGACAACGAGGTGTACTGGCATGCCGATGGCCACGCCGTACCGGTGATGTACGCTACCCACCCGATGCTGCGCAACGGTGAAATCATCGGCGCGGTAACCAGTTTCGTCGATGTCAGCGAGCAGCGGGCGGCGGCCCAGGCCCGCGAACGGGCGTTGCTTGCCGCCGAGAGCCTGGCCAGGATAAGGCGCGAGTTCCTGGCCAACATGAGTCACGAGATCCGTACCCCGCTCAATGGCGTGCTCGGCTTCGCCGATATCGGCTATCGCCACTACGACAACAGCGACAAGGCACGCGATGCCTTTGCCAAGATCCGCACCTCCGGCAAGCGCCTGCTCGGCGTGATCAACGACATCCTCGACTTCTCGAAGCTCGATGCGGGCAAGCTGAACATCGAACAAATCGACCTGGTACCGGCCGAGATCGTCAGCCATGCGCTCGACCTGGTGCGCGACCAGGCCCAGGCCAAACAGCTCGAGCTGCGGGTCCGGCTGGCCGCCGACCTTCCCGGACTGTGCATCGGCGATCCGTTGCGCATCGGCCAGGTCCTACTCAACGTGCTCTCCAACGCGGTCAAGTTCACCCCCGCCGGAAGTGTCACGCTATCGCTCTCCCGCCAGGACGAACAACTGGTGTTCCGGGTCACCGACACCGGCATCGGCATGAGCGGGGAACAGCTGGCCATGCTGTTCAATCCTTTTCAACAGGCCGATGCGTCATCGACCCGCCGTTATGGCGGTACCGGTCTCGGCCTGGCGATCAGCAAACAGATACTCGATTTGATGGGTGGCGACATTCAGGTGATCAGCGAGCCCGGCATCGGCACCACGGTAGAATTTCGCCTGCCCTACATCCCCTCCGGGCGGCTCGCCGTGCCCCCGGCCGACCAGCCGGATGCTGCACCCGGCTCACTGGCCGGCCTTTCGATTCTGGTCGTCGACGACGACAGTGCCAACCAGGCGATACTCGAAGAAAACCTGACGCTGGATGGCGCCCGGGTAACGCTGGCCGGCGATGGCCTGGCGGCGGTTGAACGGGTCCGCCAGGATGGACCTGCGGCCTACGATATCGTCCTGATGGACATCCAGATGCCGGGCATCGATGGCTATGAAGCGGCGCGCCAGATCCTCGCGCTCGCCCCCGGTTTGCCGATCATTGCCCAGACGGCGCATGCCTTCGCGGAAGAGCGGGAAAAATGCCGGGCGGCCGGCATGGTCGGCCATATCGCCAAACCGATCGATCAACAGGAGCTGCGCCAAGTGCTGCAGCGCCACCGGCCGGCGCAAAACCCGCCGCCGGTTTGAAGCGGGGCGGCGGGCCGAGCCAGCCTATTGGCTGCGCACGTCGCCGTCGACGTAGAACCAACGCCCGGCCTCACGGATGAAATTGCTGATTTCGTGCAGCCGGTGGCCGCGCCCGGCGACCCGGTAGCGGGCAACGAACTCGACGGTGGCGTGGCTGGCGTCCAGCATCTGCCGCCCTTTGATCTCCAGGCCCAGCCACTTGGTAGCGCTTTCCTCGGCCAGGCCCAGCGCGGCGGGCCGGGTCGAGGCATGCCAGGTGGCCAGCAGATAAGGCTCCAGGCCGAGCACGTAGGCACTGTAGCGCGAGCGCATCAGCGCCTCGGCGCTCGGCGCATCGATGGTTCCGGCGTGCAGTCCACCGCAGCAGCCGGCGTAGGGCTTGCCGCTGCCGCAGGGACAGGCGCTCACGGCGTTTCGACGACTTCGCCGCCGAGCGCCTCGACCAATTGCGGCAGGAAGCGGACGAATTCGCCGGTCATCAGCGCGAAATCGGCATCGAATTGCTCGTCGGCCCGTTCGGCGCTCTTTTCCGCCTCTTCCTTGAGCAGGTCGAGGAAGGCCAGGCGTTTGACTTCCAGCTTTTCCGACAGGACGAAGGAAATCCGGTTATCCCAGGTCAGCGCCAGGCGCGTCGGCAATTTGCCGCTGGCCAGGTGGGCCTTGATCTCGCCGCTGATCTCGTCGCCGTCGAGCGCGTGGCGAACATAGCGGACCGCCGCCTTTTCCTCGCCGGCCGCCTTCAGTTCGCAATCGCGGTCGATGGTAAAGCCGGCCGGTGCATCGCCGCCGGCCAGCCAGTCGGCCATCGCCGTCTGCGGCGAAATCTGGGTATGCAACATGGTCAGCGGGAATTCGTCGAGGCAGTGCCGCAGGTGCTCGATGACTTCCTCGGCCTTGCCCGGGCTGCCGGCATCGACGCAGAACCAGCCGTTTTGCGGATCGATCCAGACGAAGGTCTTGCGCCGGCGGGTAAAGGCGCGCGGCATCAGTTCTTCGGTGACCCGCTCGCGCAGTTCCTTCAACTGCTTGCGGCCGGGCGCGTAGCCCTGCTGGGCTTCGATCGCCTCGGCCCGCTCCTTGACTTCCTCATTGACCACCGACGACGGCAGCAGGCGCTGCTCGACGGCCAACGCCACCAGCCACTGCTGGTTTGACGAGTAGACCAGCGCGCCATCCTGGCGCGGCGAAACCCAGCCGCGACTCATCGGTTGATTGCTCGGGCATTTGACGAACGGGGCGCGCGCCAGTTGTTCCTCGAACTTGGCAAGATCGATGTTCCACGGCGTCGGCAGACGGTAAAGCTGAAGATTTTTGAACCACATGGCGAAATACTCTGAATGGGAATGCGCCGCAAAATACGGCAGTGAAAAACAGAAACCTCCACCATCGGCAAACAGTCGCTGGCAGAGGTTCGCTACCGGCCCCGAAAAGGAGCGCGGAAAAATTTATTTCTTGGTGCCGGCTCCGCCGGTCTGGCCAACCATGAATTCGACCGCCGCACGCACTTCGGCGTCGCTCAGATTGTCCAAGCCACCGCGCGCCGGCATGCCCTTGTGGCCGCCGATCGCCGACTTGACGAGCGGCGCGACGCCGTTGGCCAGACGCGGTTTCCAGGCCGCCATATCACCCAGTTTCGGGGCGCCGTTCTTGCCGCTGGCGTGGCAGTCCTGGCAGCGCTCCTCGACCACCAGCTGGCCGGAACGGGTTTTCGGCGAACTGTAGGCCTTGTTCGTATCGGCCGCCTGGCCGCCGCTCACCATGTAGCCGACGGCACGGCTCATTTCGATATCGGTCAGCGCGGCCTGGCCGCCGTGCGCCGGCATGTTGCGGACACCGGCAATGGCGTTGCTCGTCAGCTTGTCCAGACCCTTGGCGGCGCGCTGCGCCCAGGCGGCCTGATCGCCGATCTTCGGCGCGCCGTCCTTGCCGGTCGCGTGACAGGCCACGCAGACCGAATCGACCACTTCCTTGCCGCTCCGTTCAGCGGCTTGCGCCACGGTCGAGGCGAGCAGCAGCGTGGCGAACGGCACAAAAAACATTTGTTTGAACTTCATGATTACCCCTGTTTTATTGATCGATATCAAGCGGCATTTTACGCAAACCGCCTCGGCCGCTTGCTTACTTTTTGCGGAAAATCACGTCCCAGACCCCATGTCCGAGACGCAGGCCGCGATTCTCGAACTTGGTCAGCGGTCGATACTCGGGGCGCGGCGCAAAGCCGTCGGCCGAATTGGCCAGCGTCGGTTCGGCCGCGAGCACTTCCAGCATCTGGTGGGCGTACTCTTCCCAGTCGGTGGCGCAGTGGAAATAGCCACCCGGCTTGAGGCGCGAGGCGAGCAGCGCGACGAAGGGCGGCTGGATCAGCCGGCGCTTGTTGTGGCGGGCCTTGTGCCAGGGGTCCGGAAAAAAGACATGGACGCCGTCGAGCGAGCCTTCCGGCAGCATGTCGCGGACCACTTCGACCGCGTCATGCTGGCAGATGCGCAGGTTGCTCAGCTGGCGCTCGGCAATCTGCTTGCACAGCGCGCCGACGCCCGGCACGTGCACTTCGACGCCGAGATAGTCGTTGTCGCGATTGGCATCGGCGATCTTGGCCGTGGTTTCGCCCATGCCGGTGCCGATTTCGAGGATTTTCGGGTTGTTCCGGCCGTAAACCACGGCCAGGTCGATCGGCTGCGGCGCATAGACCAGGCCGATTTTCGGCATCATCTCGGCGTAGTAATTTTCCTGCGCCGCCGACATCCGGCCGGCCCGCCGGACGAAACTCTTGATGTGGCCGTAGCCTTCGCGGCCTTCGGTATAGGTCCCGTCGCCTTCGGCGACGCTCGGTTGAATCAGGGGGGTATCGCTCATGAGCCGATCAGTCCGGAAGTCGGCGACGAAGGGTCGGCCGAGTAGTATTTGCGCGCCATACGGCCCGCCAGGAAAGCCTCGCGGCCTGCTTCGACGCCTTTTTTCATGGCGCTGGCCATGAGTACCGGGTTCTTGGCGTGGGCGATGGCGGTATTCATCAACACGCCGTCGCAGCCGAGTTCCATCGCGATCGCCGCATCGGAGGCGGTGCCGACGCCGGCATCGACGATGATCGGCACCTTGGCGTTGTCGATGATCAGGCGCAGGTTCCACGGATTGACGATGCCCATGCCGGAGCCGATCAGCGAAGCGAGCGGCATCACCGCGACGCAGCCGATTTCCTCGAGCATCTTGGCCTGGATCGGATCGTCGGCGCAGTAAACCATCACCTGGAAACCGTCCTTGACCAGCGTTGCCGCGGCTTTCAGGGTTTCCGGCATGTTCGGGAAGAGGTTGGTCGGGTCGCCGAGAACCTCGAGCTTGCACAGCGGATGCCCGTCGAGCAGTTCGCGCGCCAGGCGCAGCGTGCGTACCGCGTCGTCGGCCGTATAGCAGCCGGCGGTATTCGGCAGGATGGTGAACTGCGCCGGCGGCACGGCGTCGAGCAGGTTGGGCTGCCCGGCCTCCTGGCCGATATTGACGCGGCGGACGGCGACGGTGACGATCTCGGCACCGGAAGCATCGAGCGCCGCCCGCGTTTCGGTGAAATCCTTGTACTTGCCGGTACCAACCAGCAAACGGGAACGGTACGCCTTGCCGGCGATGGTCAGTTGATGCATTCGTTAGGATCCAGTGGTTAGGAGTTAGCGGTTAGTAAGAGCGCAGGAGGGAGAAGCGAAGGAGGACCACGCGATCCTCGATCCTGAATCCTCGATCCTAGCCGCCCCCCACGGCGACGACGATTTCGAGTTGGTCGCCGGTGACCAGGGCGGTCGAGCCGTGCTGGCTCTTCGGGACGATTTCGCCGTTACGTTCGACGGCAATCCGCTGGCCGGCGTAACCGAGCTGACCGATCAGGCCGGCAACGGTAAGGGCTTCTGGGAACTGGCGGACTTCGCCATTGATCTTGAGTTCGAGCATCCGCTTATTCTACCAAGCGCGACCATCTGCCGAACCAGGGAAATATCGCCGCTCGCCGATTCCGCGCCGGGTCGCTGGCCAACCTGACTACGAGCGGATCTCCGGTATTGCCCGGGGACCGGGCGAAAGCTAAGATGCCTGATACCGTACAACCAGCGAGGCACGCATTGGATAGCCAGAAAACCCGTGGCCAAGGTCTCGCTTTACGCTTCGACCCGGCAAGCCGGACGCTGATCGCCAGCATCGCCCCTGAAGCCGATGCGGAACCGATCGACGAACCCTGGCTCCGCGAGCAACTGGCCGAACAGGGGTATGGCGCCCTGCACTACCTGCCGGAGGCCGCCACCGCCTTGCTCGGCAAATACAATTCCGGCGAAACAGCCGAACTGAAGCTGGCCGAAGCGCTCGATGCCACGCTGCGGGTCGCCATCACGGCCAACGGCCTCGAAGCCCGCGTCGACATCGGCGCAGCGCAAGGCGGCAACGCCGTGACGCGCGCCGCCGTCGTTGCCGCACTGGCCGCCGAAGGCGTGACCTCGGGCCTGCTCGACACCGCCATCGCTGCCGTGGTCGCCGCCGGCAGCGCCAGTGGCGAGGTCGTCGCACGTGGCACGCCGGCCGAAGATGGCGCCCATGGCCGACTGGAAGCACTGATTCCGCAAGCCCGCGACCGGCAGCCGCATGAAGACCTGAACGGCCATATTGACTATCACGATCTCGGCGACATTCAGGTGGTCCATCCCGGCGACGCGCTGATGCGCCGCCACCCGCCGACGCCCGGCGTCGACGGCCGGACCTTGCTCGGCCAGACGATCCCGGCCAAGCCGGGCAAGGTCGTCAAGTTCGCCAGCAAGTTGCCGGGCACCGATTTCGCCGTCGGCGACGACGACCTGCTGCTCGCCGCGATTACCGGTCAGCCGGTCGTCGTCAAGAACGGCATGGCCGTCGAGCCGATCTACAAGATCAAGCAGGTCGGCTCGGCCAGCGGCAACATCAATTTCGACGGCAATGTGGTGATCAGTGGCGACGTCGATGCCGGGATGACGGTCTGCGCCAGCGGCGACATCGAAATCGGCGGTGTCGTCGACCTGGCCACGCTGGAAGCCGGCGGCAACATCGTCGTCAAGGGTGGCGTCATCGGCTCGCTGGTCCATGCCGGCAGCGGCACCCACCACGTCCGCTGCGGCGGCAGCTTCAATGCCACCTATGCCCAACAGGCGGTGATTGAAGCCGGCGACAGCATTTTCATCGACGACATGGCCTTGCAGTGCGAACTGTCGGCGCTCAACCACATCACCGTCGGCCACAAGCAGCGCGGCCACATCATCGGCGGTTCGGCCAAGGCGATGCTGTCGATCACCGCCAAGGTCATCGGCTCGCCGAACCAGGGCCACACCCGCCTCGAAATCGGCGCCAATCCGCAGATGCGCGCCCAGCAACAGGCCCTGCTGCATAAACGCGACGAGCGCAACACCCAACTCGGCGAACTCGGCAAACTGCTGACCTTTGCCGGAAAGAATCCCGGCAAGCTGGCCCCCGAGGTGGTCAACAAGGCCCGGGCGACGGCCATGGCCCTGGCCCTGGAAATCGGCGAACTGAACGAAGCGTGCACCGCCATGGAGCAGAAGATCGAACTGTCGCAGCACGCCCGCGTGATCGCCGAACAGGCGCTGCACGAGGGCAGCGACATCCATCTCGGCCGCTACCACTACCGCACGACCCACGAGCACGGACCATGCACCGTCGGGCTCAACGAGGAAGGCGTGTTTGGTCCGCTGTAAGCCGGGGCACTGCGCCGCGCCTAGTTGGCCGGGCCGCCGAGATCCAGGCCGCGCGGCTTGCGCGGCGCCTTGACGAACAGCCGGTCGTAAAGCCAGTTGGGCAGGGCGCGCAGCACTTTGGCGACGATACCCATCTGCCACGGAATCACCGTATAGCTCGTGCCGCGCGCGATGGCTGCGGCAAAGCGCTCGGCCGCCTGTTGCGGCGGCATTAAGAACGGCATTTTGTAGGGATTGAGCGCGGTCATCGGCGTTTCGATGTAGCCGGGCGCGATGGTCACGACCTGGATGCCGTAGGGCCGCATTTCCAGACGCAGGCTTTCCAGGTAGGCGATGGCCGCCGCTTTCGAGGCCGAATAGGCCTCCGCCCCCGGCAGGCCGCGGATGCCGGCGACCGACGCGATGCCCACCAGGCGCGGTGCACCGCCCGCCGCTTTGAGGGCCGGGATGAACGGGGCAAAGGTCGCCGCCAGGCCGAACACATTGATGTCCATCACGCGCCGGAAGACTTCCAGATCGGCCTCGTACTCGGTCAGCGTCCCGGCCGACACCCCGGCGCTGGCAATGATGATGTCCGGCGCGCCGAACCGCCCGACAAAGTCGGTCGCCGCCGCGTGCACGGCCGGCGCATCGCTGACATCCAGCGCGTAGCAGGCGTGTTGCCCGCCGAGCCGTTGATTCAACTGGTCGAGCCGGTCGCCCCGGCGCGCTGCCAGACCGAGCGTCGCGCCCTGTGCCGCGTAGTAAACGGCAAGCGCCTCGCCGATACCCGACGAGGCGCCTGTGATGAAAACCTTCAGAGCCAATTACTTCTTGCCGGACTTCTCGCTGCGCGCCTTGGCAACCAGCTTGTCGGCAATGGCCAGCTGGTCGGCGAAATCCTTGCCGCCGACCATGAACTTGCCGTCGATGGCCAGGGCCGGGACGCCCTGGATCTTGAAGGCCTGGGCCTGCTGATCGGCGCGCTTGACCTTGCTCATCACGCCGAAGGAGCTGAATGTCTCGGTAAACTTCTTGGCATCGACGCCGCGCTTGCTCACCCACTCGACCAGCGTGCGCTCTTCGAACAGATTGACCCGGTCCTGATGGATCGCCTTGAAAACATCGGCTTCGAGGCGGGCCAGATCACCGGTGATTTCCAGCGTGAAATAGAGCTTGGCGATATTGGCCCAGGCGCCGCGACCAAAGGTCACCGGCACTTTCTTGAACACCACGTCGCCCGGCAGCTTGGCCGCCCAGGCCGTGACCAGCGGGTTGAAGTCGCTGCAATGCGGGCAGCCGTAGCTGAAGAATTCGAGGACTTCGATCTTGGCCGCATCGTCGGTCGGCTGGACCGGCGAAATCAGCGTGTAATCCTTGCCGACGCTCTGGGCTACAGCCGGCATGGCGACGGTCAATGAGGCGCCAAGGGCAAGAATGGCGGAGATAAAACTGCGGCGGGGAAACTTCATGCGTTACTCCTATTTTGATAGCTGGGCATCGATGCCGGATTTGGCAAGCTCGGCACGCACTTTGTTCAATTCATCGATCTTCATGTAAGGACCAACCCGAACCCGGTAGAGCGTCTTGTCCTGAATCATCACCTGCTGGACAACCGCCTCCACTCCCATAAACGCAAGCTTGGCCTTTTGGTTGTCAGCGTCCTGCGCCGTACTGAAAGAACCGGCCTGGAGGAAGAGCGGCGTCTTGCTTTCCTTGCTCTCCTCTTTCTTTTCTTCCTTCTTTTCTTCCTTCTTCGGCGCTTCCTGCTTGGCCTCCGGCTTAGCGTCCGGCTTGACCTCCGCCTTGCCGGCCTTCTCCGGTACGCCATCGGTCTTGCCGGGGAGAATGTCGTAGAACTGGAAGCGTTTTTCCGGAATCGGGTCGCCCGGCTTGCCGGGCAGCGCCATCGGCTGCGCCGGCTGGGCGGTGCCCGCCTGCGGCGCCCGGCCGTTGGCCGGCAGTTGCACCTGCTTGTTGAAGGGCAACGGCGAATTGTTCAGGTACCAGACCACGCCGGCTGCAATACCGACCCCGAGAACCAGGCCGATGAACATCCCGATCAGCGTGCCGCCGCCGGATTTTTTCTTGGCTGGCTGGCTCTTGCGGGGTTTCATGTCACGACTCATCGTCATTCTTTCCTTACATCGATTCCGGGCAGCTGACGCCCAGAATGGCCAGGCCGTTACGAATTACCTGACGGACCGAGGCGGCCAGGGCGACACGGGCGTCACGCAAGGCCGCATCATCGACCAGCATGCGCTCGGCGTTGTACCAGCCATGGAAGTCGCCGGCCAGATCCTTCAGGTAGAAGGCGATCAGGTGCGGCGCCAGTTCGCGGGCGGCGTTGTCGATGACTTCACGGAACTCGGCCAGCTTGTTGGCGAGAGCCAGTTCGCGCGGATTGTCGAGACGGGTCAGATCGCTTTCGGCCAGCGTCGCGAAATCGCCGCTCCACTGATTGATCACCGAGCAGATCCGGGCATGCGCGTACTGGATGTAATAGACCGGGTTTTCGTTGGTCTGGCTCTTCGCCAGATCGAGGTCGAAATCGAGGTGCTGGTCCGACTTGCGCAAGGCGTAGAAGAAACGGCAGGCGTCGTTGCCGACTTCGCCGCGCAGTTCGCGCAGCGTGACGAAGTCGCCAGAACGGGTGGACATCGAAGCCTTCTGGCCGTTGCGGTAGAGCACGGCAAACTGGACCAGCGCGACCTGCAGCTTGGCCGGATTCAGGTCGAGCGCCTTGATCGCGCCGTTGACCCGGGCAATGTAGCCATGATGGTCGGCGCCCCAGATATTGATGACCTTGTCGAAACCGCGCTCGAACTTGTTCAGGTGATAGGCGATGTCGGAGGCGAAATAGGTATACAGGCCGTTTTCGCGCTGCACGACGCGGTCCTTTTCGTCGCCGAAAGCCGTCGACTTGAACCAGCGGGCGCCGTTCTGCACGTACAGATGGCCGTTCTTTTCGAGCAGATCGACGCAGCGGGCGACCAGGCCGGTGTCGAACAGCGCCTGTTCGGAGAACCAGACGTCGAAATGCACGCCGAATTCTTCCAGATCATCGCGGCAGTCGGCCAGTTGTTCGGACAGCGCGTGCTGGTGAACATAGGTCCAATCGGCGCCGAGCAGGGTCTTGGCATTGGCGATCAGCGCATCGAGATGCTGGTCGCGCTGGCGCTTGGCTTCGTCGTCGGCCCGCTCGGCCTCGGGCAGGCCGGGCGTCCCGGCGAGCACCTCGGCGGCTTGGCGGACGAATTTGGCGCCATGCGCCGCCGTCATCTGCTTGGCCATCTCGCGTACATAGTCACCCTGATAGGCATTGGGCAGGAAGGGCACGGCAACAGCATGCTGCTCGAGATAACGCAGCCAGGTCGACAGGCCGAGAATATCCATCTGGCGGCCGGCGTCATTGACGTAATACTCGCGCGTCACATCCCAGCCGGCAAAGGTCAGTAGGTTCGACAGCGAGGCACCGTAGGCGGCACCGCGGCCGTGGCCGACGTGCAACGGCCCGGTCGGGTTGGCCGAAACGAATTCGACCTGGACCTTCTGCCAGCCGCCCTGCGTGGACCGGCCATAGCTCTCGCCTTCGGCCAGCACGGCACGCACGACATTGATCTTGGCCCGCGCATCGAGCGTGAAGTTGATGAAGCCGGCCCCAGCGACTTCGGCCTTGCTGACCAGAATGGATGGCGGCAACTCGGCGACCAGCTGCTTGGCGATGTCGCGCGGATTCTTCTTCAGCGCCTTGGCCAGTTGCATTGCCAGGTTGGTGGCGAAATCACCGTGCGTCGGATCGCGCGGGCGTTCGAGTTGAATCGGGGTATCGGTTGCCGTGGGTGCAACACTGGCCAGCGCCTGTTGCAAAAGGGTGGTCAGCTGGGATTTAACGTCGTGGGCCATTGATTTGAGGCGAAAAATTCGAAGAGCGCGATTATACGCTGCCGAAGCTTACATAATTGGCGGGGCGAGAATTGCCGACCAGGCTGCCAGCTTGTCGGCATAACTCAGCGCGGCGTGCGCCGGGCTGGTCGACGGCAGGCGCAACAGCCGGCGTGGCGGAGCCTTTAGGCCAGGCAGCACGAGACGGCGAAAGCTCGCTTCGGCGGCTCCGCCATTGAAGAAGACACGGTCGATGCCGGGGTGCGCCGCGAAAAATGCCGGGAAATCATTCGGGCGCACCGTCGCGCCGACAATATCGGCATCCAGACTGCTTTCCCGCTCGCAGGCGGCAATCACGTCCCATAGCGCGACGCCGGCCGCCGTCAATTTTTCCAGGCGGGCCGGGTAAGGCAGCTCCGGCCCGGCACCGAGCAGGTCGCCCATGATCCGCCAGAAGGCATTGCGTTGATGGGCGTAATACTGGTCAGCCTGCAGCGATGCCTTGCCGGGCATGCTGCCGAGAATCAGCAGGCGGGCGTCGCCCCCCGCCACCGGCGCAAAACACCGGATCAGCGCCATCGGCCGGGAACGGGCTCAGCCGCCGACAACGCGGTTCTTGCCGGCCCGCTTGGCCGCATACATCGCCTGGTCGGCCCGCCGGATGGCGTCGCTGCCGGTTTCGTCCGGACTCAGTTGGGCGACGCCGGCGCTGAAGGTGATCAGGACCTTTTCCTTGCCGGACAGGAAGAAGGCCTTGGTCAGCTCACGCTGCAAGCGGGTCATCGCCTCGATACCCTGTTCGAGCACGGTGTCCGGCATCAGGATGACGAACTCTTCGCCGCCATAGCGGGCCAGCGTATCGCTCGGGCGCATGCATTGACGGGCGACTCTGGTCAGGTGCACCAGCGCATGGTCGCCCACGTCATGCCCGAGGCGGTCGTTCAGCCGCTTGAAGTTGTCGATGTCGAGCAGGCAGATCGATAGCGCCGTTCCCTTGCGCCACATCCCGGCAATTTCACGCGCCAGCGCCTCATCCAGCCCCTTGCGGTTGAGCGCATCGGTCAGCGGGTCGTGACGAGCCAGCGCGCTGGCGTTGTCCAGTTCGAGGTGCAGCTGGACCAGTTCGGCTTCGGTCGCCAGCACCCGCTCCTGCAGGCTCTGCAACTGCAGCCGGGAGTCCGACGTCCCCTCGGCCATTGACCGGGTCGCCGTAATGACATCGTTGAGCAAGGGCGCCAGATCCTCGATCCGCTTGACGTTCTCGATGGCCCTGGCACTTGCTTCGATCTTGCCCTGGAAAACCGTGCTCGACTCGTTGATCGCGGCCAGCCGCTCGATGAAGGCGGCCAGCATCTGGCGCATTTCCTCCTGTGCCTCGAGCGAGCGGTGCTTGGCCTCGCTCTGCTTGACCATCACATCGCGCAGACGCCGCCCCATATCGTCGAGATGGCGCAAGGTCAGCGGCGGCTGGACGACGGCCAGCAAGCCATCGACCTGTCCCTTGAGCCAGCTGTCGTCGAGGCTGAGCTCGCCGACATTTTCGATGATCAGGCGCAGCAGGTTGAGCAGGGAGTCCTTGATCTCGACCTGCTCTTCGGCGGCAAACAGCGCCTGCTGACCGAGGCTGGCCAGCCGGCTCTGAATCTCGACAAGATCGACCGGCGCCTGGCGCAGCGCCTGCAGTAAAGCGGCGGCCAGCTCGCCAACCCGGTCATTGTCGGCGCCCAGCGCGGGCAGAACATTTTCGACGAAGCTCGCCAGCTTGGCCAACAACTCCAGCGGCAACACCTGCAGCGCCACCGGTTCGGCATCGTCTTTGCCCCCCCCGGCATTGCCGGCCCCGACGAAAGCAAGCACGGCTTCCTGCACCCCCAGCCAACTGCGCCGCCCGATCGCTTCATCGAGGCGGATCAACTGCTGGACCTGGGTATCGTTCCGGGCCGCCAGCAGCCCGGCGATCTGGCGCAGCGGCACATCCGGAAAGGGTGCGACATTGGGCAGATCGGCGATCTGGTTGTAGGACGCCTGGTAGTTGGCCGGTGTTGGCGGCAGATGGCTGGCCGCCAAGCGTTTCAGGGCTTCCCGCGCGATTACCGATGGGTTTTTGGGTTGATTCATCAAAAAAATCGTAGGAGTAAGCAGCAACACCTGAACTCGCCGGCTTCAGCAAAAACAGGGACAGGCCCGAGGACCTCTGCTGAAAGTTTATCCTAATGCCCGGACTGTTTCGCACCGCGTGGAAAAACAATATGGCAGCCGGTCGCCCGATCCGTCCGCCTGCCCGACGGCGAGTCCTGGCAGGCGCAAAACACGGGGCCGCGACCGGCGTCAGCGTGTTAACATGCTCGTTTAACGTATCAGCCGGCCCGTCCGGCATGCCCTGCCTACATGCGTATTTTCCGTCTGCTCAAGATCGCCTCCGTCGCCAGCCGCTTCGGCCTCGACGAAATGGTGCTCGAACATGAGCCATCGGGTCGCCTGGTTCGCCTGGCCAATGCCCTGCAGTTCTGGCGCGACCTGTCGACGCCGCGCGCCGAGCGCCTGCGCCTGGCCCTGGAAGCGCTGGGGCCGATTTTCGTCAAGTTCGGCCAGGTCCTGTCGACCCGGCGCGACCTGATGCCGACCGACATCGCCGACGAACTGGCCCGCCTGCAGGATCGCGTGCCGCCTTTCGATTCGGCGCTCGCCCTGGCCGAAATCGAGAAAGCCTACGGCCGCCCGGCCAGCGAAGTCTTTGCCGAATTCGACCCGGTGCCGGTCGCCTCGGCCTCCATCGCCCAGGTGCACTTCGCCCGCCTGAAGACGGAAGACGGCGGCCACGAAGTGGCGGTCAAGATCCTCCGCCCGAACATGCTGTCGGTGATCGAGCACGATCTCGCGCTGATGGACAACTTCGCGATGTTGCTCGAGAAAATCTGGGCGGATGGCAAGCGCCTGAAGCCGCGCGAGGTGGTCGCCGAATTCGCCAAGTATCTGCGCGACGAGCTGGACCTGATGCGCGAAGCGGCCAATGCCTCGCAACTGCGCCGCAACTTCAGCGATTCGACGCTGCTGGTCGTGCCGGAAGTCCATTGGGACTGGTGCACTTCCACCGTCATGGTGATGGAACGCATGGTCGGCACGCCGATCTCGCAGATCGACAAGTTGCGGGCCGACGGCATCGATCTGTCGAAGCTATCCGCCGCCGGGGTCGAAATCTTCTTCACCCAGGTTTTCCGCGACGGCTTTTTCCATGCCGACATGCATCCCGGCAACATTTTCGTACACGCCGACGGCCGCTACATCGCCCTCGATTTCGGCATCGTCGGCACGCTGACCGACAGCGACAAGAACTACCTGGCGCAGAACTTCCTCGCCTTCTTCCGCCGCGATTACAAGCGCGTCGCCGAAGCCCACATCGAATCCGGCTGGGCGCCGAAGGAGACCCGCGTCGATGAATTCGAAGCCGCCATCCGCGCCGTCTGCGAGCCGATCTTCGACCGCCCGCTGAAGGACATTTCCTTCGGCAAAATCCTGCTTCGGCTGTTCCAGACCTCGCGCCGCTTCAACGTCGAGATCCAGCCACAACTGGTCATGCTGCAAAAAACCCTGCTCAATATCGAAGGCCTCGGCCGCCAGCTCGACCCCGAACTCGACCTGTGGAAAACCGCCAAGCCCTTCCTCGAACGCTGGATGAGCGAACAGGTCGGCTGGCGCGGCCTGCTCCGTACCTTCAAGCAGGAAGCCCCCTACCTGGCGCGCACCCTGCCGCAACTGCCGCGCCTGGTACACCAGTCGCTGGCCCAAGGCCCGAAGGCCGATTTACAACCGCAGATCGACCGCCTGATCGCTGCCCAGCAGCAACAAAACCGCTGGCTGGCGATCATTGCCGTACTGCTCGCGCTGCTCGTCAGCGCGCTTTTTGCCTGATCGCCGATGGCCACCGTCACTTTTACCAGCCTCACCGAAGAAAACGTCGCCGAATGGTTCGCCACCCGGGAACTCACCAAAGCCCGGCCGTACGTCGATCAGGTCACCGACCTTGAAATCAAGGACAGCCAGATCAGTGCGGTCATTCCCGGCACCGCCCGCACCCCGTACGTCGCCCAGGCCTACCTGAGCCAGACGCAGAGCGGCGAAATGGCGGTGATCAGCCGTTGCTCCTGCACCCAGGGCCGCCACTGCAAGCACGTCGCGGCGATGCTGCTGAAGGCCGTCGCCGAAGGCAAGCCGAAGGAAGGTGCCAGCCCGAGCGCCAGCACCAGCGCGCTGTCCTGGGCCGACGATCTGCGCCGCGTCTCGATCGCCGTCGCCAAGAAAAAAGCCCGGCCGGTCGGCGCCCGGCAGCAGTTGTTCTACATTCTCAAATGGACCGCCGACCACCTCCGTTTCGGCGTCGAGATCCGCAAGGGCAAATACCCGGAAAGCGCCGAGGAATGGTGGAAAGTCGATCGCGCGCTGATCACTCCGCCGCAGTTCGTCACCGAAGAAGATCTCGGCATCCTCCGCCTGATTTGGGCCGAACGCGGCCATGAAACCGGGCTGCGCGCTTTTGGCCTGGGTCCGAAACACGGCGCCGAAATCCTGCAACGGATGGTGGCCAGCCATCGCCTCTATCCCGAGGACGATCTCGGCCTGCCGCTCAATGCCGGCGCCACCCGCCCGGCGAGCATCGGCTGGCAGGTCGACGGCATGGGCTTCCAGCGGCCCTACCTGATTCCCGAGCCGACGGCCGGCATGATCATCGCTGTCGATCCCCCCTGGTATCTCGACCTGAACGACGGCGAAACCGGGCCCCTCGACGTCGCCGGCAATCCGGCCGTCATCTCGCGCCTGTTCTCGCTGCCGCCGCTCTCGGCCAGCGAGGCGGCGCTGGTCGCCGACGCCCTGAGCGAGCAGGCGCCCGAGCTGCTGCTCCCGGCCGAGGACGTCAAGGCCCGCCTGCGGCTGGTCGATGCCCCGCTGCAAAGCATCCTCCAGATCGAAACCCTGCATACCCACGGCCAGCGCACCTGGCGCGGTTATCCGCAGAACTTCAGCGGCGGCCTGTTCGACGTCGCCCGGGTGATTTTCCGCTACGCCGATGCCGACATCCGGCCGGAAGAAAAAAGCGAGTTCATCACCCTGCCGGAAGGCGAGACCATTCGCCTGAAGCGCCGCCCGGAAGCCGAGAGCAAGGCCCTGGCTGCGCTCGTCGCGAGCGGCATGCAGAAGATCCCGAGCCACACGCTGCATACTTTCGGCAGCCCGCCGGAAGGCATTTACGGCCTGGCCGACGAGGGGCGCTGGCCGCCCTTCATGCAGGAAGGCATCGGGCAGTTGAAGGAAGCCGGCTGGCAGGTCGAGTTTCCCGACGATTTCCGCCACCACGTCATCGAGGTCGATGGCTGGGAAGCCGAGCTGTACGAAGCGGAAAACGGCTGGTTCAACCTCGACATGGGGATCATCGTCGAGGGCGAACGGATGCCGCTCGCCCCGTTGCTCGCCGGCCTGTTCCGCCGCGACCCGCGCTGGCTGGAAGCGGCCGAACTGGAACGCATCCCGGACGATGAAGGCATCGAACTGCATACCGCCCAGGGCAAGCGCCTGCGCGTCCCGGCCGGCCGCGTCAAGCCGCTGGCGGCAACGCTGATCGATCTGTTCGACGGCTTCACCGGCGGCGAAACGCTGCGCCTGTCGCGTTTCGACGCGCCCCGCCTAGCCGAACTGACCGACGTCAGCCGCTGGGAGTTCCGCGGCCAGAGCGACGTCTTTGCCATGGCCGAGCGCCTGAAAGCGGCGCAGGCGATCGGCGACATCGCGCCGCCGGCCGGTCTTTGCCTGGAACTGCGGCCGTATCAGAAAGAAGGCCTGGCCTGGTTGCAGTTTTTGCGCGAACAGAAACTGTCCGGCATCCTGGCCGACGACATGGGCCTCGGCAAGACGGCCCAGACGCTGGCCCACCTGCTGCTGGAAAAAGAAGGCGGCCGCCTCGACAAGCCGGCGCTGATCGTGCTGCCGACCTCGCTGATCTTCAACTGGAAAAGCGAGGCGGCGCGCTTCGCGCCCTCGCTGCGCGTCCTCTCGCTGCACGGCCCGGAACGCAAGAACCGCTTTGGCGAGATCGACCAGCACGACGTCGTGCTGACGACCTACCCGCTGCTCTGGCGCGATGCCGAAGAACTGATGCAGCACAGCTACCACCTGCTCATCCTCGACGAGGCGCAGACGGTCAAGAACGCCCAGAGCCGGAGCGCCGAAGCGGTGCGCAAGATCGACACCCGGCACCGCCTGTGCCTGACCGGCACGCCGCTGGAAAACCACCTCGGGGAATTGTGGAGCCAGTTCGACTTCCTGCTCCCCGGCTTTCTCGGCGCCAGCAAGCAGTTCACCAAGCATTGGCGGACGCCGATCGAGAAGCAGGGCGACACCCGCCGCCGCGATTTGCTGGCCCGCCGCATCCGCCCCTTCATCCTGCGCCGCAAAAAGGAAGACGTGGCGCAGGAACTGCCGCCGAAGACCATCATCATCCGCAGTGTCGAACTCGAAGGCTCGCAACGCGATCTGTACGAAACCGTGCGCGCCGCGATGGACGCCAAGGTCCGCGATGAAATCGCCAGCAAGGGCTTCGCGCGCAGCCAGATCGTCATTCTCGACGCCCTGCTCAAGCTCCGCCAGGTCTGCTGCGACCCGCGCCTGGTCAAGGCCAACGCCGCCAAGAAGGTCAAGGAACGGGCCAAGCTCGACCTGCTGATGGGCATGCTGCCGGAACTGGTCGAAGAAGGCCGGCGCATCCTGGTCTTCTCGCAATTCACCAGCATGCTGGCGCTGATCGAGCACGAACTGGATAAGCTCAACCTCGGTTATGTGACGCTAACCGGCGACACCGTGCACCGCGAAACGCCGATCCGCCGCTTCCAGGAAGAGGACGTACCGATCTTCCTGATCAGCCTGAAAGCCGGCGGCGTCGGCCTCAACCTGACCGCCGCCGATACCGTGATTCATTACGACCCGTGGTGGAATCCGGCCGTCGAGAATCAGGCGACCGACCGCGCCCACCGCCTCGGCCAGGACAAGCCGGTGTTCGTGTACAAGCTGATCGTCGGCGGCAGCATCGAGGAAAAGATTCTCGCGCTGCAGGAACGCAAGGCCGAACTGGCGGCCGGCATTCTCTCCGAAGATCACCGCGTCGACGTCAAGTTCGGCACCGACGATCTGGCCGCGCTGTTCGAGCCGCTCCCCGGCTAGCCGGACGACGACCAATCGCGGCATTCGACAAACCTGATACGGGAGTGAAAATGCGCCGCCTGATCGTGCTGTTCGCGCTGGTCCTGAGCACCGGCGCGGCCCTCGCCGAAGCGTGGATGGTCCGGCAGAAAGTCGCCGGCAGCTTCGCCGATACCCGCGACGCGGTCGTCATGGCCATCGAAAACCGTGGCCTGGTGATCAATTACACCGCGCACATCGGCGAGATGCTGCAGCGCACCGGGGCCGACATCGGGGCCAGCCGCCAGATCTACGACAATGCCGAAATCATCGAATTCTGCTCGGCCAGCCTGTCGCGAAAAATGATGGAAGCCGACCCGCACAACATCGTGCTCTGCCCCTTCGCCATCTCGATCTACACGCTGCCCGGCGAGAAAAACACGACCTGGGTGGCCTACCGCAAGCCGCTGGGCGCCGCCGCCAAACTGGTCGAACCGCTGCTCAACGAAATCGCCGCCGAGGCGGCGCGCTAGACGGTCGGTCAAGTCGCGCTACTGCGCAGCCGGGACAGCGGCCTGGTCACCCTCCGGGCGGACCGCATCGCCCCGTTTGCCATAGCTGCCGTAATCGACCGTGCCCTGATATGGCGACGCCTCACGGGGCGCGTAGGCATCGCGCGGGGCGTACTTGTCGCGGCCATCGTACTGACTCAAGCCCCGGTTCGGATCGTTCGCCTTGTCCAGTTCCTCGATCTGTTTCTGCAAAATCCAGCTCGCGGCATTCCAAAGGATTTTGTCTACCTGCGCATGGGCAACGGAGCATGAGAACACAGCCAGTCCCAGACAAATGGATGTAGTCAGTAGTCTTTTGGACATCGTTATCACCTCCCTAGCTGCTTGAATCATCATAGTGCACAACGCGCGCAAATCCATTACCCAGGGCGTGCTCAGGCAATCAGCGGTGACGCCTCCAGGCGTTGCAACAGGCCATTCAGCGCGTGGCGCACCGACTGCTCACGGACGGCCGCGCGATCGCCGGCGAAATGCCGGGTATGCGCCTCGCAGGCGCCTTCTTTTGCCGCCCAGGCAAAGCACACCGTGCCGACCGGTTTTTCCGGCGAGCCGCCGCTTGGCCCGGCGATGCCGGTGATCGCCACCGCCCAGTCGGCCCGGCTGTGGGCCAGCGCCCCCTGCGCCATCGCCCGGGCCGTCGCTTCGGAGACGGCACCGTGGCGTTCCAGCGTCGTTTCCGGAACGCCGAGCATCTCAACCTTGGCAGCATTCGAGTAGGTCACGAAGCCGCGCTCGAACCAGCCCGAGCTGCCGGCGATGGCCGTCACCGACTGGGCCAGCCAGCCGCCGGTACAGGATTCGGCAGCGGACAACCATTCGCCGCGGGCCAACAGCGCGGCGCCCAGGTCACGGGCCAGATTGTCGAGTTCGTTCATGCGGCAAATATTACCCCCGGCCGGCTTGGAAAGCGCCATATCGAGACAAACCGGGAGCGGCTATCGTATTTACCGCTCCCGCCCCGCCTCATGCCAACCAAAGGAGTCAGAGACATTTCCCTTTCTCTCCCACTCGTATTTTTCCATTTCAGTCCTCCTCAAAACCCAAAATCCTGTTGCGCTGATATCGGCAGCGCACTCTTTTCGTCCACCACCCCATTCGGCCGACCGCGCTTGCCGTTGTTGTGCCGGATACCCAGGCGGCTACAGATCGTTTCAGCAAAACGTTCGCTGCCTACTGGCATGCCAAGTTGCAAGGCTTGGCGAATATCGTCGAGCGCTTCGGCATCGAGTTCCGGGCGAAAGAGTGCCCGATAGGCCGCTTCCCGTTCTCCGCCATTCTTGCCGAGCGAGCGGTAAAGTTCATGCTGTGTAAGCCGGACATCAGGCTGCCCCAGGCCGTTGGCTCGATAGCTTGACCAAGGATATTGGCCGGGATCAAACACCATTCCAGCCCGTACCGGATTGAGTTCGATGTAACGCTGGCAAGCCAGCAGATAGCTTTCAGCTTGCACCACGCTGGATTTGTAACGCCCTTCCCACAAACTGCCCGTGCGCCGGTAGAACCGGTTGGCGTACTGCACGTAGCGTCGCCCGAGCGACTGCATCAGCCGTGATGGCGCACCGCTTTCTGCTGGCGTGAGCAGCAGATGAACGTGATTGGTCATCAGCGCATAGGCGTGAATGGCACAGCCACAAGCGCGAGCCGACTCTTCCAGCCAATGGAGATAACAGTAGTAATCTTCATCAGTGAAAAAGCACGGCTCGCGGTTGATGCCGCGCTGGACGATATGTAGCGGGTAATCGGCGAGAAGAACGCGGGGGCGGCGCGGCATGGTTAGTGGCTTAGTTCAGAAAACGAAATGCCTCTGACCCCTTTTGGCCGCTTTGCTTGGTCAGCAGCCTGCAAGAGCTGTACCGAGCCGAAGCCGGTAGCCAGACCGAGTCCGCCGCTATGTCTCCTGCAATGTCCTTGTCGTAGGTGCCGGCGTAGGAGATAACGAGTTCAGTGCCTCTGGTGAAACACGTGGCTTCAAAGCCAATTCTACTCCCGGTCCTTTTGTCGATTGCCTCGTTTCAACCGCTCGAAATAGGAACAGGAAATCGGTTTAGCGGCGTACGTGTCAGGATATACGAAGCCCCGGCCATCAGTGCGTAATCAATTACTTCCTGCTGAGATGCCACCCTCATTTCCCTTCAAAAGTTTGTTGCACGGACAATTTTGCTCGGTAACCTTTTCCCGGTTGCAGTACAGAAGACAGGCTTCCAACGAGCCCTGCATCTTGAATAACCCCAGGCCAGACCACCCATCACCTGTACGAACCATTTCCGCACACCACCCAGGATCAAAACTCATCGGCTCCCTCATAATGGTCTTGTATTCGCTTTGAGTAAGGCTACTGTTGATTTTATTTATCCCCTCAACCGTGACGTAGCCGAATTGTTTGGATAGCTCATCAATCTCTCGTTGACGGCTATCGTTGACGATTAAGTTGACACTCCGGAATTCGCTCGGCAATTCCGCTATGCCAATTCGCTGCCAGGAACGCCCTTCGTGTTTGAATATCACGTATGGAGGGTTCGGTCTCCCCCATTTGTTGTACGAGAGACACAGGTTCGGTTCGACAACAAGATAGGGGGTGTCGCCCAGTATGTGCAGCGCTAGTGCATTGAAATTGGTGCGACCGAGATCGTCTCCGTATTCGCTTTTCCAACTCAGCGACCGTCCGGATTGCGGCATGTCGAAACTGATCGTGTGCTCCTTTACCGTTCCTCCCTGTCCAGGTTCGACCCGTCCGCCGTAGGTCTGTGAGCGTTTGACGATGATTTTTTTCCCATCGTGGAGCAGGACTTCTTCTTTCCAACTATCGCCACCGAAACCGAATAGACCTGCCTGTACGTTCATGCTTATCCCCAAGGTCAATATCAAGCCGATGGCACCAATGGCATTCCACAACCAATATTTATATTTCATGTAGCACTCCTTGCTTGAATAAAGCACAACAGTCAAAGGATTTCCCATTTTCGCTCAATCGCATTTCCCATTTCTGTCCTCCTCAAAATCCAAAATCCTGCTGCTCTGTCATTGTTTGCCTCGCGGTAACAATCGAGGTATCGATATTTATTTTGAGGTCTCCGGAATGGTTCGAGGGTCAGTTCAGAAAGCGAAATGTCTCTGCCCCCTTTGGGCCGCTGCCTTTGCAAGGCGCGGGCGGCTTCGTGGAAGGTAGCGAGACTATGTGGTGGCGGGAAGTCCTGCTCGATCAGCTTGGAGTCGAAGGGAATGCGATAGAGACTGCACAGGCTGCCGAGCAGCCACAGCGTGGCCTCGGATTGAATCGCCCCCCAGGTGCTGACATATCGCTATTTTCGACCATTTATGGAGCGCGGATGGTGGCAAAGGCCTAACGACAAGTAAATATTCCGAAGGGCATAACTGCTGCCTTGCCAAAAACAAGTTGCACACGCAACTGACCACGCACGCCGGCACCGGCGCCGGCGCCACTGCCGAACCGGTTAAACTCTGGACTTTCCGCTCCGCCAAAACCGCCATGACTTTCGCTTCGCTCGGCCTCGCCGCCCCCCTGCTTCAGGCCCTCGAAACCCTCGGTTACCAGACGCCGACGCCCATCCAGAAACAGGCGATCCCGGCCGTGCTGGCCGGTCGCGACCTGATGGCCGCCGCCCAGACCGGTACCGGCAAGACCGCGGGTTTCGCGTTGCCGGTGCTGCAACGGCTGGCTGGCGCGGCCACGCCGGTCGGCAGCAATGCCGTCCGGGCCCTGGTCCTGACGCCGACGCGCGAGCTGGCCGAACAAGTCCATGCCAGTTTTCAGCAGTACGGCCAGCATCTGCCGCTGCGCACCTACGCGGCCTACGGCGGGGTCAGCATCAACCCGCAGATGATGAAGCTGCGCAAGGGCATCGACGTGCTGGTCGCGACGCCCGGCCGGCTGCTCGACCTGTACCGGCAGAACGCCGTCAAGTTCGGCGAACTGCAGACGTTGATCCTCGACGAAGCCGACCGTATGCTCGACCTCGGCTTTTCGCGCGAACTCGACGCGGTGTTCGCGGCGCTGCCCAAACAGCGGCAGACCCTGCTCTTCTCCGCTACCTTCTCCGACGAAATCCGCAGCATGGCCAAGGCCCGGCTGCGCGATCCGCTGAGCATCGAGGTCAGCCCGCGCAACACGGCGGCGAGCAGCGTCAAGCAATGGGTCATCCCGGTCGACAAGAAGCTCAAGCCGGAACTCTTCCTGCATCTGCTGAAAGATCGCCGCTGGGGCCAGGTGCTGGTCTTCGTCAAGACGCGCAAAGGTGCCGAGTTGCTGGTCAGCACGCTGCAGGCGAAGAAAATCCCGGCCGACGCGATCCACGGCGACAAGCCGCAACCGGCCCGGCTGCGGGCGCTCGAAGCGTTCAAGGCCGGCGAAGTGCAGATTCTCGTCGCCACCGACGTCGCCGCCCGCGGGCTGGACATCAATGATCTGCCGCAGGTGGTCAATTTCGACCTGCCGATCGTCGCCGAAGACTACATTCACCGGATCGGCCGCACCGGCCGGGCCGGCGCCACCGGCGAGGCGATCTCGCTGGTCTGCGCCGACGAAGCGCCGCTGCTCGCCGCCATCGAAACGCTGACCAAGAAGACGCTGGAGCGCGAGGAAGAGCCCGGTTTCGAGCCGGATCATCGCGTGCCGATGACCAATGGCGCCGGTCAACTAGTCAAGAAACCGAAAAAGCCGAAGGTCGCCGGCGGGCGCAAGCCGAAGAATCGGCCCGGCAACTGGGTCGGCTTCGATGCCCCGGCCGCCGGGCCGGCGCGGCGCACCGCCAAGCCAGTTGCCAAAGCGGCGGGCAAGCCGCGCCCTCGCTGAAACGGGGCAGCGGGGGGAAGCAACGCAAATCCGTGGCACTACGCCATATCGTTTCGTTATCGAACTGAACAACCGGAGAACTGCCTGATGAAAACCACCCTTGCCCTGCTGACCTCCGCCCTGCTCGCCTGTGCCGCCCAGGCCGGGACGACCATCGAACTCGCCGCCGGCGCCAGCCTGCCGGCCGCCAACGACATGATCAGCGCGACGGTCTACGCCGAAGCCAGCGGCAGCAACCCGGCCGAACTGGCACGCCGGGTCAATCAGGATATTGCCGAGGCGCTCAAGCTGATCAAGAGCAAGCCGGGCGTCGCGGCCAAGAGCGGCCAGCAGCACACCTACCCGGTCTATGGCCAGAACCAGAAAATCGAAAACTGGCGGATGCGCTCGGAAATCGTGCTCGAATCGAAAGACCAGGCCAGCGTCTCGGATCTGCTTGGCAAATTGCAGCAGATGCGCCTGGCGGTCGGCAACCTGGTCCAGCAACCTTCACCGGCGACCCGGCTGGCGACCGAGGACGAGACGACGCGGGCGGCGATTCGTGCCTTCCAGAGTCGCGCCAAGCTGGTCGCCGAGGTGTTCGGCAAAGCCTACAAGGTCAAGCAGCTCAACATCCAGCAGAGTGGCGCCAACCCGCCGATGCCGATGTTCCGCGCCAGCCGGGCGATGATGAAGGCAGAGGCCGAACCGCTGCCGATCGAAGCCGGCGAAAGCCTGGTCACGACGACGATCAACGGCCAGATCGAACTGGCCGACTAGCCTGGGTTAGCCGCCGAGCTCGGCCTTCAGGCCGAGCAGCATGGCGCGCAACTCGGCGAGCTCGGTTTCCAGCGTGTCGACCCGCGCCTTCAGTTCATCGATCTCCTGACTGGCCGTGCCGGCCCGTGCTCCGGCGGCCGGCGCCTCGCTGCTCGGCTCGCCGCTCAGCAGATGCGCCCAGCGGTTTTCCCGTGAGCCGGGCAAGCGCGGCAGTTCGACCACCAGGCCGCCAGCGGCCCGATTGGCGAGTTCCTCGAGAAAGGACTCGACCGACGAAATGTCGACAAACTTGTGCAGCCGGTCGCAGTTCAGGCGCAGCTCGCCGGCCGTCTGCGGACCGCGCAGCATCAGGACCGCCAGCAAGGCGGAGGACTGGGTCGGCAGGCGC